>DATGSQ010000043.1:0-15368 GCA_035302425.1 Bacillota bacterium | reverse complement strand
TAAAGACCACTCGTTAATTCACGAACGATTAAAATATCACTATCTTTTATAATTTCTTCCTTTAGGGGTGATGCATGTAAAAGTGCTGAAAAGCTTTGAATAGGGCGTAAATTAGCATACAACTTTAATGCTTTACGAATTCCTAACAAACCTTGCTCAGGCCGTAAATGAACTGGGTTTTTATCCCATTTGTCGCCACCAACCGCACCGAGTAAAATAGCATCGGCTCGTTTACTCGCTTCTACTGTACGATCTGGCAGGGGCGTACCATACTCATCTATTGCCGCCCCACCAATCGCATATTGTTCACAGTGAAACTGATGACCGAACTCACTTGTTATCGCCTGTAAAACTTCTTCAGCAGCTTTCATCACTTCAGGACCTATCCCATCACCCGGAAGTAATACGATCTGCTTCACGATTAAATCCCTGCTTTCTTTAGCCGTCATTTAACTGAATCGGCAATTTTTTCGGACTGTTTTTGCACAACATATCGATTCACGGCATTTAAATAAGCCATTGCGGAAGCTTCAATAACATCTTGGGCTGAACCGCGACCATTAACTGTTTCACCATTGACAATTAATTGAACATAGGCTTCAGCTAATGCATCTTTACCGCCACCGACAGACTGTAATTGATAATCTTTCAAGGAAACATCTTCGCTAACGAGGGATTCAAGCGCTGCATAGACAGCTTCAACACTCCCTTGACCTGTACAAGCCGATTCAACAACTTCACCTGTTGGCTTCGTTAACGAAACAGTTGCTGTTGGAATATTGTTTGTGCCATATTGCACTTGAAACATATCCAATTCATATTTAGAAACCGTCGAACTATCTGTTTGTACATCCATTAAAATCATAAATAAATCATCGTCAGTCACTTCTCTTTTACGATCGGTTAACTGTTTAAACATATCGAAAGCTTCTTGTAATTTTTCATCCGAAAGTTTATATCCAAGCTCTTCAATTCGATCTTTAAACGCATGACGACCAGAATGTTTTCCTAAAAAGAGTGTATTTGATTGCACGCCTACCATTTCTGGTGTAATAATTTCGTACGTTTCCGCATGTTTAAGCACACCATCTTGGTGGATACCCGATTCGTGGGCAAAGGCGTTTCGTCCAATGATCGCCTTGTTCGCTTGCACGTGCATACCTGTTAATTTAGCGACTAAATCACTCGTTCGTTTAATTTCATCAAGTTTAAGACCTGTTTCATGCGGGTAAAAGTCTGATCGAATTTTTAAAGCGACGGCAACTTCTTCTAATGCAACGTTCCCTGCTCGCTCACCAATTCCGTTAATCGTTCCCTCAACTTGTGTTGCTCCATTTTCTACAGCTGCAATTGAGTTAGCAACGGCCATTCCTAAATCGTTATGACAGTGGCAAGATAAACGAACTTTATCAATGTTTGATACATTTTCGCGAATATATTTGAACATTTGGCCATATTCTTGTGGCGTTGCATAACCGACCGTATCCGGTAAGTTAATGACACTTGCCCCAGCATCGATTACTTTTTCAATAATTTGTACTAAAAAGTCTAAGTCTGAACGGGATGCATCTTCTGCTGACCATTGAACATGTGGGAACTTGTTACGAGCATATTTAACCATGTCAACGGATGTATTAATAACTTGTTCCGGTGTCATTCGTAGTTTATAAGTCATATGAATAGGTGATGTCGCCATGAAAACGTGAATTGCTGGCTCTTCTGCACCTTTCAAAGCTTCCCACGTCGTATCAATATCTGATTGTACTACCCGGGCTAATCCGATGACTGATGTATCTTTAATCGTATTAGCAATCGCTTGAACGGCTTTAAAATCACCTTTGGATGAAGCAGGAAATCCCGCTTCCATCCGATCTATTCCTAAACGCTCTAATTGTTTAGCAATTTCTAACTTTTCAAGTTGGTTTAAATTCACACCTGGTGATTGTTCTCCGTCTCTTAATGTTGTATCAAAAATGTGAATCTTCGTCATTAATTACTCACTTCCTTTTGTTTAATTATTCTTCTCTTGCAATAGGCTGTTTGACAAAAGGCATTAATGCGCGAAGTTCCTTTCCAACCTTCTCAATTGGATGTTGATTTTCCCTTTCATTAATCGCGTTAAATTGTGGACGATTTGCTTGGTTTTCTAAAATCCATTCCTTGGCAAACTTTCCTGATTGGACATCTTCAAGAATTTCTTTCATTCGCTCTTTCGTCTCATCATTAATTACGCGTGGTCCTGAAACAAAATCACCCCACTGAGCTGTGTCAGAAATGGAATAGCGCATATTTTCTAAGCCGCCCTCATATAGAAGGTCAACGATTAATTTTAACTCATGCAAACATTCGAAATAAGCGACTTCTGGCTGGTAGCCTGCCTCAACTAATGTTTCAAAACCTGCCTTTACAAGGGCTGTTGTTCCACCACAAAGAACTGCTTGCTCTCCGAAAAGATCTGTTTCTGTCTCTTCTTGGAAAGTCGTTTCAAGGACGCCAGCACGTGCTGCACCAATTCCTTGAGAATATGCTAATGCAAGATCCCGTGCTTGACCTGTAACATCTTGATAAACCCCATACAACGCCGGAACCCCTGCACCTTCTTCATATGTGCGGCGCACTAAATGTCCTGGCCCTTTAGGTGCGACGAGAAATACGTCAACTGTTTTCGGCGGGACAATTTGACTGAAATGAACGTTAAATCCATGGGCAAAAACGAGTGCTGCGCCATCTTTTAAGTTCGGTTCAATACTTTCTTTATATACAGCAGCTTGAAGCTCATCTGGTAAAAGAATCATTACAATGTCAGCTTCTTTTGTCGCATCCGCTACGGATAAAACAGTAAAACCATCTTCTTCTGCTTTTTGCTGCGATTTACCTTGACGTAAACCGATCATGACCTCATAACCACTATCTCGTAAATTTTGTGCGTGTGCGTGTCCTTGAGAACCGTAACCAATAACTGCAATTTTCTTTCCTTCTAAAACTCCAACATTAATATCCTTTTCATATAAAACTTTAGCCATTTTATTCTCCCTCTCTAAATTTATGTTTATATTTAATATTACATTGTATATGAATTTAGTTTCGTCACTTGTGGCTGTTGGCCACGCAAAAATGCCGTGACACCTGTACGTGTGAGCTCTTTAATCCCATATGGACGAAGGAGCTCAATCATCGCTTCAACTTTATCTGGATTACCTGTTACTTGAATCGTTAAATTGTCTTTACTCACATCAATGACAGATGCGCGAAACGGGGCGATCACACCTTGAATTTCATTACGTAGTTGCCCACTACCACTTACTTTAATAAGTGCTAATTCCCGGGCAACCATTGCCTTATCAGTAATGTCAGACACCTTAATGACATCGATTTGTTTATTAAGTTGCTTTGTTAATTGCTCGATCTTTTGATCATCATCAACTTGCACGACAATTGTCATTTTTGAAATTCCTTCAACTTCAGACTCCCCAACGGAAATACTTTCAATATTAAACTGTCTCTTTGAAAGCATTCCTGTTATACGGTTTAAAACACCACTTCTATTTTGGACAGTTGCCGTAATGATTCGTTTCATTTTTTCACCCCTATCATCTGTTGCAACCCTTTACCAGGTGCGACCATCGGATAAACACATTCTTCTTTTATCACTCGACAATCAACAACAACAGGGCCATCATAAGCAAAAACTTCTTTTAATAACGGAACGAATTCTTCCGCCTTATTCACACGATAACCTTTGACACCATAGCTTTCAGCAAGCTTAACGAAATCTGGATTTGCTAAAATTGATTCAGAATATCGTTTGTCATAAAACTTTTCTTGCCATTGGCGAACCATTCCTAAAGCTTCGTTATTTACGATCATAATTTTTACCGGTAAATTGTGTTCATGGACGACAGATAATTCATGTAATGTCATCTGAAACCCGCCATCACCGACGATTGCAACGACTAAATCATCAGGTTTTCCTAATTGAGCGCCAACAGCTGCCGGAAATCCAAAACCCATCGTTCCTAATCCACCAGATGTTACCCAACGATTCGGTTTTTCAAATTTGTAAAATTGAGCAGCCCACATTTGATGTTGACCGACATCTGTTGTGACAATTGCTTCTCCGTCAGATTCCTTATAAATTTGCTCGATTAACCATTGCGGTGATAACAACTCATCCGTCGAATCGTTATACCAAAATGGGTAATTTACTTTATTTTCCATTAATTTATTTTCCCAATCCGCAAAACTTGGTGATCCAATGTCTTTTGCAAGCAAAGCGTCTAATGCTTCTTTCGCATCGGCAACAACTGGAATTTCAGTCATAACGTTTTTTCCAATTTCCGCTGGGTCGATATCGATATGAGCGACGGTTGCCTTCGGAGCAAAGTGTTTGAGATTACCTGTTAATCGGTCGTCAAATCTCGCTCCAATATTTATTAATAGATCACAATCATAAATTGCCATATTCGCTGTATATGAACCATGCATGCCAGCCATTCCGAGTGATAATGGATGCGATGCTGGAAAACTACCTAAACCAAGTAATGTGTTAACGACAGGAATGTTATAACTTTCAGCAAATTGCTTCAATTGTTCAGCTGCTTCGGCAAAAACAACTCCCGCCCCGGCTAAAATTAGCGGTTTTTCCGCCTGTTTAATCGCCTCAGTTAACTTTTTAATTTGCAATGGATTTGGTTTCGTTGTTGGTTGGTAGCCTGGTAAATGAAAATCTGTTGGATATTCACCAGCTGTTAAAGTTTCTGAAATATCTTTCGGTATATCAACGACAACCGGACCCGGTCGTCCTGTTGTAGCAATATGAAAAGCTTCATTGACAATCCGCGGTAAATCCGCTAAATCTTTCACTTGATAATTGTATTTCGTTATCGGTGTCGTTAACCCCATAACGTCAGTCTCCTGGAAAGCATCTGTACCGATAACCGAACTAGCTACTTGCCCGGTGAAAACGACGACAGGTAATGAGTCCATCATCGCATCAGCAATACCTGTAATTAAATTCGTCGCTCCCGGTCCAGATGTCCCAATAACAACACCCGGCTTTCCTGTGACACGAGCATAACCTTCTGCTGCATGGATTGAACCTTGCTCATGTCGCGACAAAATATGTTTAAACGGTGCATCACTTCGATACAGAGCATCATAAATTGGCAACACAGCACCACCTGGATACCCGAAAATCGTATCGACATTTGCATCAACTAACGTTTGAATGAGCAGGTCTGCTCCCGTCATGTTTTCTTTAGCTACCAATTTACGTTCTCCTTCTACTCTCAACTTTCTTCACGCCTCCTAATTGAATATTAAAAATTTTCATTTTTTAGATGAATACTTTATAAACAATATTTATATGTTTTAACTAATAAAAAAAGACTCTCTTCTTCCCAAACACCTATTTCAATAGATATTTGGGGAGAAAAGAGTCTATATCTTTTCACGGTACCACCCATTTTTGTAATATCCTCACGAATATTACCTTACGAGCTACTTGAGCTCATTTTTATAACGAGTGTTTTGTTATTACACCCGGCCCTGCCTAATAGAAAATTCGTTCGACAAGGCTCTCAGGGACGATGTCAGAATAAAATATGTTTCTAGGCTCTCAGCAACCCTAGATCTCTGTGAACATATTGTCGTTTTATTCCTTTGTTCCCGTCATCGAATTAAATCAATATTATTTTCAAACAACTTTCGGAAAAAGTTATGTTTGATGAATTGTTGAAGATTATCATACATCTTTTATTTGATGTCGTCAACTCATATTTTAAAGTTTTTCGATATTTTTGACTTATTCAACTTATTGAATCCGCTTACAATATGATAGTGACAACGAAAACAAAATGTGAAAAAATATTGAACTTTTTTTCGCGACAAACCTTGTCATATCAATTGTTTGCCCACTTTTTTACATATCGAGCGCTCGCTCATCAAAAAACAAAAATCAACTGAACGCTCACTCACCACCTTACGAATATGAATGAGTATTCAGTCGCCTATTTGTCCCGAATCGTTTTTATATAAAAATTGTCCAACATATATCATTTAAGTGTGGAAATATTTCTCCTATCTTTCATATTTCGTCATCAATTTCTAAATAATATGCGTCCTTCGTCTACCGATCTTTTTAGGATAACGACTTTTTAATTTATAGTTTTATACAATTGATAAACTATATTTTTCCAAAATAAAAAAGCTTTCCAATGAATAACCACTGAAAAGCGAAATTAGCTAAATTACTTTTTGTCTTCATCTAAATGAATGACAACACCACGGACATAGCGAATGTTTTTCTCAACAACTTGACCTTGGGTAGCTTCTGACTGCTTAACCCAACGAGAGACGATGAACAATAATGCTAATGTGTAACTTGATAATTGGAAAACTTTTAAAATGCCACCTGCCGCCTGTTGGTCATATATTGCTGTTAACGACGGAAGTAATGACCCTTGAATCTCGGCATAAAATGGGTAATTTTCCACCTGCACGATTAAATGGAAAAAACCGATCGGCATTAATAACAACGATGCAAAGAAAATATAAGCTGCACGTGTTAAATATGAGAAACGACTAATTTCCGGTAATGGGGAAATAATGACCCACCACATAAGAAAGGCATTAATAACGAGTATTAATTGGGCAAGTCCCATAAGGATTGGATAACTTTTTAAAAAGTTAAATACTGTCGGGACAAAATACAATGTCACGAGACCATTGAAAGCAGCAGCTGTTAGCCATGGTTTACCAAAAAGTTGAATCAAAAACTTTGTTCGATGATTCCAAAAGTATTTGCGAATATAAGCCCGTGGCAAACTTAAAATAAATAACGGCACAACGACAAAAAACATTATAGATAACTGTAACATATGTGCGCTAAATAAATAATGTTTGCCTACAGCCGCTAGAGGACTTCCTGTAACAATATATAATAAAATAACCGCTGTTAAAAGATAATTTATTTGGCTACTTGTCATTTTACTACGATAATAGCGAACAACATTTTTAAAATACCAATAGATAATCGCGACACTTATGATGAAATAAATAGGTCCCCATAGTTCATACCATGCCAATTCAGAAAAAAGAGAACCAATCACTTGTTATTCACCACCATATAAATGATAAACGTAAAACATTATAATCGTTTCTTCCATCATATCAAACATTATCACTATACAAAAGGTAGAAACCTTATGCAAGTTAATTTCCCCTAATTATTCCATTAACTTCAAGGTGGCAAGCGATAAGTTAGCTCAATCAAGTTAATGTAATGCTCATTAATCGTGAATATTAGTTACTATAACCCGGAAATTTGAAACTATGAGGCACGGACTAGCACTTGCGGGACTCGTTTGGTGATTTTTCTAAAACTTGTCTCGCATCTCCCGTATCGTTACCTTCATTCGCATGTCTCATTTTAGAGGGAACGAATCACACCCTTGCGTAAACTTCATTTGCGAAAATATTATTTAGAGAAGGCATTGATAACCTACCATGACTTTTTTAATGAAAATCACAAAATAAATCAGACAGCTCCTATGAAAATAATTGAATTACAGTTGTTTTGATAAGTAGAGAATTTAACGCATGTTTGTTAAACTTTATGTTGAATAAGATGTAGAGGAGAAAAAATATGAAGATTACTTCAATTGAGCCGACGCCAAGTCCGCACTCGATGAAAATAAATGTTTCTGAGCGTCTTCCCGATGGTGAAACATTAAATTATAAATCTACTGATGATTTAACAGATGCACCAAACTATATTCAACAACTGTTCACAATAAAAGGCATTATTAATATTTATCGTGTCGTAGATTTTATTACGATTGCTCGCCAGCCACGTACACCATGGGAGAAGATTTTACCCGAAGTACGGAAGGTTCTTGGTACTGTTGAAAGTGAGAAAACATTAGAATTTTCACCAAAGACAGAATCGGATGAAGATACTTCTTTCGGTGCGATTCAAGTGTTTTTCCAAATGTTTCGTGGGATTCCTTTACAAGTAAAGCTACATGATGGTCAAGAAGAAAGGCGAGTTGGGCTGCCGAAAGTATTTACTGAAGCAGCAATGGAAGCTGCTCCGTCTTCCCCGAACATAATTATGGAACGTGAATGGGTTGAACAAGGCGTACGCTACGGAACCTTTGAAGATGTAAGTGAAATTGTCGTTGAAGAGCTTGCTGCTAGCTATGATGAAGACCGTTTAAAAAAGCTTGTTAAACTTGCCTTTCAAGCTGATGGTGAACAAAAACGTCGCGAATTGATGAGTGAAAAAGTTACTCTAGAGATGCTTGATGACCCAGATTGGCGAAATCGATATGCTGCTTTAGATCGAATGGATCCAACAATTGATGATTTAGCCGTCTTAGACAAAGCTTTAGATGATGAACGTTCATCTGTTCGCCGTCTAGCTACCGCTTATTTAGGGATGATTGATGATAAAAAAGTTTTACCATATTTATACAAAGCGTTAAAGGATTCTGCCGCTAACGTTCGGCGGACAGCTGGAGATTGTTTATCAGATTTAGGATTTATTGAAGCGATGCCAGAAATGATTAAAACATTAAAGGATGATAATCGAATCGTACGGTGGCGTGCAGCAATGTTTTTATATGAAATTGGCGATGAAACAGCCATTCCCGCATTAGAAGCTGCAAAAGACGATCCTGAATTTGAAGTTCGTTTACAAATTAATATGGCTTTAGAACGTATAAAGGGTGGTCATGCAGCAAAGGGTTCAATTTGGCAACAGATGACAGAAGCAACATCCGGTCGAAAACGAACAGATCATTAAAAAACGTTTCAAACGGATAAGGCACCCCTTGTTTTAAAACAAAACTAGGGGTGCCATAACATTTTCTTTACTTTTATAAATAGTTTTTGCGTAAAATTTCGTTTGACAACGGTGATATATAGCGCGGGGCAATATCATAAATCGTTTGGGCTCCCGTCACTCCTTCTTCATACAAGCGATAAGCTGCCCGGGCATAAGCAACGAGAACACTCGATGTGAACTCCGGATTACTATCTAATGCTAAACTAAATTCATAAATTTGATTATTATTAACATCACTCGTTTGTCCGCTACGAATAACGAAGCCACCGTGCGGCATAGCAGAGTGATTTTCTTTAAGTTCTTCTTCCGTTATAAAGTGAACGGTTGTCTCATATTCATCAAAATAGTTCGGCATCGACTTAATTTCTGCTTCAATTGCGTTTTGATCAACGCCTTCTTCTGCTACGACATAACAAACTCGTTCGTGTTTATCGCTCGTTGATAAATTAGGGTTCGTACCTGCTCGAACTTCATCAATCGCCTGCTGTGAAGGAATCGTATATTGCACACCATTCTTTACGCCTTTAACGCGTCTGACCGCATCCGAATGACCTTGACTTAGTCCTTTTCCCCAAAACGTATATGTTTCTCCCTTTGGCAAAATAGCTTCTGCCATCACACGATTTAAAGAAAATAAACCCGGATCCCAACCAACGGAAATAATACTTACCGTTTTATGCTCTTTTGCCACTTCATCAACCTTTGCAAAATGTTCTGGAATATTTGCATGGGTATCAAAACTATCAACTGTGTTAAACATTTTTGTAAAATGAGGCGTTTGTTCTGGTAAATCATGGGCTGACCCGCCACACAAAATCATCACATCGATTTTATCTTTATAGGATTCAACTTCATCTATATGAACAACGTTAACACGTTCACTAGCAGTCTTTACTTCTTGCGGATCTCGTCTAGAAAAAACCGCCACTAATTCCATATCCGGCTGCTGGCGAATCGAATGCTCCGCTCCACGTCCTAAATTTCCATATCCGATAATACCTATTTTAATTTTTTCCATCTTACCACTCCTTCATTTTTATGAACAGATACAAAACATCATTTTGAGCTGTTTATGTATTAAAAACTAACTACAAAACGTTAGCAACATTGTAACACGAACAATGGAAAATTTATAAGACTATTAGTGAAAAAATGAATATCGATATTATTTATTTAGACAAGCAGTGCTAGTAATTCTAATGAAACGAACATAATACATGATTACTTGTTTCATCCCTAGTAATGTTGGTTCGATTGTTATTTTTTCCACTACTAATATTAAGTGTGTTATATTTAGTTACCATAAAGTCCTTCTATTCTTTGGCTTTCTTGGATTGTGCTCAATCCCATTACACCAAAGTTTGGAGCTCTTTTTTATTTTGTTTTAAATATTTACTCTTCGAAACTCGGGTTTATACAAGAAAAATACAATTAAATCAATTGCCTAATGATATTTTAAGTTTTTAACTTTTTTTATCGTTAGTCGTTTGCTACACTATATATACAATCATTTATCTGGAGGGATTTTCGTGAGATTAAAAGACAAAAAAGTCATTACGTTTGTTGATAACGATTACAATGATTTAGAACTTTGGTATCCGATTTACAGATTGCAAGAAGAAGGTGCAACGGTGCACATTGTCGGACCAGAAGCCGATGAAACTTATAGTGGTCAAGCTGGTCTTCCTGCAAAAACTGACTATGCATATGCTGATATTAATCCAGATGATTATGATGGCTTACTCGTGCCAGGTGGTTGGGCGCCAGATCGTATTAGACGTTATCCAGAGGCATTAGAGATCGTCCGCGCACTTGATAAAGTAGAAAAGCCAATCGGCCAAATTTGTCATGCAGGCTGGGTTCTTGTCTCAGCGGATATTTTAAAAGGAAAGAAAGTGACAAGTACGCCTGCGATCCAAGATGATATGAGAAATGCTGGTGCAGAGTGGGTTAATGAAGTAACCGTCGTCGATGGACATATTATTTCTAGCCGTAGTCCAGCGGATATGCCAGTTTATGTAAAAGCATATGCAGACAAACTTGCTGAATAAAGAAAAAAGTTCTTTCACATAAAGTTAAAGCTTCAGTTGCTCAAATAAGTGACTGAAGCTTTTTATTTACTTTTAACTATTATCCAAATAGCCCACACATGAATGACTAAACTATGCAACATAATTTTTAACATCGCATTAATTAGCTAATTACAAATTCCACATAAACCATTTGCCATGGCCATCAACCGCTCCAACAACAAAACGTTCCTCAACGCCGTTAATGTACCAATCTATATGAAGGTCCATATCATACATATTGTTATAAATGTGGATGATATCGCGATTTTGGCCAATCTTCGCAACTTTATCGAGTAATGCCGACTTTTGTTCTTTAGAAAATTGATTCGCCACATGGGTATGAAAAAGACAAATAATTGATGAGACTGATGTGAGTAATATAAGATCTTCCAATAAATCTATTCCGTCACCTTCAATCAATTGAATATCATGTTTACTCTTTAATGTAGCAGCTTTTTTGAATAATTTTCGCCGTTCATGATGTTCTGGCCAAATTAGTGACAATAACCATAGATAATCTTCTTCCTTCGTTACATCATTTACATGTAAATCGACTCCTATTCGTTCACTAATCGGCGGAATCGTCCATGAAAGGTCCGGGAACTTATCATCTCTAATAGACGACCTTAACTGAACCGGTGAATTAATGCGACCAAATAATTCACCACTTTCACTATATGAATAAGAATATTCATCCCAAATAAGTTGTAATCCAGCACTTGTACCAATTTCTATTAAGGCAAGGGGTTTATTTACAAGTTCGTAAATATGACAGAACAACGGATATAAATATGCGCAACGATTAATTTCATTCGTCTGTACAAGCTTTGTTTGTAAAAGTTGGACAATATTGTCTTTATACATATGGCAAAAATCCTTGAAATAAGCAAAAGAGTTTGTCAAAGGTAATGAATTTTTAACGACGCTTGGATAAAACGACCGTAAAGGATGATCTACTCCTTTTAATAACAAATGATGAACAGCACCAAATAAAATATTCGGCGGGGGTTGTCCCGGACGCTTATATTGGCACAATGTTAAAAGTTCATCATCCTTTGCAACTTTCCTTGATAAAAATTCATACAAAGGACTCGTTTTGTAACAATCATCTGCAAAAACTTCAAAAGCACGCTGCAACGCTTGCAAGTCTTGCATATTTGAGCAGTCCCTTCATTAAAATATCTTCTTAAAACAGTTATGTTAAACATATCGTAACATAATAAATATGTTCTTTACATGTCGAAAGCGGTTTCATATAATGAGGTTAAGAGCTTTTTAATAGAGGAGGAGTCCGATGAGTTATGTAGAAGAAGGCACGTTACTTTGGGAGCCAACAACTAAGCGAAAAGACGAATCAAACCTTTATAAATATTTAGACTGGCTAAAATCCGAAAAGAACCTCGATTTTACTGACTACCCATCACTATGGAATTGGTCTGTTACCGAAATTGAAGAGTTTTGGAAATCGTTATGGGATTACTTTAATATCATTCACGAAAAGCCTTACGAAACAGTACTAACCACCCGAAAAATGCCTGGTGCTCAATGGTTCAAAGAAGCGACGATTAACTACACAGAACATATTTTTCGCCAAGCAAACGAACACCCTGCGATTATTTATGCAACGGAAAGACGCCAAACAACGGAAGTTTCTTGGGAAAAATTGTATCAAGATACAGCAGCGTTTCAAAGAACATTAAAAAAATTAAATGTAAAAAAAGGGGATCGTGTCGTCGCTTATGCTGCGAACATTTATGAAACTGTTGTCGCCTTTTTAGCAACAGCGAGCCTAGGAGCAATTTGGTCGAGCGCATCACCTGATTTTGGTACGGAAAGCGTAATTGACCGATTCACCCAAATCGAACCGAAAGTAATGATTACTGTTGATGGCTATACATACGGTGGAAAAGAATTTGATCGGCTAAACGTCGTTAAGTCCATTCAGGACGAACTTCCAACATTAGAAGCAACAATCGTTATTCCTTTTTTAAAGGATAAACCGAATACAAAGCAACTTAAACAACCACTTATGTGGGAAGATGCTATTCAGTCAGATGAAACATTAACCCTTGAATATGAATATGTTCATTTTAATGAACCATTATGGGTACTCTTTTCATCGGGAACGACCGGCAGACCTAAACCAATCGTCCAAAGCCAAGGTGGCATTTTACTCGAACATTTTAAGGCATTAACATTTCATGTCGACTTAAAAAAAGGTGACCGCTTTTTTTGGTATACAACAACAGGCTGGATGATGTGGAACTTTATCGTTGGTGGTCTTCTCACGGGAGCGACGATTATTTTATACGACGGAAGCCCTGGATATCCAAATCGTGAAAGGCTATGGCAACTTGCAGAAGAAACGAAAATGACGATCTTCGGCACGAGTGCTAGTTATATTGTCGACAGTATGAAACATCATGTACAACCCGGAGAAAACTATGATTTAACCCATTTAACGAGTGTTAGCTCAACAGGCTCTCCCCTACCGCCCGAAGGATTCGTCTGGTGCTATGAAAATATTAAAAAAGATTTATGGATCGCTTCGATTAGTGGTGTGACAGATGTTTGTACAGCTTTCGTTTTAGGGGCACCAATTTTACCTGTTTATGCAGGTGAACTTCAATGTCGTGGACTCGGGGCAAAAATTGAAAGTTTTACTTATGATGGTAAGCCGGTTATTAACGAAGTTGGTGAACTCGTCATTACTGAGCCCCTCCCTTCGATGCCAATTTACTTTTGGAATGATCATGATGGCTCACGTTTACATGAAAGTTATTTCGATATGTTTACCGGCATTTGGCGCCACGGTGATTACTTAAAAGTTACTGATCGTGAAACGTGCGTTATTTATGGACGATCAGATGCAACGATTAATCGCGGTGGTATAAGAATTGGTACGAGTGAAATTTACCGCGCTGTTGATCATGTCGATGTTGTCACTGATAGTTTAATCGTCGATATTCCTATTGATGACAATGAATCTATCGTACCACTTTTTGTGACACTGAAGGAAGATGTGCCATTAACTGACGAAACGAAGCAAGAAATTACTAAACAAATTCGTAACTATTGCTCACCACGCCATGCACCGACACACATTTATAAAGTGAAGGACTTGCCAAAAACATTAAACGGTAAAAAGTTAGAAATACCCATTAAACGAATTTTAATGGGTGAAAATGTTGATGATGTCGTTAATGTCGATTCGTTAGCAAATCCGGAAGCTTTAGACTATTTTATCGATTTCTCTAAAAATTTATCTCAATAAATAAGCAGCGACCGAATGCACATCTATTCGCATTCGGTCGATTTTAATATTAATTATTCATTTTTCCCATCTAATAACCAAGAAACAGCCATCGTTCCATAACCTGTATGAACGCCAGCAACTGGAACAAGTGTAGCAATTTTTATTTTTAACCGTTGATGAAATCCTTCTAACTCTTGTTTCCACTGTTCAGCTGTTTCTTTAACCCCTGCATGCATAACACATAACTCTTTAACTTGATGTTCATTAACTGCTTGATGAATTAATTCGAAAAAGCGTTGTTTCGCACGTCTTTTGCTTCTAATTTTACTATGGACAATAACTTTGCCATCATCAAATCCTAAAATAAGTTGGATATTCAATAGGCTCGCTAAAATAGCCCGGGATGTACTAACCCGTCCACTTCGCTTTAATTGTTCAAAGCTTGCTGGTAACAAATACATTTCCGCTAACTCGGGATATGATCTAACGACGTCGACAATTTCTTCATAACTTTTACCTTCTTCTTGTAATTGAATGCCATTTTTAATCATTTTTCCAAGGGCATATGCACCCATCTTAGAATCGACAACAGCAACTTCAAAACCTGTTTGCTTTGCCGCATTAATTGAACTTTTATATGTTCCAGTAAGTTCACTAGAAGCATGAACGGCAATGCCACAATCATACACTTCTTTTAATCGCTCGTATAAATTGACAAATTCACCATAAGCTGGCTGACTTGTCTTTGCATCTGAACCGATCTTTAACTTTTCATAAAATTCATCATTCGTTAAATCAACTTCCTCACGATATGATGTTCCATCCAAGATCACATGTAAAGGAATAACATGAATATTATGTTTTTCGATAAAATCCTTTGATAATCCACTTGTACTATCAGTTATCCAAGCAATTTTTTTCATATAGTTTCCCCTCGTTCTTCTGTTCATCAACGCAATTAATCATTCATTGACACTTGTTGTTATCATATACTATTTACGCCTCTTAAGAAAGTAATCACAATTTAGTAAACATTGTTGACTAATAGTGAACTATCATGTATTCTCATTAATGTACAATCAAATCTCGTTAGGTGAGGCTCCTGTGTAAGAGATATGTTACTGCCCAAAAATGTCTAAAGACGCCAATGGGTTAACAGGAACCATCGACATAAGGTGGTTTCTAATGTAAC
>DATGSQ010000042.1:0-47118 GCA_035302425.1 Bacillota bacterium | reverse complement strand
CCTCGTTCATCGGATAACCTGTTTTATTTACTTTAACTTTAACAATTGAACCTATTAACTCTTCAGGTCCCTCAAATCTCACTTTTAAATAATTATCAGAATAACCTTCTAAATAGTTTGAATTTGTTGAACAAATAGTTTCCGGAATAACCTCAAGCACAGTATTTTCAAATTGACGTGCATAATCTTTTGCTAATCCCGTCGATAGTTCAATCATTTTTTTAACACGTTCATCTTTTACATTTGCCTCAACCTGGTTAGTCATTCGAGCAGCAGGTGTACCAGTACGACGTGAAAAGGGGAATACGTGTAATTCAGCATATTTAATGCGTTTTACAAATTCATATGTTTCATTAAATTCCTCATCTGTTTCACCAGGGAAACCTACTATAATATCGGATGTTATTGCTAGATCAGGTAATGCTTTTTTAATTTTATTTACTCTTTCTTCATAAAAATCAGCTGAATATTTTCTTCGCATCCGTGCCAAAACGGTATTTGAACCAGATTGCACTGGTATATGTAAGTGACGAACAATTTTTTCAGATGAGTCTAACACTTCAATTACTTCATCCGTTATTTGACTTGCTTCTATCGATGAAATTCTAATTCGTTCTAATCCATCACCCTTCTCTTCAAGATCACGTAATAACATCGCAAAATTATAATCCGGCATATCTTCACCATATCCGGCTGTATGAATTCCAGTTAGGACAATTTCTTTATAACCCGCATCAACGAGCTTTTGTGCTTGTGAAATAACGTTTTTTGGATCCCGTGATCTTAATAATCCCCGAGACCAAGGGATAATGCAAAACGTACAGAAATTATTACATCCTTCTTGAATTTTTAAAGATGCTCTAGTACGATCAGAAAACTCTGGAACATCCATCTCTTCGAATACACGATTTCTCATAATATCTTGAACGCCATTAATTGGTAGTCGAGTTCTTTGATGCTCTTCAATATATTCGATCATTTTTTTACGGTTTTGTGTTCCGACAATAACATCAACTCCAGGTATTTCCATCACTTCTCCTGGGGACGTTTGGGCATAGCAACCAGTGACACAAATAACGGCATCAGGATTATTACGAACGGCTCGACGAATCATTTGTCGACTTTTCCGATCACCTGTATTCGTCACCGTACACGTATTAATGACATAAACATCTGCACGTCGGTCAAAGTCAACCCGTTCATAATTATGATTCATAAACATTCGCCAAATACCTTCAGTTTCATAATGGTTAACTTTACAACCGAGCGTATGAAAGGCTACTGTTTGTTTCAACTCAAACACCTCACTTTATTTATTTTTGAGCAACAATACACACCCAACCATCTTGTTTATTAATTTCTACAATATTAAATGATGCACTTTTTAAACTATCAATTACGAGTTGTTTTTTTCGCTCTATAATGCCTGAAGTAATAAAAAGTCCATTTTCTTTTAAACAGTCATAAGCATCATGGGCAAATAATGTGATAACTTCTGCTAATATATTTGAAATAATAATGTCAGCATTTAATTGAACATTTTGTAATAAGTTACCTTCTTGAACGATAAGGGAATGCTCTACATTGTTTAAGGCTGCATTTTGCTTTGTACTTTTAATCGCTTGCTTATCGTTATCTATTGCAATAACTTTTTTTGCCCCCAATAATAAAGCAGCGATACTAAGAATACCCGATCCTGAACCAACATCAATTATTGTTTCATCTTTGTCGATATATTTTTCCAAAGCTTGTAAACTTAAAATAGTCGTTGCATGTGCACCTGTTCCAAAAGCTAATCCAGGGTCTAGTTCAATAATTGTTGTATCATCGTCCTTAGCGAAGTTTTGGTTTTCCCACGTTGGAACGATCATCATTTTCTCTGAGATCTTAATAGGTTTATAGTATTTCTCCCATGCTGTCATCCAATCGTCACTAATTCGTTGTGTTGAGAAACTGGCAGAACCAATATTTATTTGAAATGTTTTTTCTAGTTTTAAAATATTTGTTTTAATACTATTTATCGTTTTAGGTGTTGTTTCCTCTGATGGCATGTAAAAACTTAAACAAACATCATCTTGAGCTTTATTGAGTTCTTCAATTTGAACACCTTTAATATTAAATGGTTCCAAAATATGAGTAATTGCATCTATTGCTGCAAACGTTGTTAAAATTTGACATTTAGTCCATGACATATCGATGGCCACCTTATGATTTCTAGCAAATTAATCTGTTTTAAACGCTTTTTTAAATCGTCCGAAAAAAGAATCATCCTCTTCAATGGGATCATTTCCACCGATTTCATGAAATTCACGTAATAATTCTTTTTGACGTTTTGTCAATTTCGTAGGTGTAATAACTTTTATTTGAACATGTTGATCACCGTTACCACGGCCATGAACATTTGGAAAGCCTTTATTTCTTAGACGAAATACACGACCCGTTTGTGTACCTGCAGGTATTTTTAATTTAACATTTCCATGAACGGTTGGAACTTCAACTTCATCACCAAGAGCAGCTTGCGTAAATGTGAGTGGCATTTCCATAAAAATATGGTCTCCTTCACGCTCAAAAAATTCATGAGATTGCACTTGGATGACGACGAATAAGTCTCCTGGAGGGCCACCATTTTTACCAGCTTCCCCTTTACCTGAGAGACGAATTTGTTGCCCTGTATCAATACCCGCTGGGATAGATATTTGAATACGGCTATGTTTTTTCACACGACCTGAACCACCGCACGTAAGACATTTTTCCGGAATAATTTTACCCGTTCCTTCACAATGGTGACAAACACGGCGGTTAACTACACGGCCGAAGGGGGTATTTTGTTCAACGTTTAATTGACCGGTTCCATGACAATGAGAGCATGAATTCACTTTTGTTCCCGGCTTTGCTCTCGAGCCATTACACGTATCACATGTTTCTTCTTTTGGAATATTTATTTCTGTTTCTTTACCAAAAACAGCTTCTTCAAAAGTTAAAGTCATCGTATATTTTAAATCGGCGCCACGTTCCGGGGCGTTTGGATCGCGCGTACGTCCGCCACCAAAAAACATATCAAATATATCATCAAATCCAGAAAAACCCGAAGCGCCACCGCCAAAGCCCGAAAATCCTTGACTTTGTGCCCCGGCATGACCAAATTGATCATATTGAGCGCGTTTTTGATCATCACTCAATACTTCGTAAGCTTCCTTGACTTCAATAAATTTTTCCTGTGCGCCTTCTTCTTTATTAATATCTGGATGATATTTTCGTGCTAGTTTTCGATATGCTCGACGAATATCTTGTTTAGAAGCGTCTTTATCGACACCAAGTACTTCATAATAGTCACGCTTACTCACTTACTATCACACTCCTAGCCAATCATAGCATAACTTTAATTTTACCATTGTTTATAAACGATTAGCAAATATTCACTAATCATTAGGTGCGTAAAAAAATCAAAGTCAAGGATACCCTGACTTTGATTTTTTTATAATTTATTTTTCGTCCGCTTCGTCATCTACTTCTTCATAATCAGCATCGACGATATTATCATCTTCTGCTTGCCCGTCCGCACCTTGAGCTTGTTGTTCTTGTGCCATTTGTTCATACAATTTAACAGATAATTGTTGAACTTCTTGTTCAAGGGCTTCCTTTTTCGCTTTAATATCTTCAAGATCGTCGGCGTCTAATGCTTTTTGTAGGGCATCTTTAGCTTCTTCAGCTTTTTTCTTTTCATCCTCAGAAACTTTATCGCCTAGATCTTTTAATGTTTTGTCTGTTGTGAAAATGAGTTGGTCTGCTTCGTTGCGTAAATCAACTTCTTCACGACGTTTCTTATCTGCTTCAGCATTTTCTTCTGCTTCTTTAACCATACGTTCAATCTCTTCCTCAGATAATCCAGAAGATGATTTAATCGTAATTGACTGTTCTTTATTCGTTCCTAAATCTTTAGCACGAACATTGACAATTCCATTAGCATCAATATCAAATGTCACTTCAATTTGTGGAATACCTCGTGGTGCTGGTGGAATGTCTGTTAATTGGAAGCGACCTAATGTTTTGTTATCTGTGGCCATTTCCCGCTCACCTTGTAACACGTGAATATCTACGGCCGTTTGATTGTCAGCAGCTGTTGAGAAAACTTGTGATTCACTTGTAGGAATCGTTGTATTACGTTCGATAAGACGTGTTGTTACACCGCCCATCGTTTCAATACCTAATGAAAGTGGTGTGACATCAAGTAACAGTACGTCTTTAACATCTCCTTGTAAAACACCGCCTTGAATGGCCGCCCCTAAGGAAACGACTTCATCAGGGTTGACACCACGGGATGGTTTTTGACCTGTTTCTTTTTCAATAGCTTCTTGAACAGCAGGGATACGTGTTGAACCACCGACTAAAATAATTTTGTCAATTTCATTTGCTGCCATATCAGCATCACGTAAAGCTTGACGAACAGGCTCCATTGTTCTCTCAACGAGATTGGAAGACAATTCTTCAAATTTTGCCCGGGTTAAAGTCATTTCTAAATGTAATGGACCGGCATCACTTGCTGTAATAAATGGTAAAGAAATTTGTGCTTGTGAAACACCTGATAGATCAATTTTTGCTTTTTCTGCAGCATCTTTTAAACGTTGCATAGCCATTTTGTCTTGTGATAAATCAATACCGTTTTCTTTTCGAAACTCTGCGACCATATGTTCAATAATAACTTCATCAAAATCGTCTCCGCCGAGTTTATTATCACCGGCTGTTGCAATAACTTCAAAGGTGCCTTCACCGATATCTAAAATGGAAACATCAAACGTTCCCCCACCTAAGTCATAGACAAGAATCGTTTGATCGCCTTCTTCATCCATTCCATAAGCTAAAGCGGCAGCAGTTGGCTCGTTAATAATTCTTTCAACCTCAAGACCGGCAATTTCACCTGCATCTTTTGTCGCTTGACGTTGTGAGTCGTTAAAATAAGCCGGTACAGTAATAACAGCTTTTTTAACTTCTTCGCCGATGTAATCTTCAGCATAGGATTTTAAATGTTGTAAAATAATCGCTGAAATTTCTTGAGGCGTATATTCTTTTCCTTCAATTTCTTCTTTATAATTTGAACCCATATGACGTTTAATTGATTGAACGGTATTTGGGTTTGTAATCGCCTGTCGTTTAGCAACTTCACCGACTTGGCGTTCACCATCTTTAAACGAAATAACAGATGGCGTTGTCCGGTTTCCTTCGGGGTTAGGAATCATGACCGGTTCGCCACCTTCAATAACCGCTACACATGAATTTGTCGTACCTAAATCAATACCAATAATTTTACTCAACTTCAATGTCCTCCTAAAAAATATAGTATATTATTTATTTACTTTAACCATAGTAGGTCGAATGACACGATCATTAAGTTTGTATCCTTTTTGTAATTCTTCAACAACGATATTCGATTCTTTTGATTCATCTTCAACTTGCATAACTGCATGATGCAAGTTCGGATCAAATGGTTCACCTTCTGCCACAATTTCTTCGATTCCTTGTGTGGCAAGGGCTTCTTTAAATTGGTTATAAACCATTGAGATCCCCTCATATAGTTGTTTGTTTCCTTCATTTGTTTCAACTTGTAATGCACGTTCAAAATTGTCTAAAACAGGAAGTAATTCATTAGCTAAATCTTGAGCTTTATACTTACGTTCTTCCGATCTTTCCTTTAATGAACGTCTCTTATAATTTTCATATTCCGCTTGAATGCGGACCATCCGATCATATAACTCAGCTTTTTCTTGTTTTATTTGCTCAATCTCTTCTGTAAGTTGTTCAACTGATATTTCAGCCTTTTTTTCTTCATCTTCTTCTAACTGACGTTTTTCTTGCGTTGTATTCACTTCGTCAGTAGCTTCTTCTGTATTATGATCCACATTTATTTCAGTTTCTCGTTCTACTTCATTTTCTTGTAAATTTTCATTCTCCACGATCGGCACCTCCTAAACAATCACCAGGTTAGACTATAACATGAATAGTTTGGAAAATAAACTAAAGCGGCTATTATTACTTATTGATTTATATTAATTTAAATGACTATCCTTATACCAGTGATAAAATGCTTCGGTCATTTCATAGGATAAAGCTTTTAACAGTGTAATCGTTCGTCGATATTGCATACGTGTTGGTCCAATTAAAGCAATTGTCCCCATATAATCATTACCTAAACGATAAGGCGCTGTTACGAGCGTAAAATCTTGAATTAGTTCATATTCATTTTCTCGGCCAATCGTTACTTGTAATGTGTCTTCAGCTCGTTTTAAAATATCGGCAATTTTATCTTGTTCTTCCATCATTGAGTAAAATGAATGAACTTTTTCGATATCTTTAAATTCCGGTTGTTTTAATAAATTTGCCTTCCCACCGAAATACAATTTTGCTGTTAGCTCATCTTCCATCTTTAAAACTTCTTTCAAATGATCTAACACTGTATCAACAATATTTATATTATGTTTAATAAGAAGTCGCAATTCTTCATCTAATTTCTCGGACAATTGGATCATTGGAATCCCTGCTAATCGCTCATTTAATATGTTGACGAGTTTCTCAATATCAGAAGAATTTATTTCAGCTGGGATAACGAATGTTCGATGTTCAACAAGTCCTGTATTCGTTACTAAGATAGCAATCGCTGTATGGGCTGTAAGTTTAACGATTTGAATTTGCTTTAGCCGTGTTTCATAAACTTCCGGACCTAAAATGATCGTCGTATAGTTTGTCAAATCGGAGAGCACTTCAGCGGACATTTGTACGACTTTTTCAAATTCATAAAAACCATCTTCAAGTATATGACGAATAACGTTAACATTGCTTATATTTTTCGTAACAGGTGTTACTAAATGATCAACATAAAATCGGTAGCCTTTTTGCGATGGTATTCGCCCTGATGAGGAATGTGTCTTTTTTAAAAAACCCATTTCCTCTAAGTCTGCCATAACATTTCGAATAGTTGCTGGACTGACGGATATACTTTCATTTTCTGAAATTATGCGAGAGCCGATTGGACGAGCTGATTTTACAAATTCATCAATGATCAATTGAAAAATTTTCAATTGCCTTTCAGTAAGCAAGGAGTTCACCCCCTGTTAGCACTCATCATCATTGAGTGCTAATTCTTCTTATAAATTATCAAATACAATTTTTTTTGTCAATATTGTTGTTCCTTTGTCGAACAACTAACTTATGTAAAACCCGCTCATTATTACAAATAAGCGGGTCCTTAAAATTATCGTCATCATTGTCTAATTAATTTTCTAAACGTTTGCTTGCCAGGTATACCGTCGACCATTAAACGATTGTCACGTTGAAATTGACGAATCATTTCTTCTGTTATATTTCCAAAAATAGTATCGACTGCTATAGTGTATCCTTTAAAAAACAAAAATGCTTGCATCGATTTAGTTAAAGGACCTCTTGCCCCTTTACGAATCGTAACTGCCGCAGCATCGGTTTTAGGTCCGGGAATACCATCGACAACTAAATTAGCCTTAAACTGCTTATTTAGTTCATATTGATATGCTTTAACAAGTGCCTTATGAGTTTCTCTTCCATATTTATCATCAACGTCAATGTTATTGACTGAGTACGTATTTAACCAACGTTGGATCTTTGCTGTTTTACCGTTTAATTTCGGTTTTGGCTTTGGTTTTATCGCATTAATCATGTCTTGCACAAGTGTATTACCTAATTGATTAACAATAGCTGTACGTACGTTAACTGCAGGACATGATGTGTTTGCACCTGTAAATTCCCGATGACCCTTTATATTTTTATCGTTTATTTTAAAACTACTTTTTGCACGTTTTACTCTTTTACGTAACGTTTTTAATTGAGACTTATTCGGTTGACTAGCCCCTACGTAACAAATATGGTACGTACTAATATTATGACCTTTAACACCGTTACTAATAACGGTAGGACGATAGTTTAACTCAACATCCCCATTTACTAATATAACTTCATGGTATCCACCCGTTGTCCAACCACGATTATTTTTCCAATATTTTTCAAAGGAATCTGAATGACCTGTAATTGTTGCGCTATAGTGAATCGCTATATTTTTTATTTGATTTACCGTACGTTTACTTTGCCCACCCATCGCAATTTGGCGGCGGTCGATAATTTTCATTTTAAAATCACCCCTTACGACACTCTATGTCGCAAGGAATGAGCCTGTATATGATGTAAAACTATAAAAAAAGCACATATGTTCATATAACAATATTTTTTAAAATTAATATGACATTAAAAATTCCACCCGATTTACAATCGCTAGAAAAAAGGGTGGAAAATAAACATCTCTACTTTTAATAAATGGTGATTCATCGTTGATCAATCATCAAGCTGCAATACCGCCATAAACGCTTCTTGGGGTACTTCTACCGCACCAACCATCTTCATTCGTTTCTTTCCTTCTTTTTGACGTTCGAGTAGTTTTCGTTTACGGGTAACGTCTCCACCATATAATTTAGCGGTAACGTCTTTACGAACAGCTTTAATCGTCGTGCGTGCAATAATACTATTTCCAATCGCTGCTTGTACGGGTACTTCAAACTGTTGTCGCGGCATTAATTCTCTTAGTTTCTCAACAATTTGTCGGCCACGTTCATAGGAAAAATCACGATGAACGATTAAAGATAAAGCGTCAATTGGCTCACGATTTAATAAAATATCCATTTTCACAAGGTTTGATTCACGATTGCCAATAAACTCATAATCAAGGGAAGCATACCCTTTCGTATGGGATTTTAATTGATCAAAAAAGTCATAAACGATTTCTGATAATGGCAGTTCATAAATGACATTGACACGAATATCATCTAAATATTGCATATCAACGTATTGCCCACGTTTTCTTTGACATAATTCCATAACTGCACCGACATAATCTTGCGGTACCATAATTTGCGCTTTAACGAAAGGTTCCCTAATTTCTTCAATGACTTCGCGATCAGGCATTAATGTTGGATTATCAACTTTTAACACTTCGCCGTCTGTTTTTTCGACTTCATAAACAACACTTGGAGCGGTCGTAATTAAATCGATACCATATTCTCGTTCGATTCTCTCTTGAACAATTTCCATATGAAGTAAACCGAGAAAACCTGTTCGAAAGCCGAATCCTAACGCCTGTGATGTTTCCGGCTCATAGTATAATGATGAATCATTTAATTCAAGGCGTTCTAATGCTTCACGTAAACCGTTATAATTATCAGAGTCAACAGGATATAAACCACAGAAAACCATCGGATTTAATTTTCGGTAACCTGGTAATGGTTCATTAGCTGGTCGGTTAGCAAGTGTAATCGTATCACCAACTTGTGTATCACTGACATCTTTAATGGCCGCTGTTAAATAACCGACTTCACCAACAGTTAATTTATCTTTTTTTACTGCATGAGGTGTGTTAACTCCGACCTCATTTACCTCATAAACAGTACCTGTAGCCATCATTTTAATTTTATCGCCAACTTTAACAGATCCTTCTTTAATACGTACATAGGCAATAACCCCTTGATAAGGGTCGTATAAAGAATCAAAAATAAGTGCTTGTAATGGATTGGCTTCATTCCCCTCTGGTGGGGGAATTTTATATATGATCTCTTCTAAAATATCTTCAATCCCGATATTTTCCTTTGCTGATGCTAAAATAACATCTTCAGGATTAACACCGATAATATCGACGAGTTCTTGGGTCACTCGGTCGACATCTGCATTCGGTAAATCAATTTTGTTAATAACGGGAATAATTTCTAAATCGTTATCTAACGCTAAATAAACGTTCGCTAATGTTTGTGCTTCAATGCCCTGAGCAGCATCGACGACCAAAATAGCACCTTCACAAGCAGCAAGACTTCGAGATACTTCATACGTAAAGTCGACGTGCCCTGGTGTATCAATTAAATGAAAAACAAAATCTTCGCCATCTTTACTCTTATATTCAAGTTGAACAGCATTTAATTTTATTGTAATACCGCGCTCTCTTTCTAAATCCATCGCATCAAGAAATTGTTCTTTCATTTCACGTTCACTTAATGCTTTTGTATTTTCTAAGATTCGATCAGCTAAAGTTGATTTTCCGTGATCGATATGAGCGATTATTGAAAAATTACGCACATTTTTACTTTTGTTTACCATCTTTCATTGTCCTCTCCTAAAAATCAACGGATCGTATTGCAAACTACAAAAAAACGTTATGAACTAGGTTGATTATAGCAACTGCAGCAAGTAGTTTCAATAGAAGCGAGACAAATGAAATAACAAGAAGTAATAAAATTAACTTATTTCATTTAAAAATAAAGACTATTTTTAAATGAAGAGCTTTGAAATTTGATAAAGAATT
The DNA here is from genome assembly GCA_035302425.1 of Bacillota bacterium. Taxonomy (GTDB): domain Bacteria; phylum Bacillota; class Bacilli; order Bacillales; family Amphibacillaceae; genus CALAMD01. Next base: position 36,758 of record DATGSQ010000042.1, on the reverse strand, counting down.
TTAACAATGACTTGATAAAACCCTAAGACAATCGTTTCACTAAAGGATGCAAGTTTTGATAGTAATCGTTCATTTTCAACGAGTGATAATGGTTGTTCTTCAATATTATTTGCCGATAATTGTTCAAAGGTTTTCTCATCAAAAAACTCATCACTAGCCTCTATCTCATCGGAGACATAACGTTCGCTTTCTTCACGCTCCAGTCCAATGACCATTCCGACTAAAAATACAATTGTTAATATGAGTATATAAAAGAAAAAGCGGACCATCGTTTAATTTCCTTCCGTTGTCGGCTGATTTACTTTTTCCGCTTCCCAATAAAAATCGCTGAATACTTCCGCGAGTAACTCAACAGAGCGATAAATGTGAGAAAGCTCATTTTCATAACCACCGACTTCAACTAATAATGAATTTTGTAGTAAGTCTTGGTTGTATATGCCGTTTGAACCGGCCCCTTCTTTCGTAATGACTCCACGGCTTAAACCCGGCAATTTTTCTTCCAAACGATCATGTAATTTAGAAGCTAACGATAAATTTTCCTCATAGGCATCATTTTCTGCCCCGATGATAAACAATATTTTGCCGTACGATTTCCCATCAACATCTAATGTCGTTTTATCCTTTGGTAAACTATCACGATGAAGATCAAAAACATATTCGATATTTTTATTTGTATTGAACACTTCCTTAACAACTTCTCTTGAGGCATCATACGAACGACGATAATCCCAATTTTTTTCATGTAAAATGTTCGTAAAATCTGTCTTATCAACAAGGGAACGAATACCATGTTTTTTTAATGCTTTAGCAAAATGTTCACTTGCTTTTGAAATATTGACCGATTCATGGTAAGCGTGATTTGGTTTTTTGACATCGGGTAAATGCGGTAAAAACGACTCTCGATTATGTGTGTTATAAATAAAAACAATATCCTTTTCAGTCATATGGACAGGTTCTGTTGCCTGGTCTTCTTCATCATCTTCATCTCGTTCAACGAATACTGCTTGCCGATCTTGCATAATCTCTTCTAATGGTGGTGAAGATTCTACCATCAGAACTTCATTCGTATGATTCGTTCCACCGATTACAAATCGTTGACCAAGATATGGAAACCCGGGTAATTCTCGTCCTAAAAAACTGCGTGGTTCATTTGGACTAATTTGCGCCATCATCTCAAACATAATTGTCGAAAATTTTGGAACCGTATAGTCTTGAGAAAGCGCATTTTGATAAAGACGGTTTTCTTTACCGATTAAATATAATAATGTTTCACTATCGAGTTCACTCGTAAATTGTGTCATCACATGTGATGAAAGTCGATACGCTAATTTATTCGTCGTAAGCAATGTAATGCTGACAAAAACAAACATAAAGCAAATGATATAAACAATCGTTGAACGATAAAAGAGTTGTATATTATTTTTAAATGGTCTACCATTTCGTCTTAACAATGTTCTACTCTCCCTCTAGCGAGCGTTATAGTAAAATCTATGAAATTTACCGGGATAATAGAACTGTTTTTAAAATTATATATTAACGCGTATACGAAGCAGCATTATTTGGAATAACTTTTTCATGAAGGGCACTATTTATTCCGTGGGCAATTAAATGAGCCATATCTTCCATAAAGCTATCAACTTCTTTTGGAGTAACAATTAAATTGTGCCCAATCGGTGTTAAAACTTCTTGAATTAACGTTCGTTTATCATCCTCTTGTAACGTACCGATCATCCCTAGAAATGTTTCTCGTTTTTTCAAATCGGGTAAATCATCTTCCGTATATTGTTTTGCTCCGAACGATAATCCACTTGGTGCTAAGGATTTTGCTGGACGGTCTTTTTCTTTCCACTCTCTACCAAAATGTTTTAATAAAAAATCAATCGTATCACTCGTAATTGTAACAGCATCAACGACCGTTGGTACTCCTATGGCAAATACCGGTATGTTTAATGTTTCTTTACTAATTTCTTTACGTTTGTTACCAACACCAGATCCCGGATGAATACCTGTATCTGTCAATTGAATCGTTTCATTAATTCGTTCAATCGACCGAGAAGCTAACGCATCGATGACGATGACAAATTGCGGCTGTAATTTTTCAACGACACCGAAGACGATATCACTCGTTTCCATTCCTGTTGTTCCCATGACACCAGGAGAAACAGCGGCAACCGGTCGATAACCATCGGCGATCGTTTCGTAATCGAGCATGAATAAGTGATTCGTTACCATAACTTTTTCAATTGTCATCGGCCCTAATGCATCGGGAGTTATTTGCCAATTTCCTAAACCGACGATTAAGCCAACATCATTTTTTTTCACGTTGTTAGCTTTTAATAAACTTGCTAATTGTTTAGCAAGAACTTCTGCAGCGGTAGCTTGTTTTTTCGTATCTTGTTTTTTAACCCCGTCCGCATAAATCGTTATATATGAACCTGGTTTTTTCCCAATCGCTTCACTACCACGTTCATCGACAATAATATGATCGATTTTAATACCATTCATTTGGGCGTCTTTAACCGTAACACCCGGTGCACCCTGTTCTTGTTCTTGCTCTTGAATAAACATTTCTTTTGCTTCGATAGCCAAATCCGTTCGTATGTTTAATCGCTCATGATCCATAAATATATCTCCCATCTTTTTACTTATGAAATGATTGTTATTACGTTTATAGCGTTTGTTATATTTAAAAAATCATGTATAAAAATTACTAAATCTGTTGTAATCCCTTAGCCCATTTGATAGAATATCATTGTTCATACATCACTATGTAGTGATGACTTAGGAGGTGTTAAGATGGCAAACTTAAAGTCAGCAATTAAACGTGTACGTACAAACGAAACAAAACGTGCGCGCAATCAGGCATTAAAATCACATATGCGTACACAAATTAAACGAGTCGACGTACTCATTGAGGCAAATGATGTTGAAAATGCGAAAGAGGCTTTTAATGAAGCGGTAAGAACAATTGATAAGACGGTACAAAAAGGTGCAATCCATAAAAATAGTGGTAACCGTTTTAAATCTCGACTCGCTCATAAAATAAATAAGCTTTCGTCATAACTCATATAGTTTTAACCAAGCAAAAACGATCCCATAAAACAAGTCAGGATCGTTTTTTTCTTTTATGATGCAATGTTCATTAATGAATAGAGCAATTGTTCAAAAGCTAAGTCCGCATTCATTTCTCCACGTTTAATTTTTGCATCAGCTTCTGTTAGATGGCTAATTATTTTTTTTAGAAGTTCAAAAGTAAACCGCCTTTCCCGTTCATAAGCAATTTTAATAACGTATGGATGTGCATTTATTTTTTGACGCATTTGATATTCAGTATAACCTTTTTGTTTGAGTAACTTTACTTGTAAAATAATTCGAAACTGGAAAGCTAACAAAGCGATTAATCCAATCGGCTCTTCACCTGTTAATTTTAAATCTCGATATATAAACATCGCTTTAGCTAAATCACGATGAATGACTACATCGGCAAGTTCTAGTGCTGTATTTATCGGCAAGTGAGCGAGCAACTTTAAGACAACATCTTTCGTAATAATATTCCCTTCACCAACATATTGAGCACACTTATTAAGCTCATTTTGCACTAAATATAAATTTGTCGATAAATTAGCTGCAAGTAATTCAACCGCATCTCGTTCAATTTGTATGTTCGCATGTTTCGTAAACGTTAAAATCCATTTATGTAAATCCCTTTTATTAATTGGCATACATTCAACAAAACGGGCTTCTTTTTTTAACTGACGTGTCATCTTTTTACGTCCATCAATCGATTCATAGGGTGCAATTAAAACAAAAACTGTCGATGGGCTTGGTTGTCGTAAGTATTGTTCAAGGGATTCGATATTATGTGTAAAAGGTAACTTTTTCGGGCGTGATTGTAAAAATGACGCATTGTTTGCGACGATCACTTTTCGCTCACCAAAAAATGGAAACGTAGTAGCATCTTGAACAACCTGTTGAATAGGTACTTCCGTGAGATCATACGTAGTTAAATTATCGCGTTCACCTGCTAGCACATCATTAATAAGTTTTTGAACAATATTTTGTATAAAAAATGATTCCATTCCTAAAAGTAAATAAACATTAGCTATATTACCTCGTTCAATTTCTTTAATTACATTGAAATATGACATTTTTTCATCACCTTATCGATTATATAGCTAATAGTAATGGGTCTATGGTATAATATCAAGTATAAGATAAAGGGAGAGCTAAAGTGCCCCCCCTTATCATCTATATAAACGTTTAATATTCAATCCTAGGCTTTTGAATATTAAACGAAATACATACCATATTATGACCGTGTATAAATAAAGTATAACTGACAACTCTTGCTATATTTGGTATAACTATACTTCATTGAGCACGATATGAGTAGATTTTTTCTAAAAATTACATTATACTTGAAAATGACTAGGAGGGGTACATATGAACGAATTTGAAAAAGATCCACAATCGAAAAATAATGATGTTATTGATTCCGCGCTAGCATTTGTTTTCTCATTTGGTTTTTTTGTACTTATCTATGTGATTGGTGCGATCATTAGCTTAACAAACTAAATGAAAACCGCTATTTAAAAGAGACTGTATTTACAGTCTCTTTTTTTATACATTAATATCTTACTTTTAAGTTATGGTAAAAACGTAAAAAATGTGCCACTTTCTTCAGTAAAAATATATTGAACCGCCCCATATTCATCAGTTCGTAAAATGTGTACATTTTCATCCTCTAATGTACGAATCACTTCTTCGTTTGGATGACCATATGAATTGTTTTCACCGACAGAAATTAGTGCATAAGTTGGTTTGAAATGACGAATAAACGTAGGGTCCGTTGACGTTTTACTACCATGGTGGGCAACTTTTAAAACATCAATTGACGACTCATGATATTGTGCCATAATTTTTCGTTCAATCGTCTTACTTATATCCCCCGTAAATAACCATTCATTTTCTCCAAACGTACTTCGTAAAACTAATGAATTATCATCTGTATCGTATTCATTCGCTAGTGGGGATAAAACATCGAAGGTTTGCCCGTTTAATGTAAAGGATTTATTGCCACTCAAGCGTACGATTTCAATATTATTTTCAATTAAAAATTTCCGTTCATTTTCACGAAATTCATAAAATTCACTGACAACAAGTAATGGTGTATGAAAATCTTCAATAATATATTGACTACTCCCATTATGATCAACGTGGGCATGGCTTAAAATTATCGCATCTACCCGTTGAATTCCCCGTTCATATAAAAAAGGTTTTATCGTCCGTTCATAAACTTCATTTGTCACTGAGTAATCATTAAACGATACGGTAGCTGCTGCATCGATAAAAAAGACACCTTTACGATAAGGCAGTTCAATGACAAAGGCATCTCCCTGTCCAACATCTAACATCGTTATCGTTCCTTCTGGTGAAAAATATGGCCGTAATGTAAGCGTTACAATAAGTATAATAAACATTAAACTATATTGAAACGCACGCTTTAGCTCATTTTGTTCGATAAACTTTATGCTTAAAATAAAAGCTGTGTAATAAATGATTACCGCCACGAGTGGAAAATCACCTAAAACAATTGGAATATATAAATATTTGTCGATATAAACTAATACTTTTGCTATAAAACTTTGTAGGGGTTCAAATATAACTATTAACCCTTTGGCAACAAGTGGCAAAGTAAACAACAATGGAATGAGCAAAAACATAAGTGGTATAACAAACAAAGAGAAATAAGGGACTATGAAAAAATTAACTACAATAGACAAAGGTTGAAACGTATGGAAATAATGGAATTGTAACGGTAAAATGACCATTTGGGAAATATAACTAATGATGAGTAATTGCCATATAGGGGAAGCTACTCGTTTAAGCCAATGCCTCGATAAAATAAGAGCAAAAGTGACGAGAAAAGAAAATTGAAACCCGATATGATAAACGACTAACGGATTGAAAATGATAAGTAATAAAAAGACGATGCTAATTGTATCTTGTAAAGGTAAAGAAAGTTTTATTTTATTTACGATTAAAAAGATAAGAATCATTAAGCTCGCCCGAAGAACAGATGGCTCACCGCCAGCAATGATTGAATAAAATGGTAAAAAGCTAATAAGAAGCCATTCAGTCGTTTCTTTTGTTAAAAGACCACAGCGAACAAACATAAAATAAATACTTGCAACAATTATTCCTACATGCAATCCAGAAATAGCTAAAATGTGTGACAAACCCCAACGTTGAAATATATCAATCGTTTGCTCAGGCAAAGGATCTCTATCACCAAGAACGAGCGCTTGAATCCAGGCGGCTGTTGTCTCATTCGTAAGCTGTTCTAAATTTTGTAAAAGATATTGTCGTAATTTAAAAATTGGGTGTAAAAAAGATGCCCCTTGGCAATTGATATGTTCTAACGATTCAACGATAACTTGTGTTTTTATACCACGGTCAACTAAATATTTGTAAAAATCAAATTGTCCAGGATTACGTGCTCTTTTTGGTAAATTTGTTTTGCCTTCGATATAACATGTTGCGCCGAATTTGATTGTTTCAACATGTTTTCTATTTAATAACTTTTCATCATTTTTAAAAAAGACGATTAAATACCTTTCATCAGTTGTTTCTTGATGTAACGTAAATTGTAATTTTTTTGGGGTTTGTTCAACGGGTGCGACGACTTTTCCTTTTAAATGTACGTCACTATCATCCACCATGTCTGAAGGGATATATGAATGTGTAGGAATATAGTAAGTGAAGAAAATTAAAGCGGCTAACGATACGACAAAAGGTAAAGTATTTAACCGCTTTAACAATTTTAGAAAAACTAACCATAATAAAGCGAGAATTAAAAAACTGATGTTATGCATGATGACAGAAATAATGCTAGCACATGTCGCAATTGCTGTAATGTGCCAAAATCCTTGCACTGTTTACATCACCTATCCTTTTTATGAAACAACTGCTTACCTTCTTCAACGAGTTGTTCGTACTCCCCACGATTAGTAACATTTTTCAAACGGTCAAGTAGCTTAGAAACATATGCCGATTTTTCATCCTGTTGCAAATCGACAGCTAAAGATGTTAAAGGAACTTTTTTCGTCTTTACCCCGGTTTCTTTAAACAATTGTTCAGCGAAAGGATCGTTACGATAATCTGCAGCATAATAAACATTTTTAATACCACTTTGAATAATTAATTTCGTACATTGTATACATGGAAAATGTGTCACATAAATGTGTGCTCCTTCTGTTGCCACGCCAAACTTAGCACATTGTAACAAAGCGTTTGCTTCTGCATGTACTGTACGTACACAATGATTATCAACGATATAGCATCCTTCATCGATACAATGTACACTACCGGAAACACTCCCATTGTAACCACCAGCAATGATGCGTTTATCTCTAACAATTGTTGCTCCGACCATTAAACGTGTACAAGTACTCCGTAAAGCTAGTAAATGACTTTGTGCCATAAAATATTGATCCCAAGAAATACGTTCCATTATGACTATCCCCTTTTGATCGATTATTTTTAGTTAAGGTATTTGTATATCATCGACAATATTGTCTAAGGTTTTTTGTCCAATACCTGGGACATTTAGTAAATCGTCTACTGATTGGAACGGTCCATTTTCATCGCGATAATTTATAATTGCTTGCGCTTTAGCCGGTCCGATGCCTGTTAATGTCTCCAGTTGTTCAGCAGTCGCTTGATTAATTTTAATTTTATCCATTCCTTGAAAATCTTCAACACTTTCTCCATCACTATCGTTCGTTGGTACATAAATAACCATTTCATCGTAAACGATTTCAGCAAGATTAACACTTTGTTCATTGGCATCTTCTGTTAATCCGCCCGCTTTTAGAATAACATCATTAACCCGGGATTGGCTAGCAATTTCATACACACCGGGGTGTTTGACAGCACCCTTTACATCAACAACAACTGTTTTCTCTATTTGATTAGTTTCTTTTTCTTCTGATTCTTCCGCTACAACAGTAAAGGTTTCCGGCTCATGGACATTTAGCTGATCGTTAGTTAATTGAAACGGATGTTTTACTAACAAAACGACAACAATTAAAACAACAATAACAATTAGAATAGCGTGGGATTTAATTTTTTCCAACAACAAATAAGCCTCATCCTTTCATTATAAAGTAATGAACGAATAAACTTTAAATAGGTTTTGGAATTAAATAGGTTGGCAAAACGTTTGAGGTAAACGACGTAGAAATAAAGAAGTTTCTGAGTAAATATATTTTATTAAAAAATTTCTTCTATTGCAAATTAAACGATAGCTATTAAAATGATCGAGCAAAACTTATCTCACTCGATCATTTTAAAGCGACGAAAAATACTCGTTCACGTTGTTTGTTACTTTTTGAACATTCTAATTGAAAATCATCATATATATCAATTTGTTGAAAGCCACTTTCTTCTAAAAGCTCTTTGTAAATATATTCTTCGTATGTTCGTTGTTCATGAACTTCACTAAATTGGTCATAGGTTCCATGTTCATTTTTTGCAAAAAATGTAAGTTCATGAAACATTTCTCCACTAACTTCGCCTTCATGACAAAACCAAATATACGTAAACTCATCAGTAACTTCAGCAAACGTATTGTTCATTAAATATTGATTCGCATAATTAAAATCATGAACATCAAATATAAACAATCCATCCTTTGATAAGCTTTGATAGACGTTATTAAATACTATTTTTAGATCCGTTATACTAGGGATATAATTAATTACATCACAATAACTAATCATAACATCTTGTTTATATAATCCTTCTAAATGGCGTAAATCTTGATTCATCCATTGAACCCGTTGTCCTTTTGCTTGTGCTTTTTGATCGGCCATTGCGAGCATATGTGGTGAATAGTCGATTCCAATCATTTCATAATTTAATTGCGCTAAACGCAAAGTAATTTCACCAGTCCCACAACCTAAATCGGTTATCGTTTGAACGGACTTTTTATATCGCTTAAAAATACTTTGTGTAAAATTTACCCATTGGTCGTATGGAGCGTGTTTCATTAAGTCGTCATAGTAATACGCCATCTTTGTATAAGTCATTATCGTTTAATTCCTTATTGTTGACTAATAGCAATAGGGACTCTTGATGCATCGCCCCATAGCCGTTCTAAATTGTAATGATCCCGCTCATCTTTATGAAAAATGTGACAAATAATATCACCAGCATCGATGACAACCCAGCGGGCATTTTGAAATCCTTCAATTGACTCAATGGTAATATTTTCTCGTTCAAATGTTTCGCGAACAGATCGGGCAACTGCTTGGACTTGTCGTTCATTATTCGCATGACAAATTAAAAAGTAATCAGCAATTAACGAAATATCTTCCATATCTAATACGACAATATTTTCCGCAAACTTATCATCACATGCTTCGGCAATTTGTTTAAGTAATTGTAATTGACTCATTCATCTACCCCCATTAATGATAACTTTCTGTTAAACGATTAAGTAAATCGTTATATGCTTCAAATGTATTCATATGTATTGTAACACGTTTATCGATTAAGTATTAAATCGTTCGACTCGCAATGAGTAATGCGGCATCAATTAAATTATTTTGTGCTAGTTCACGAACATATTCAATACCAGGAATTTTTCGTTCTGGTTCAATATAATCTGCAATATATACAATTAATTCTAAATCACTCATTTGGGCTCTTCCAGTTGTATGATGATAAATAGCTTGATAAATATCTTCATGTTGAACACCATATATATCTCGAACGATTTTTGCTCCAACAGGACCGTGCCATAATTCATAATGTTGTTGTAACAAATCACTAGGTAAGGAGAATTGTTCGATATTCGCTTGCAAATTCTCAACTGTTTGATCCTTCGCAATATCATGTAATAAAGCGGCTAATTCAGCTCTATACGTATCAACTTTGTGAGTTTTTGCTAATTGTTTAGCTACTTCTGCAACACGTAAACTATGCTCATAACGTTCAATCGTTAAATGATCGTAAATAATTTGTTTAGCTGTTTCGATATCCATATAACTTATTCTCCTTAATATAATTGTAAACGCAATTAGGGATTAAGTAGCGGCAATGTTGCTTGTTCGCTAGACGGTTACGAATGTCTGTTGATGAAATGTGAATTTCTGGTATATTAACTTGAACAAGCGGATAGGACGATTTTAATGAAAAACCGTACCGTTTAACCCCGACAAAGGTAATCAGTTTTATTAATTCATCGATATTTTTCCAATGGGGCAAATATTCCACCATATCAGCACCGATAATAAAATAAAATTTATTATGAGTATATTGCTGTAAAAGTTGTCGTATAGTATCGATTGTATAAGATTTACCTGTACGGTTAATTTCAATGGAATTTACTTTAAAGTATGGATTAGATTCAATCGCACATTGTACCATTCGTAAACGGTCCTTCGCAGTTGCTTCAGCTTGTCCTTTATGCACTTGTACGTTCGATGGAATAAACCAAATTTCATCTAAATTTAATGCTAGCCGTACTTCTTCAGCGATTATTAAATGACCAATGTGCGGTGGGTCAAAGGTTCCACCTAAAATTCCAATGTTTCGCATCGATTGATCACTTCTTTATAAATTTGTTATGTCGATTGTTGGATTTTCCGCTGACTGTTTATAAAGGACTATTTGTCGTCCGATGATTTGAACAATTTCCGCACCTGTCTGTTCACTTAACTCTGTAGCAACAGTCTGTTTGTCCGTTAAACAGTTTTGTAAAACCGTTACTTTAATAAGTTCCCTTTTTTCTAAAGCTTCATTAATTTGAATAATCATTTGTTCATTAACACCATGTTTACCGACTTGAAAAATAGGTTGTAAATGGTGTGCTTCCTTGCGTAAAAACCGTTTTTGTTTTCCCGTTAACAAATTATTCACCTTCTAATATGTTTTTTAAAGCGATGTTCATCCCTTTTGTAGAAACCTTTTCTCCAGTCCAAAGTTCGAAAGCATATTGTGCCTGAAAAAGAAGCATCGTATGCCCATGGTGGATTTGCCCACCATGCTTTTTTGCTTCTTGTAAAAATTTTGTTTCAATCGGTTGATAGACGATATCACTAACGATTGTATTCCGCTTTAGATTGTTTAACGAAATAACTAAATCATTGATATGTGGACGCATGCCAACGGAAGTCGTTTGAATAATAACATCATACGTACCAACTTCATCTTCCGCTTCCCGTAAACTTTTCACAGTTGTTTTTATTGCCGGTGTTTTTAAACGGGCAATCTGTTCAGCCGCTTCCTTTGTTCGATTGGCGATATCGATTGTTACATATCCATCATGGACTAACGCATCATATATACCACGGGCAGCTCCACCAGCACCGAGTAAAAGAATCCGTTTATTAGTCTTTTCATCACGTAACGACGGAAAGGTGTTTTCTAATGATCTTACATAACCTTTACCATCTGTATTATAACCGACCCATCTACCGTTTTCATTAACGACCGTATTAACAGCACCTATTCGCTTCGCTTCCGAATCGAGCCCATCTAAATGTGGAATAATCGTTTCTTTATATGGGACGGTAACATTAAAGCCATCCACGTTTTCATTTTTTAGTTTAGACAATTGCTTTGTAAAACAATCATCTAAAGAAATTTCGTAAATGTCATATGTACCTTGCAAGTTTGCTTTTTGCAAAAATTGTCCATGAATCCACGGCGATAAAGAATGTTTAATTGGATAACCAATAAGTCTAAACTGATACATTTAGTGACTCTCTCCTTAAATAAGTGATTCTCTTAGTGATATTGGGACATCTTTTGGGCTATGAGCAACGACTGTTATATCATCAGTTGTGACCGTCACCCAACCTAATCCTGGAAAAACTATATCTGTTTTTTCCGATTCGATTCGATATGAAGTAGCTACTAGTTCTGGTAACTTACTTGCAGTTTCTTCATCAGGCGGTACTAACATTTTTCCACACTGTCGTTCATATAGTTCATCAGCTTGTATCAATTTAGTCCGGTGAATCGGTAATTCATTAGAAAAATAACACGTAAACGTTTGCCGGTCGCCTTTAACAAAATCTAGTCTTGCGAGACCGCCAAAAAACAATGTTTGTCCAGCGTCTAACTGGTAATTTCGGGATTTAATTTCTTTTCGCGGTGTTATTTTTTTAAGATCATTATTAGAAACATAATGAGCCATCTGTTTATCATTAACAATTCCCGGAGTATCGATCATATTCGAGTGATCGTCCAAAGGAATTTGAATAAATCCTAATGTCGTTCCCGGAAAATAGCTCGTTGTAATAACTTCTTTATGCCCGGTCGTTTGCTCGATTAAATGATTGATCATTGTCGACTTACCGACATTCGTAACACCGACAACATAAACATCACGGCCTTTACGATATTTTTCAATGGCTTCGGTTAAATGACGTATACCATGACCTTTGGTCGATGAAATTAAAAATACATCTGTTACTGAAATACCCGATTCATTTGCTGTGCGACGGAGCCAATGATCGATTTTTCGATGATTTGTTGATTTTGGTAATAAATCAAGCTTGTTACCGACTAATATGATCGGTTTATTACCAATAATGCGTGGCAAATTGTAAATAATACTTCCTGTGACATCAAACAAATCAACGATATAAACGATAAGTCCATCCGTATGTTGTAGTGAACTAACCATTTCAAAAAAATCATCATCAGTCATTTGCACATCTTCTGTTTCATTATAATGTTTGAGCCGAAAGCATCGTTGACATAAAATTTCTTCGCGGCTTAACGCCGATTGTGGGGTATAACCGAGTTCATCTTTGTTTTCCGTTTGGATAGTTACCCCACAACCTTGGCAAACAATGTCTTGGTCCATCATCATTCCTCCCACTTAATTTTACCACGTCTTTTAAAATGATTTAAAATTCTTCGCTCAATCATACGGTTAAAACGAGTGACTTTCGCATCTGTTTCAACGAGTGGTTTAACTAAGATCGTATAAAAACCGCCTAAGTTCCCTCCTAAAACATCGGTTAACAATTGATCACCGATGACTGCCACTTCATTTGGTTGTAAATTCATCTTTTTAGTAGCTTTAAGAAAGTTTTTCCTTAACGGTTTTCTTGCTGTATGAACATATGGCACTTCGATTGGTTCACAAAAAACTTTGACACGGTCCTCATTATTATTAGAAATAATAACATAGTTTAATCCTTGGTTAGATAGGGTTTTAAACCAATTAATAACATCCGTCGTAGCGTGCGCTTCATTCCAGGCAACTAATGTATTATCCAAATCCGTAATAATTCCTTTTATACCATTTTCTTTTAGTTGTTCAAAATCAATTTCGTAAACAGATGAAACATGCTCATTCGGTAAAAATAATCTTAACACAAACAAAACACCTCATTATTTTTTCTTTTTAATAGTTGATATAACCCTTTAGTGTTAAATTTTAGTTAAAATCGTTCGACATTTTCTTACATTTTTCGAACTGTGGATAACTTTATTCACAAATCCATCGTTGATATAACAACGATATAACGATTATTTTCATTTTATTCACAACTTATCGACAAGCGACTGTTGATAACCATCAGCTTGTCCTATATTATTTTTCATGTTAAATTAATAATAATTAAGCGATACGATTTGATAACATTTGGCCGGGGGTCTTTTCATATGAAACATTTATCTGATGAGTTACTGCTTAGATCATATTTTAAAGCTAAGGAATTAAAATTAAGCGATGATTTTATCGCACTTATTAAGGGTGAAATCGAAAAACGACATTTACTTCATCATTTAAAATAACTGCTGTCGTTCATGATTAGCTCATTTTAACGTATATTACTAATATACGAATCTTAGCATACTACCCTTTGATTCACAAATAAATATAGAATTAGTTTTACATATGTAAATGAATATTTTATTATTTCGAGCAACTTAGTAATAAGTTGTTTTTTTTATGTTTAGACAGGCACAATCGTTTACAGCCCATCATATAGTACGAATATAGGCGAACGCCTAGAAAGAGTTTATGAGAGGGGCAAATTATGTGCTGTCAACTATGTTAAGTATTGTTTCACTTCTCATTAAAAAAACATTATTATTTGTTTCTTATGTAAAAAATCAAGCTTTTCCACATCCTTTAAGCGCCGCTGAAGAAGCGAAATATATTTCACTTATGCAAAATGGCGATAAAGACGCACGTAATAAACTTATTGAACATAATTTACGTCTTGTCGCTCATATTGTGAAGAAGTTTGATAATACAGGTGAAGATGTAGAAGATTTAATTTCTATTGGAACGATCGGTCTCATTAAAGGGGTTGAAAGCTTTCAAACGAGTCGGGGCACAAAACTTGCCACTTATGCTGCAAGATGTATAGAAAATGAAATTTTAATGCATTTACGAACCTTGAGAAAGACGAATAAAGACATATCATTAAACGAACCGATTGGGCAAGATAACGAAGGAAATGAAGTAAGTTTAATCGATGTTTTAGAAGCGGAAAATATTAATATTATCGAATATATTCAATTAAATATGGATATTGAAAAAATGGAAAAATATTTCAATGTATTAAGTGAACGGGAAAAGAAAGTAATTATTTATCGCTATGGATTAAACGGTGCGAAGGAAATGACGCAACGGGAAATCGCAAGTTTATTAAATATTTCCCGTAGCTATGTTTCGCGGATTGAAAAAAGAGCTCTAATGAAAGTATTTCGTGAATATTATCGACATGAAAAACAAACATGATATTAAGTGAAATGATTAGTTTTTACTGTTAATTTAAATATATTAATTTCAATTAACAGTGTCTAAATGACGAACGGTTCCGATAACAATTTCACTTGAGTTTTTCGCTGCTGTTTTTAAAAACTGTTCAAAAGTAACTGTTGATTGTTTGCCAGCAATATCGGATAATGCCCGAATGACGACAAAGGGAGTTTCATAATGATAGCACACTTGAGCAATTGCAGCAGCTTCCATTTCAACAGCAATAAGTGTTGGGAATTGTTTTTTCACAAAGTTCACTCTGTTTTGATCATTCATAAATGAATCACCTGTTGCAATTGTTCCACGTGCGTTAGGGATTTGCAATTCGTCAATAGCATATTTTGTAACTTTTAATAAAGTGGAATCAGCTATATAACGTTCCGGCATTCCGGGCACTTGTCCATAATTATAATTAAAACTTGTCGCATCAACATCGTGATAGACGATATCCTTTGAGATAACGACATCACCTACATTTAAATCATCAGAATATCCACCCGCTGAACCTGTATTAATGACATATTGTGGTTTATAATGTTCATGTAATAGCGTTGTTGCCATCGCAGCATTCACTTTACCGATACCCGATTTTAGTAAAACGATTCTTTGATCCGCAATTAACCCTTCATAAAAATGAACATTCGCAATGATTCGTTTGTTTTTATTAGTCATTGTTTGTACTAAATAGTCAATTTCCTCTTCCATAGCTGCGATAATTGCGATCATTGAGTTTGCTCCTTTTTAATAATTTCTAGCTTTTCCAATTGTTCAACACGTGTTGGTTGCCATCCTTCATTGGCAATCCATGAAATAAACACACGATAAATCTCTGATTTGTCCGACGATGATACAGTGCCAATCGCTTTTTGTTCACCGCCATTGCCAAGCCAATGAATTATCATATCGTCTAACTTAACAACAGACTCAATAGCTCTGACCATCTCTTCCCAATCAGTTGATTGTTTATTAAAAGTTACGTCGTGTGGTTCTTCTTGAATAGTCCCAATTGGATGCCAATTACCTTCAACTGCTTCAATAACGTTCGGATCATCTGATGAGACAACTTTAACCTCAACAGATTCATTATCTACCTTATCATCTACTATATCTTCATCTGTTTCGGCTCGTTCTTGTTCATCAGTTTCTAGTTTTTGGTTATCATTTTCCTTCCCAAGTTCTTCTGTATCGTTTTCTTGAAGATCAGTATTTTGGGTACCTTCTTCTTGGTCATCCTTACTAACTTCTATTGGTTTTGCATCATCTTTAGCTGTTTTAGCATCATTTCCATTAATAAATGTAATAATCAAACCGAATAATAAAATAATCCCTAAAAGTGAGAGAGTTATAATTGATCGTTTCACTGAACGACGCTTTTTATACTTATTAACTCGTGACAAATGATGATCATTACTCATTCGTTTAACTCCTCTCTCGTATTTATTAAACATTAAAAAAATGAGTTTAACTAAATATTATTGTTTATAAACAAAAGCAGGGCGATTTATCCATGATAAATAGGTTCCCTGCCATTGAATAAATGATAGGAAGTTAATAGTTAGTTTATAATTACTCAACACTGACGATTTTAACTTGAATATCTCCACCAGGTGTTGTCACCGAAACTTCTGAACCAATTTCTTTTCCGAGAAGACTTTTAGCAATTGGCGAATTGTTAGAAATTTTCCCCTCAAAGGGATCAGCCTCTGCACTACCGACAATTGTATATGTTTCCATATCCCCATCTGGTAATTCTTGAAATGTAACCGACTTGCCAAGCGTTACAACCCCTTGGCTCTCCTCGTCGTTTTCAATAATAACTGCATTACGAATCATTTTTTCAACTTGGGCGATTCGTGTCTCAACAAAAGCTTGTTCTTCTTTTGCAGAATCATATTCGGAGTTTTCAGAGAGATCACCAAAGTCGCGCGCAATTTTTATACGTTCAACAACTTCTTTACGGCGTTCTGTTTTTAAATAATGTAATTCATTTTCTAATTTCTCTTTACCTTCTTGTGTCATGTAAAAATTTTTATCTGTAGACATTCACAACACTCCTTCAGCGTATTAAATTTCTTTTATTTATTTACGTAATTTTGTATACGTATTTTATTCATATTGATTATTAATTGAAAACATGCCGATTATTTCGGTAATTTAAGACTAACAGCAATGCCATCACCAATTGGGACAAATGTTGTTACATATTTCGGGTGATTAGCTAACCATTCATTAAATTGTTGTAAGCTATTGACAATCGTCTTATAACGTTTTGGGATGTTTGTTGAGTTTATCACATAACCACGAAAGAGTACATTATCAGTAACGATTAAACCCGATTCATGTAAACATTGATCGGCTAATTGAAAAAACTGTTTATATTTACTTTTAGCTGCATCGATAAAAATAAAATCGAACTTTTCTCCCTCATAATTTGCTAAGTATTGTAAAGCATCCTGTTGAACTATTTTTATTTGTTCATTTGTTTGATAATCAGAAATCGTTTTTACCGCATGTGTAAAACGTTTTTCATCTTTTTCAATAGTAATTATTTCACATGGCGAACAAACTTCAGCCATTCGGATCGTTGAATAACCGATACCTGTTCCAATTTCTAAAATACGTTTCGGTTGATGAAGTCTTATAAGAACGGTCAATAATTGAAGACTTGTCTCTTCCATAATTGGAATGTGTGTTTCTTGTGCTTCATTTTTTATTCGCTTGATAAATGTTTCTTGTATCGGTAATAGTCGTTGTAAATAATGCTCAATATTTTGTTTCATGTCAAATTTTCAGCCTTTTCATTTAAGAGTCATCATCACTTCTATGGGTTGCTTTTAGTTGATTATGTTCATCAAGCGTTTTCGCATAATGAATATTGCCATTATAATCGTGTAAAAAGTATAAATAATCACTTTCCTCAGGATATAAAGCTGCCTCTAAAGAATTAACACCGAAGTTAGAAATCGGTCCAATCGGTAAATCTACATATTTATACGTATTGTAAGGTGAGTCAACTTCTAAATCTTCATACAACACACGTTCTTTATGTTCGCCAAGAGCATATAAGACAGTTGGGTCTGTTTGCAACAGCATTCCTTCTTCTAAGCGGTTATAAAAGATCCCACTGATCATTTTTCGTTCTTCTTCTGTTTTAGACTCTTTTTCAATTAATGATGCCATAGTTAATACTTCATGGATAGACATATCTAGTTCAGTAATATCTTCATACAAAGGTTGAATAACTTCAACTGTTTTCTTTAACATATCTTCAACAATCGTCTCTACAGATGGATTTTCTTCATAAAAACTGTACGTTGCCGCAAATAAATATCCTTCTAGTGGGGTTCTTATGTCAGAATCTAAAATCGTCTCATTTAGCAATGCTGAATATTTCTCAATTAAGGATTCAATATAATTAACATCATTGACGACTTCTAAAAACTCCTCCTTCGTCAATGGTAATTGACTTGCGTATATTTCGGCAATTTCATCAATCGACTTTCCTTCAGGTATTGTGACAGTATATGTCGGTTCAACGATTATTTTTCCTGTTTGTAAAGATTCTATAATTTCATCTAATGTTAATGATGGTGATAACGTATAATCGCCCGCCTGAAAATCTGAAACGTTTTTAAACTTAACGTAAAAACGGAAAATTCTTGAATCTTTTATTAAACCGTTCTCTTCAAGTATATTAGCAATTGTAGAAGATGATGATCCCATTGGAATTTCAATTTCAACATTTTCTTCACTTAGGGGATCCATAGGTTGTAAAGCAGATTTTACATAATCATAGGCTTTATAACCAACTATGCCGATGACGATGAGAAACACGAGAAAAATAAAAAAGACAATTCTTCTGACGATTCGTGCATCCTCACCTTTTATGCGTAAATTTTCGCGATAAGTAGATGTTTTTCTTTTTTTTGACATAAAAACATCCCCCCTTTCATGCGCTACATTATACTAAAAATTAGTAAGTTTATCTAATATTTAAAGAGACTAAGCACAGAAAAATCGTTGAAAATACAATTAGTCGTTAACTAGTTTACAATTAATATAAAAAACAAGGGTAAACAAGTTATGATTTGTCATATATTTTCAACGATTTAAAGTTTTCGTTTATGTGCAAAACTATTTGTATTCAAATGATCGGCTGAAGAAAACAACGAATATTTTTAATCAAGTTGACCTTCATCAGCTAATGTAGCTAGCATTTCTTCAACGATATCCCACTCATCATCAGATTCAATTGGAAATAAAGCGAGATCATTTTGCTCCGCATCATTTACTTCATAACGAAATGCGTACACTTCAACTTCTTCATCGTCTACCTGTTCAACGGGTACAACAGCAATGTATGAATGACCGAGTTCTTTCACATCAAAAGTAACTAATGTCTCAAACAAATGCTCTTCACCATTTTCATCAGGTATAACAATTCGCTCTTTCGGTTCTAAAACCATTACGTCACTCCTTTATTTTGCATATCTAAATAATTTTGTAAAATAACGACAGCTGCTACTTTATCAATAACTTTTGCTCGTTTTTTACGGCTCATATCGGCCTCAAGTAACGTTCGTTCGGCTGCCATCGTTGATAAACGTTCGTCGAAAAATACTGTTGGAATTTGATGAACGTTTTTAAAATGATCAGCAAAACGTTTAACCGCTTCACCACGTTCGCCAATAGAACCATCCATATTTTTCGGTAAGCCAATAACAGCTTGCGTTATCTCATGTTCATCAATGATATGCACTAATGGCTCATCGGCTGATGAGAGATTGTTTTCATTCCATTTGATCGTTGTTAATCCTTGTGCCGTCCACCCTAAAGCATCGCTAATGGCAACACCAATTGTTTTTGATCCTACATCTAGTCCGATAATTTTCATTTACTTTCCTTTTGTTGCTGCAAATAGTATTTCACAAGCTCTTCGATGATTTCATCGCGTTCGATTTTACGAATTAAATTACGCGCATCTTTGTATCGTGGAATGTAAGCCGGATCACCAGACAACAAGTAACCTACAATTTGATTAATCGGATGATATCCTTTTTCTTCGAGTGCCTGATGAACAGTGAAAAGAATTTCTTTCGTATTTTGGCTATATGGCTCATCCGAAAAATTAAATCGCATCGTCTTATCTGTTGAATTCATCGCGACACCTCACTCTTAGTTTTGCTTTCTCATCTATCATAGCATGTTTAACGAATTAATAATATATTAAACCTAATGATTCGTTAATTTATTAAAATTTATTTTCAATATATGTTTTTGCATATTGTAAAGCGTCAAGCAGCTTATCTGGCTGACTGCCACCAGCTTGTGCCATATCTGGTCGACCACCACCGCCACCACCACAACGTTTGGCGACTTCACCAATTAACTGACCCGCGTGAAACCCTTGATCTACAAGATCCTTTGTGACACCTGCAGATAGAATTACTTTCCCAGTTTGTTCAGCTCCTAATAAAACTATTCCTGATGATAATTGTTCTTTTAAGTCATCTACCATATTTCTTAATTGACCCATATCTTTAACGGTAACTTTTTTCGCTAATAAAGTTACATCATTAATCGTTTCTGTGTCATTTAACAAGTCTTTTGCTTCAATGTTCGCTAATTTCGCGCTTAAAGATTCTGTTTCTCTCTCAAACTCACGAATCGATACAAGTAGGCTTTCCACCCGTTCAGGTAAATTCGCTCGTTTTGTTTTAGCAATTTGTGCAGATTTTTGTAAAAGCTCTAGTTGTTCATTTATAAAATGATAAGCCGCTTCACCTGTTACTGCTTCAATTCGTCGAGTACCTGCACCGATACCTGATTCAGTTGTTATTTTAAATAAACCAATTTCTGCTGTGTTGCCGACATGACACCCGCCACACAATTCAATACTGTAATCACCAATTTTTACAACGCGAACGACATCACCATATTTCTCACCGAATAAAGCAACAGCGCCTAACTTTTTCGCATCATCAAGGGAATGATGTTCAATCGTTAAATGAATCGAAGCCCAAATCTTTTCATTAACGATTCGTTCAATGGTAGCAATTTCTTCTTCCGTAATTGCTGAGAAATGAGAGAAATCAAAACGTAATCGTTTTGCTGAGACGAGCGAGCCTGCTTGGTTTACATGTTCACCTAATACATCTTTTAATGCTTGGTGGAGTAAATGTGTTGCTGTATGATTTTTAATAATGTTATTGCGAATAGATTGATTAACAACTGCATCTACTTGATCATCCTGATGAAGTTCACCTTCAGTTACTTGAATGAGATGAATATGTTCACCATTTGGCCCTTTGAAAACATCTTTAATCGTCGCTTGGCTCGTTTGGCCAATTAATTGACCATGGTCGGCTATTTGTCCACCACTTTCAGCGTAAAAAGGTGTTTTCGCTAGAAGGAGTAATCCTTCTTCTCCTTCACTAATAAAGTCAGCTATTTCACCATCTTTTATCATTTTACTAACTGTCGTGTTAACCGATAATACATCATAACCGACAAACTCTGTTGTAACATTTAAATCGCGTAACAGTTCATCTTGTACTTGCATTGAGTTTACTTGTTCCCTTGCTTGGCGAGCACGAGAGCGTTGTTTTTCCATTTCACGCTCAAAGCTAGCTTCATCGATTGTAAAGCCATGTTCATGGACATATTCTTCGGTTAATTCCTTAGGAAACCCGTAAGTGTCATACAATTTAAACACTTCAGTTCCTGGAAATACGTTATTATTTTTTTGTTTTTCCCGTTCAATAATGGCTGTTAATATTTTCAAACCGTCGTTTAATGTTTCATGGAATCTTTCTTCTTCGACTTTTACAACATTTTTTATAACTTCTTTTTGTTCGAGCACTTCTGGATAAAAATCTTGCATAATATCGCCAACAACAGTGACGAGTTTATACATGAACGGTTTTTCAATGCCTAGCTCCTTTGCAAAGCGAACAGCACGTCTTAATAAACGGCGTAAAACATAACCACGGCCTTCATTTGATGGTAATGCTCCATCACCAACCGCAAAAGTTACTGTTCGAATATGATCAGCAATCACTTTAAATGCCGTATCACCTGCTTCATGATCACCATAAGCGACATCTGTTAGTTTTTCCGTTGCTTCGATAATTGGCATAAACAAATCTGTTTCAAAATTCGTCGGTGTATTTTGCACAATTGATGTTACACGCTCTAACCCCATACCAGTATCGATATTTTTACTTGGCAGGGGTGTGTACGTATCATCGGGATTATGGTTAAACTGAGAAAATACTAAATTCCAAATTTCTAAATAACGCGCATTTTCTCCGCCAGGGTATAGTTCTGGATCCTTTGGGTCATTACCAAACTGTGGTCCACGGTCATAAAATATTTCCGTATTTGGACCACTTGGCCCTTCACCAATATCCCAAAAGTTTTCTTCTAATCGGATAATGCGCTCTTTTGGCACTTTTATATCGTTTAACCAAATATCATACGCTTCATCATCTTCTGGATGAACGGTAACGGATAATAACGACGCATCAAAACCGAGCCAACGGTCGCTCGTTAAAAATTCCCACGCGTATTCTATCGCTTCTTTTTTAAAATAATCACCGATTGAAAAGTTACCGAGCATTTCAAAAAACGTATGGTGTCTTGCTGTATAACCGACATTTTCAATATCATTTGTCCGAATAGACTTTTGCGCATTAACGATTTTCGGGTTTTTCGGTGTGATCGTCCCATCAAAATACTTTTTCAATGTTGCAACTCCACTATTGATCCATAGTAAACTTGGATCTTCGTGTGGAATTAAAGAGGCACTCGGTTCTATATCATGCCCTTTTTCTTTAAAATAATCTAAAAACATTTGCCGAATTTGTGCTGATGAAAGTTTTTTCATATAAAATACCTCCACTAAATAGATCAAAATAATAAAATACATTAAAAAAATCGTCTCTGCTTAACTTGCAGGGACGATTAATCATTCGCGGTACCACCCTAATTATGGCATAATTGTGCCATCGCTTAACTTATGTTAACGGTATACATACCGACGATGTTTAATCGCACTCCAGTTTAGCTTTCTATGACCCACTACTTAGGATTTTTTTCAGCCTAAGAAAATCCCTCTCTGAAAGTCGGTAATCATATACTTCGAACTATCATCGCGTTTACATATTAGCTTGTTAACGGTCATTATAAATAATTTTAGAAGCTAAGTCAATATTCTTCCCGAGTTAGTGGTAAATGAATAAAAATTGCTTTGCCTATTGTTAATAGTGGAACAGCCAAAATCATACCTATAATGCCATTTAATTTACTCCCGATAAGTAATACTAAAATGATAATCACTGGATGAATATTAATACTTTTACCAACGATATACGGTGATAAAAAGTTTCCTTCAACGATTTGAATAATAGAAATCGTAATGACGACGACAATGACGAGTTGATACGATTCACTAACAGCTACTAAAACCGCTGGAATGGCGCCTATAATTGGTCCAAAATATGGAATAATATTCGTAATCCCAATGATGATCGCTAAAAGTAATGCATATTGCAACCCAAATAAATGAAAGGGTAAATATGTTATTAATGTTAACATCGTACTCACTAAAACTTGGGCACGAATATATTTTCCTAACGTTTGGTCAAGAGAACGTACGAAAATTTTCACGTTATTAACATATTTTTTGGGAATAATCTTTTTAAAAAATTGTTTTATTAACTGAAAGTCTTTTAAAAAGTAAAAAACAAGTACAGGAATTAAAGAAATAATAATAAACAAATCAAATATTTTAACCGTTCGATCTAGCAATTTAGCGAGAAACTGCTCAGCATTTGTTTCTAAATTTATAATGAATTGATCAAGTTGCTCATGAAATCCATCGGGAAAAAAAGCAGTAGACTCGTATATAGTTATGATAAACGTTTCATACATTTTAAGAAGTTCAGGAAGTTGTTCATTTAGTTCATTTAACTGTAACATAATGACCGGATATGCTCGGTAAATGAGTAAACTAACAGTTATAAAAAACGAACTAAAAATAATAATAACTGCAAAAGCATTGCGTATTTGATATTTATTGAGCCATTGAACGAGGGGATAAATAAGGTAGGCGATTAAACTAGCGATAAAAAAGGGCAAAGAAATATACCAAACGAACGTAAGGAATAATTGATAAAATGGAAAGAGTTTCACGATTAACCATAAACAAATGAGTAATAAAATTGTTACCGTTAATACATAAAGGATGTTAATATACTTTTTTTCATTAAACATCAAAAAATCCCCTTATGTTTCATCAGCATGAATATATAAAAAATGGCTTTTAATCTCTTTCAATTATCGTTGCCACATTCAATATAAACATACATAACTAATTGAAATCATAAGGGGATAATGATTGTTCCTCAAGACTTGTCTCTAATGATAAATGTTCCTGCAAGCGTTCGATAAGCGATGTATAACGCACATTAGCATCGATGGTAGAGATTCCTTTAATGAATGCATTTTTATCACCGCATATAATTAATGATTGTTTTGCTCTTGTAATTGCAGTATAAAGCAAGTTTTTCATTAACATTCGGTTATAAACAGATACTACCGGTAAAATAACGATCGGAAATTCACTTCCTTGCGCTTTATGAATTGAAATACAATAAGCGTGCATCAAATGATCGAATTCACCGTGTGTATAAACGATTTCTTTTCCATCAAAGGAAACGACTAATTGTTCAACTTTATCTTCTGTTTCTTCACGATTAAAAACAGCAACAATTTCACCGATATCTCCATTATAAACACCATCTTCCGGTTGATTCACTTGTTGAATGACACGATCGCCTACACGAAAAGTAATGTCACCATATTTACGTTCTCGTTTGGTGCCATGTTTTGGATTAATAATCGCTTGTAATTGTTCGTTGATTTCGTTAATCCCCACATGAGACCGATAAATCGGCGCGAGAACTTGTATATCATTTGGCTCAATGCCACGGTCTATTGCTCTTGTAAATACGACTTTAATCGCTTCAACTAATTGATTCGCCGAGCAATCAATAAAACTAAAATCATCCGCTTTAGTGAGTAAATCAACTGTACACGTATCATTTTTAATATGATGGGCTAATTGGATAATTTTTGATCCGGCTTGTTGGCGATAAACTTCATTAAGTCTTACAATTGGTAATGTTTCACTTTGCAGTAAATCGGATAGTACTTGGCCAGGTCCAACTGATGGTAGTTGATCGTCATCACCGACGAGTAAAACTTGCATATGATCAGGAATCGCTTGAAATAAATGGTTTGCAAGCCACGTATCAACCATTGAAAACTCATCGATAATTAAAAACTTGCCTGTTAACTGATTATGCTCATTTTTTTCAAATTGGTCGAAGCCATCCCAACCGAGTAAACGATGAATCGTAACGGCTGGTAGTCCTGTTGACTCTGATAACCTTTTTGCCGCCCGACCTGTCGGTGCTGCTAACACAAAGGGATAATCTGCTTTTGATTCATATTTTTTAATGTCGTAAGCAATTTCATAAACTTCGGCATATGCTTTTAAAATAGCTTTAATAACTGTCGTTTTCCCCGTTCCAGGTCCACCCGTTAAAATCATTATTTTTGATTGTAAAGCTTGCTTAATCGCTGTAAATTGCTCCTGCCCGTAACTTATAATTTCCGCTTCTTCTATTTCGCCAAGTACTTGCATTAATTGTGCAACAGAAAGACTAATATCAATCGGTTTGTCAATAATTCGTTGTAAATGTTTGGCAAAGTTTTGTTCGGCGTAATAAAGCGATGGTAAGTAAACAGCTTCATCTGTCATTACGACCCGTTTATCTTCAACAAGTTTTTGTAAATAGTTGATTAGATCGTTTTCTTTTATGTCCGGTGTTTTAAGTAACGATAACGTACGCCGAATACATTCATCAATCGGTAAAAAAACGTGCCCTTCTTGAATACTTTCTTGTAAAACGAATAAACAACCTGCTTTCATGCGATTTTCATGCAGTAAAGAAATACCGTTAAGACGGGCGATTCGATCGGCTGTTTCAAACCCAAAATGTTCGATTTCAAAAACGAACTGATAAGGGTCCCTTTGCAAAACATCTATCGTCTCTTCTTTATAATACTCATACATTTTATGAGCAAGTTTTAGTCCAACACCATACCTTGCTAAAAATAAGACGACATGTTCAAATCCTTGTAGTTCCTGTAAAGTTTCTGTGAGCGATTTTGCTACTTTTTTTGACAATTTCGGAACTTTTTGCACAACAGAAGGATCAGCAATAATTTTAGCAATTGCATTATCTCCTAAAGTTTCAACAATGCGCTCAGCTGTTTTTTTACCAACTCCATAAAAAAGATCACTCGATAAATACGTCACTAACCCATCTTTCGTATCGGGAATGTACGTTTCATATCGATTTATCTCATATTGTAGTCCATATTTAGCGTGGTGTTTAAACGAGCCATAAAACGTATATTGTACACCTTCTTGCAAGTTAATAAAATGTCCCTTACCGACAATTTCTTTTTCTTCATATGACTCGTTCGTCTCAATTATTTTTAATTTTGCAATTGAAAAATTTTCCACGTCATTTTGAAAGATCGTATACAATAATTCCCCGCGAATATAGCCACTATTTTGTTCATTTATTTGTGAACGATGTCTTTCCATCGTTACCCCTCATTTTCGTTTTGTTCAGCTAACCATTTTTCAACTTGCTTTTTTCCATTCGCTGCTAAAATATGCTCTTGGTTTAATTGTAAAGCACGATCAAAATGATTAACCGCTTTAGTAAACTTTTTATAATGGAAAGCGATAACTCCTAAATTATAATGAGCATCACTATGTGTTTCATTTAACGTTAATACACGTTCAAAAATATTTTTCGCTTCAGTAATGTGATCTGCTTGGGCGAGTGATAAACCGTATTGAAACCATTTTTCAGCATCGGCATCATCTAATTCGACTGCCCGCAGTAAATAAGGCAAAGATAGTTTAACAAGTTCTTGTTGGACAAACGTTAAACCGAGCATAAAAAAGACATCACTTTCTTCAAGACCGTACTTAATCGCTAATTCATAATATTTTTGTGCTTCAGGGAAATTTTCAGTTTCATAAAAAACATTACCTAATCCATAATAAGCTGTCGCTGCTTCGTTATCATGTTCAATCGCCTTATGAAAGAAAGCTTCGGCTTGTTCGTAATTGTTCGTTTGTAATAATAAATTTCCAAAGTTAATATAACCGATCGGATCCTGCGGGTTTTCTTCAATGATTTCATTTAACAGTTCGGCAGCTTGTTCATATTTTTGTTCTTTAATAAGTTGAATTACTCGTTCATTTTGTTGCATAAAAATTCTCCCATCTAAATCTAACCGACATAATCTAAAGGTACATCGTCTTTTAATATTTGATCGATCGTTCCACCACCTAAACAAACATCACCATCGTAAAAGACGACCGCTTGTCCTGGTGTAATCGCTTTTTGACGATCTTTAAATTTAACGAGTACTTTATTTTCATCAACAATTTCCACAGTTACTTCGCTATCCTTTTGACGATATCGAAATTTTGCTGTACAAGTAAATGAGCTATTATTTTTTGGCAAAGTAATCCAATTTACATCTGTTGCGATTAAACTATCGGAATATAAATGCTCATGATCTGACCCTTGTTCAACGTATAATACGTTGTCACGAACATTTTTACCAACGACAAACCACGGTTCACCCGCTCCACCGATTCCTAACCCTTGACGTTGACCAATCGTATAATACATTAACCCATCGTGTGTTCCTTTTACTTCACCAGCTAATGTTTGCATCTCACCCGGTTGGGCAGGTAAATATTCACTAATAAATTCCTTAAAATCACGCTCACCGATAAAGCAAATACCTGTACTATCTTTTTTATGAGCTGTTGCTAAATTATTTTGTTGTGCAATTTCTCTTACAGCAGATTTTTCTAATTCACCAAGTGGAAACATTACTTTTGCTAACACATCTTCTGTAAGTTGATTTAAAAAGTATGATTGATCCTTACTTGCATCAATTCCACGAAGTAACTCATAACGTCCATTACGCTCACGTACCCGGGCATAATGCCCCGTTGCGACATAATCAGCTCCAAGGGATAAAGCGTGATCTAAAAAGGCTTTAAACTTAATTTCTTTATTACACATGACATCAGGATTTGGTGTACGTCCTGCTTTATATTCATCAAGAAAATACGTAAACACTTTATCCCAATATTCCTTTTCAAAATTAACCGCATAATAAGGTATATCGAGTTGATTACATACTCTAATGACATCTTCATAATCTTCTGTTGCTGTACAAACACCGAATTCGTCGGTATCATCCCAATTTTTCATAAAAATACCGATAACTTCATATCCTTGTTGCTTTAAAAGAAGTGCTGCAACCGATGAGTCGACACCACCACTCATTCCCATTACAACACGAATATTTTTATTGTTTTTCACTAAATTTCACCACCTTTAAAGGGCTTTTAATCGTTTGATGATTTTGGCGATTCGCTTTGCCGCTTCTACGACAGATTCTTTCGTATTGTGACTGCCAAAACTAAAACGAATTGAATTTTTTGGTCGCTCACTATTGTCACCAAACATCGCTAATAAGACGTGCGAATATTCAACAGAACCAGCTGTACATGCGCTGCCACTAGAAGCAGCAATTCCTTCAAGATCAAGATTCGTTAACAACGTTTCAACTTCACATGATGGAAAACTTAAATTAACAATTGTTGGTACTGTTTTATCTAATGGACCATTTATATAATATTCAACCTTTTCATCTCGCAACGTTTGTAAAAACAATGTTTTATACTCTTCGTACAATTTGTTTCGTTTCATTTTTTCTTGTTGCATAATTTCAACAGCTTTTTGAAAACCGATAATATTAATGACACTTTCTGTTCCCGGTCGACGTTTTCTTTCTTGTTCTCCACCATAGAGAAGGGACTGTAATTGAACACCATCTCTTATATATAAAGCACCGACACCTTTAGGGCCGTTAATTTTATGAGATGAGACCGTCAATAAATCGATATTCATTTCGTCAACAGCTATATCAATATAACCGTAAGCTTGGACAGCATCTATATGAAAAAGTATATTTTTATCTTTTAAACCTTTAGCAATTTCATCAATTGGCTGGATAACACCTGTTTCATTGTTCACAGCCATGACTGATACGAGAATTGTCTCCTCAGTTAATGCTAATTCAATATCTTTTACTGAAACTTGCCCATACTCATTAACTGGTATATATGAGACAGTAAAACCAAGTGACTCTAAATATTGTAAACTATCTAATGTTGCATAATGTTCTTGATTTGTTGAAATAATATGTTTTCCTTTATGTTTATTCGCTAAAGCCGTACCAATCAATGCTAAATTATTACTTTCCGTCCCACCACTTGTAAAAATAATTTCTTGTTCTTTCGCCCCAAGGGAATTTGCAACTGTACGCCTAGCTTCATCAAGATGTTTACGGGTCTCACGTCCAAAGGAGTGAATACTTGATGGATTTCCAAACACATCTTGTCCTTTTGTCAACATCGTTTGTAAAACTTCCGGATGTATAGGAGTTGTTGCTGCATGATCTAAATATATTGTTCGCATGAAAAAAATCCTTTCCTAAATATAAAACATATACTCTGCTTCATGACTATTTGTATCATATTTTGCTAAATCTTCCAATGTTGTCGTATCGAGAACATTTTTTACGGCTTGTGTCATTCTTAACCAAAGCTTTTGTTGTGCAGGCATTTCATGTTCAATCCCCTCAACTAAAACGAGTGGACCTTCTAGTGCTCGTATAATGTGGCCTGCATTTATTTCGTCTGCTTCTTTTGCTAGTTTATAACCGCCATAAGCCCCGCGCACACTCGTAATTAACCCAGCATTACGTAAAAGCGCCGCTAACTGCTCTAAATAATGGACCGATAAGTCGTGTTCTTTAGCAATTGCTTTTAAAGATAGCGGGCCTTTACCTGTTTGTTTAGCTAATTCAATCATAATCGTTAATCCATAACGACTTTTTGTAGTTATTTTCATCGTTTGCACCTCAATTAAAATACCGTTCTTACTTTAACAGTTATTATAACACGTTCATCTCCTTTCTTGCATTTTTTCCAAATGAAACATACTCTTAAGGCATAAGCTTTTGAAAAATATAAATAAAGGACGATTGTTTATGCACATGAAACCATTAGCTTTTCGGATGCGACCGGAACATATCGATGACATTATTGGACAAGAACATCTCGTTAGTGATGGAAAAATAATTCGGCGTATGATTGATGCAAAACGGTTAGCATCGATGATATTGTTTGGCCCACCTGGTACAGGGAAAACTTCTTTAGCTTTTGCTATTGCTAAAACGTTAAATATGCCAACGAGAATGTTAAATGCGGTATCTGATCGTAAAAAAGATATGGAAATTGTCGTTGAAGAGGCAAAAATGACAGGTCATATTGTCCTCATTCTTGATGAAGTTCATCGGCTTGACCAACCGAAGCAAGACTTTTTATTACCACATTTAGAGAGCAATTTAATTACGTTAATTGGCTGTACGACGAGTAATCCGTACCATTCAATTAATCCGGCCATTCGCAGCCGTTGTCATTTATTTGAACTTTTCCCACTCACACATGAACATGTTAAAGTAGCTATTAACAGAGCTTTAATAGATGATGAACAGGGCTACGGGAAATTAAATATTACAGTAACAAAAGATGCTTTAGATCACTTTGCGATAAGCGCTAACGGTGATTTGCGAGCAGCTTTAAATGGTTTAGAGTTAGCTATTGCATCAACCCCGGAAAATGAACAATCTATTATTGAAATAACGTTAGAAATTGCCGAAGAATGTATGCAAAAAAAGAGTTTTTCTCATGATAAAAAGGGTGATGCACATTATGATGTTTTATCTGCTTTCCAAAAATCTATTCGTGGTAGTGATGTAAATGCAGCTCTTCATTATTTAGGTAGACTTATTGAGGCTGGTGATTTAGATAGTATTGCAAGGCGTTTGGTCGTAATCGCTTATGAAGACATTGGCCTTGCTAATCCCCAGGCAGGTCCCCGGGCTTTAGCGGCTGTTGAAGCGGCTGAACGAATTGGTTTTCCTGAAGCCCGGATACCGTTAGCTGTTTCAGTCGTTGAACTAGCACTTTCACCTAAATCAAATAGTGCTTATAAAGCGCTTGATTTAGCTCTTAATGATATTCGTACAGGAAAAAGTGGCTCAGTCCCGACCCATTTAAAAGATTCCCATTACTCAGGAGCCAAAGAGCTCGGCCATGGGGTTAATTATAAATATCCTCACAATTATCCGGGAAGTTGGACTTTGCAACAATATTTACCGGATGAATTGAAAACTAGAACATACTACCAACCAAAATCAACGGGTAAATTTGAACAAGCGTTAAAAAATGTCTATGAAAATATTCAAAACAAATCACGGAAACAATAAAAACCATGTATATTTCCATTCTAAACGGCTCATAATAATTATTGCCCTCTGTTAAAGAAGTTTTGCAAGATTTTAAGTTAACTATTATTATATAATACCGTTAGAAAAGGAGATGAAAACATGGCAAAAGTTAGACAAGATGCCTGGTCTCATGAAGATGATCTCTTATTAGCTGAAACAGTTTTAAGGCATGTGCGTGAAGGAAGTACGCAATTAAAGGCTTTTGAAGAGGTTGGTGATAAACTCAATCGAACATCAGCCGCTTGTGGATTTCGTTGGAATGCTGAAGTACGTAAACGTTATACGGAAGCGATGGAATTAGCGAAAAGACAACGCAAGGAGCGAAAGCGTGCGTTAGCAAGACAGAAAAAACAAACACTGACAAATCATTCATTATCAACTAATAGCGAAGCAGTAGGTTCCGTCATTAACGAGTCACCAGTCACTTTAGATACAATTATTCAATATTTAAAAAGTTTTAAACAAACTTATGAAATGAACGAACGTACAAATGCAACTATTGAACAAATGGTGGCGGAAAATAAATCATTACAAGATGAAGTGAAGGAATTAACAAACAAACTTACAAAAACTGAAAAACAATTAACAACGATGAAAGAAGATTATCAGACATTTATTCAGATCATGGAACGAGCCCGTAAGATGACAGTACTAGATGATCAAGGAACCTTTAAATCACCTGCTTTTCGTATGGACAAAAATGGCAATTTAGAACAATTAACGGAACGATTGAATTAAAAAAAGCTCTTTTATAAAAGGAGCTTTTTTTCATGCTATATAAATTTGTCCATACAAAAAGCCAATCCCAATTGTGCCGTCCACTTTTAAAGTTTTGATCCCGCTCTAGGCAGGTGGGTGCTCTGTTCTATGGTTTGTGCTTCCCCTCAAGGAAGGCTTGCACGCCACATAGAAACTAATCAAGCTCCCATATAAATTGGTGTTCGGTCAAAACGATTGAATATAGACGCACACATCAGGATTGGCTCAATGTTTTATCTTATTGTAAATATAATATAACATACTCCACAGTCGGTTTCAATGAAAAGAAAGTATTTTTTTATTTATTTTTCATCTGAAACTTTTTCGTTTAAACGAATGTTTAAGTCTTTTAATTGCTTCTCATCGACATTATCTGGTGCATGTGTGAGTAAATCTTGGGCAGATGCTGTTTTTGGAAAAACAATACAGTCACGCAAGTTCGTTTTTCCAGCTAATAACATAACGATACGATCAAGCCCTAATGCAATACCCCCATGTGGTGGTGCTCCATATTCTAATGCTTCTAATAGAAAACCGAATTGTTCATTCATCGCTTCTTTTGTAAAGCCTAATTTAGAAAACATTTTTTCTTGTAAATCACGATCATATATTCGCAGTGAGCCACCCCCAAGTTCATAACCATTTAAAACGATGTCATACGCTTGGGCTTTTACTTCTCCTGGAGCATTATCAAGTTTTGTCAAATGATCAACTTGAGGCATTGTAAACGGATGATGTGCCGCAACATAACGATCAAGTTCTGAATCATATTCAAACAATGGCCAATCGACAACCCATAAAAAGTTATATTTATTTTCATCGATTAAATTTAATTGTTTACCTAACTTTAAACGAAGTGCCCCTAAGCTGTCATAAACGACTTTTGCTTGATCGGCAACGAACAGCAATAAATCTCCGTTAGAAGCTTCTGCCCTTTGTAAAATATTTGTTTGTTCTTCATCAGATAAAAATTTCGCAATTGGACCTGTACATTCATTATTTTCAACCTTTAACCATGCTAACCCTTTTGCCCCATAAACTTCTACATATTCGGTTAATTCATCAATATTCCGGCGAGAAAACTTATCGGCTTGTCCTTTTACATTAATTAAGCTTACTGTTCCACCGGATTCAACCGCTTTTTTAAATACATTGAAGTTAGAGTCTTTAAAAACTTCAGCCATATCGACTAATTCCATATCAAAACGTGTATCAGGTTTATCTGAACCATATCGTTGCATCGCTTCGTCATACGTTATTCGTTCAAAAGGAATGCTTATGTCAATCCCCTTAACTTCACGCATAACGTATTGCATCATTTGCTCCGTTAATGCCATAATGTCATCGCTCGTTAAAAATGATGTTTCAATATCGATTTGCGTAAATTCTGGTTGTCTATCTGCTCGCAAATCTTCATCACGAAAACAACGAGCTATTTGATAATATTTTTCAAAACCACCCATCATAATCATTTGTTTAAACAATTGCGGTGATTGTGGTAAAGCGAAAAACTTCCCTTGATGGACCCGGCTCGGTACTAAATAATCCCGGGCACCCTCTGGGGTACTTTTCGTTAAAATTGGTGTTTCCATTTCTAAAAATTGCTCGTTATTTAAAAAGTTGCGAACAGCTTGAGTAATTTCATGTCTAATTTTAATAGTTTCTTGTAATGAATCCCGACGTAAATCTAAATAGCGATATTTAAGACGAATTTCTTCTGAGGCACCTGTTTTATCCTCAATAACAAAGGGTGGTGTTTTAGCTTTGTTTAAAATTTCTAAATGATCGGCGACAACTTCAATCGTTCCTGTTTTCATCGCTTTATTAATCGTTTCAGGTGCACGTTTGACGATTGTTCCAGTAATTTTCACGACATACTCGCTACGCACTTTATCAGCAATATTTAAAGCTGTCGCTGAAACTTCAGGATTAAAAACGACTTGAACAATCCCTGTTACATCGCGTAGATCGATGAAAATAAGTCCTCCCAAGTCGCGACGTCGTTGGACCCAACCTTTCAGTAAAACTTTTTCATCGATGTTTTTTTCTGTTAATGTTCCTGCATGGACACGTTCTTGCATCTTTCTAGCCTCCTAAAATTTCATCTGTTAAATATTCAATAACTTCGTCGATATTAACTTCATACTGTTCGCCTGTTTCCATCGCACGAATCGTTACGATATTTTTAGCAATTTCATCTTCGCCGATAACGATGACATAGCTTGCATGTAGACGATCTGCTGCACGAAACTGAGCGCGCATACCCCGTTTTAAATAATCTTGGTCAACTTGAATACCATTTTTACGTAAATCGTATCCTAAGCGAACGGCCAATTGTTTCGCTTCTTCACCTAAAGAGACGATATAACAATCAAGCGTCTCATCGATTGGTAATGTAATGTTTTCAATGTCTAAAGCGAGTAATAATCGCTCGAGTCCCATCCCAAAACCAATACCTGGTAAATTAGGACCCCCGAGTTCTTCTGTTAATCCGTCATATCTCCCGCCACCAAGCAACGTTGTTAAGGCACCGAATCCTTTTGCTTCACTCATAATTTCAAACGCTGTATGGTTGTAATAGTCAAGTCCACGAACGAGATTAGCATCAACTTCATAGGCGATACCCATCATCGTTAAATATTGCTTTACTTGTTCAAAATACTCCTTTGATGATTCATTTAAATAATCTAAAATAGATGGAGCAGCTTTCATTGCCGGATGATCCATATCCCGTTTACAATCTAAAACTCTCAAAGGATTTTCGTTTAGACGATTTTGACAATCATCACATAGTTCATCTTTATGGGGTGTGAAATGTTCGATTAATGTTTGGCGATAATGTTGCCGACTTTCCCTATCCCCTAAACTATTAATGACAAGTTTAAGGGATTTTAAACCGAGTTTTTCATAGCTATGCATCGCTAAGCTAATTACTTCCGCATCGACTGCGGGGTCAGCACTTCCTAAAACTTCCACACCAAACTGGTGCAGTTGGCGCATCCGGCCTTTTTGTGGTCGCTCATAACGAAACATTTCCGAGAAATAAAACAATTTTACTGGCTGATTTGGAATACCATACATTTTATTTTGGACAAAAGCACGTACGACTGGTGCTGTTCCTTCTGGACGTAATGTTAAACTTCGACCCGAGCGATCTTTGAACGTATACATCTCTTTTTGTACGATATCAGTAGTATCTCCCACACCGCGTTGAAACACTTCTGTATGTTCAAACATCGGGGTGCGAATTTCTTCATAATTAAAAACATGAGCAATTTCTCGTAACACATTTTCTACATATTGCCATTTCTTTGCATCGGCTGGTAAAATATCGACTGTTCCGCGTGGTGCACGCATACTCATTGTAAAAACCTCCTAATACTGTTATCTGTTATATACTTCCATTTTATTTTTAGCCATTAAAAAAACTCCCATCCCCTTTAAACAAAGGGACGGAAGTTTTTCCGCGTTGCCACCCTAATTAATGCATAACATATGCATTCACTTTCAGCAGTTAACGCCTGCCTACGTCAAATTCCTACTCTACATTTCGAAATTGATCTTCAGGAATGTCTTTCATTAGAAATGTTTGATGAAAATGTTCTCAGCTAAACCATTTTCTCTCTGTTTCAACAACTTCTAATTACTTTTTCCATCATCAGAAGTTAACATATATACATCATTATGAATGTTTATAATCTTAAAGAAAAATTGTCTAAAAGTCAAGCAACAGCAAGTATTATTCATCTGTGTCAATCATTAACGTTACCGGTCCATCATTCGTTAATTCAACTTGCATCATCGCACCGAATTGACCTGTTGCAACATCGATACCTTCATCACGAATCATTTGATTAAACGTCTCATAAAGCTTGTTTGCTTGTTCTGGACGAGCAGCTTGCATAAAATTTGGACGTCTTCCTTTTCGTGTATCCCCATATAACGTAAATTGTGAGATTGATAATATACTTCCGGAGACATCTTTTAACGATAAGTTCATTTTCCCTTGGTCATCTTCAAATATACGTAAGTTAATTAATTTGTTCACCATATATTTTAAATCATCAATTGTATCATCATGGGTCATACCAACTAAAACGACGAGACCTTTGTCGATTTCTCCAACAACTTCTTCATCGACAAGCACCCGTGCATTTTTCGCCCGTTGTAAAACAACTCGCATGAACATCTTCCTTTATCGAATAATATTTTAATTCATTTGTCGTTTAACGGCATAAATATCTTTTACTTGTTTAATACGATCAACGACTTTTTGTAAATGGTCAGTATTATAAATTAAAACAGTCATTTGTATCGTTGCCATGTTGTTACGATCAGCTTGTCCATTTACCCGAGAAATGCTCGTATTTAATTCGGCAACTGCTTGTAAAACATCATTTAGTAGACCATTGCGATCATAGGCAGATATTTCTAAATCTAAATGGTATTGTTTACCCCGTGACTGATCATTTTTCCAACGAACGTCTAAAAATCGCTCTTTCGCGTCTTCCGATTGTATATTCGCACAATCTGTTCGATGAATTGTAACGCCGCGACCTTTTGTTATATAGCCGACAATTTCATCACCTGGGACAGGATTACAACATTTCGCCATGCGGGTGAGTAAATTATCAACTCCTGCAACTTCAACTCCTGATTCACCCTTGAA
>DATGSQ010000041.1:0-6433 GCA_035302425.1 Bacillota bacterium | reverse complement strand
GCTGATATCTAAGAAAATAAAATCAATTCCAGTTTTCCCGTTGTTAAGCTGAATTTATATATTCGAATGGGACCAATGTTCATGCATTGTTCTAACTGTAATTTATGTTAAATGTAAAGTTTTATTTCGTCCATTTCAGTTCTAAGCGATCGCCGTCGATTATTCGTTCGTGAAAAGAGCATGGGGTATCATTTTTAAATAATTCATAAACAGTTTTATCTGTTGGTTGTTTGATATCAACGAAGCGAAAAACGTCTTGGAAAATATATTGTTTTATTTTTTTGGGCTTAATTGTTAATTTGTCACCGGGATAAAGCGGATCGTTTTCGCCCAAAGTTTTATCGTTACGGGTAACAGTAAGCCGTTCTTGTTTTAAAATGACTTTTTCACCATTAAATGTCACGTGAACTGTTTGCCAAAAGTTTTCATCTCTCATCTTTAAAACTTCTTTTACAGTTACTGGTTCCGGTTCCTTAATCAATAACTTATCTTGATCATTTAAAATAGTTTCTAAAGATGCAGGTGATTCATTTAATAAAATTTGTCGTTGCCCTTTTTCGAGTTGCAAAATATCGCCATTAACGTGAACATAAAAGGGTGTGAGATCATCGAGTTGTTTCATTTGGTATTGGTCAAAAAATTCCCGAATCGTATATGTATGTTGAAAAGTAATTTCATCTTTATCACGTACAGTGTATGTAGCTAATTCATTTCTATTATTAACAAAAAATTGCGGTTTGAGCGTATATTTTTTCTCGTTTAAAAAAACGGTTATCGGCTTATGGTCACCGAGAAGTTGTTCAATTGTCAACGATGCTTGCTCACCATCTTTACCTTTTTCAATCGTTATACGATCTCCATTTGTAATGTTTGCTTGAACGTCAGCTCGTTCACCGTTTAATAGTAATGTCGGTGCTTCACCAAGTGTTCCAGGAAGGGTCAGTTTTTCACCATCAACTGTAACGAAAAGGGCGAGTCCTGGTTTTCCATAAAACTTTTTCAAATCATAACCTGCTTGGATTAAACAATCGCCAATCGTTAATTGTTTCATTTCAAACATGCGTACATCTTTATCATTTACTGTAACTGACAAATAGTTGACGGGATTATTTTGGGCGGTAATTGCAATACCAATGGGTGTTACGAATTCTGGACTTAATGGTAGATTACCAGTATTAATATTTTGAATGGCTGTAATATCACGAACGGCGACTCGATTAACCGGTAGTTTCAATTTTTCTGCAAGTCGCTTACCGATTTCTGGCGTTTTACTGCCGCCACCAATAAGCATAATCGCCTGTGGGGGGCGTTCATTAATCATTATAATTTTTTCCGCAAGGGCATAGGCTAAATCGTCAATCGTTTCGTCAATGTTTTCTACAAGATCTTCGTATGTAACGGTTTGTTCAAAGCCAAGAACATCATTTACCGTCGCCTCTTTATTGTTTACAATTTCGCGTTTAAATCGCTCGGCATCATTAAAATCTAATAAATATTGATCACTAATCGCCTCTGTAATTAAATCCCCTGCCATTGGAACCATTCCGTATGATGAAATGGTACTTTCCTTCGTAATTGCAATATCACTCGTGCCCGCGCCAATATCGACAATTGCAACGTTTAAACGGCGCATTGATTCAGGGACGAGAACATTAATAGCGGCAATAGGTTCTAATGTTAAAGCTTCCATCGTTAAGTTCGCTCGTTTTAACGTTGCAAGTAATGACTCAACGACAACTTTCGGTAAAAATGTCGCAATAACTTCAACGGATGCTTCAAGACCACTTTGGTCGATGAGAGAACCGATTGATTCCCCGTCTAATTTATAATGTAGGACAGAGTAACCGACACAATAATAGTTTTCATAGGATGTTTCCTCTTGTTTTTGCGCTAAGTTGAATTGTGCCATTTGGACAGCGCTTAACTCTAGATGGTGAATCGCTTCTTCATCTGTTATCGGTTGGTGGTTTAGTTTGAGCGTTGCTGTTGCTTTCGCTGTTTTTAATGACCGACCGGCAGCGGCAACACTTACTTTTTCTAAAGGTCCATGATCAACTTCAAGTAGAGCCTTGACATAATTAATAATTTTGGCGACTTCTAAAACATTATGTATTTGGCCATCAAGCATTGAACGTTCTTTATGCTCTCTCATACAATAATCGATAATTTCAAATGTGTTATTTTCTTGCTTTTCTAAAATAATTCCCGTTACCGTCCGTGTTCCAATATCTAGGGCAAATATATGCTTTTTCATGCTTCAATTATCCTTTCATTTGAAATTATAGAACTATGTACTTCTATTATAGACTTTTTAATGACAAAGGGAAAAATATTAGCTATAATGGTCTCTAATTATAAAAAGTCGACAGGGAGGATATGACGAAATGTCTGAACGTAAATTAGATGAGTTGAGAGTTGAACTCGATGAAGTTAACGATAAATTACTCGAATTAATTAATCATCGAGCAACATTAGTACAAGAAATCGGGCACATTAAACAGAAGCAAAATATGAAACGCTTTGACCCCGTTCGTGAGCGAGAGATGTTAAATAAAATTACTAAGGCGAATAAAGGTCCGTTTGTTGATTCAACGGTTGAACATATTTTTAAAGAGATATTTAAAGCGAGTTTAGAATTACAAAAAGATGACCACCGTAAAGCATTGCTCGTTTCACGAAAGAAAAAGCCAGAAGATACAATTGTTTCTATTAAAGGCGAACAATTTGGAAATGGTTCGACAAAGTTTGTTATTGGACCGTGTGCCGTGGAAAGTTATGAGCAAGTTGCCGCCGTTGCAAAATCCGTTAAAAAGCACGGATTAAAATTACTTCGTGGCGGTGCCTTTAAACCGCGGACATCACCCTATGATTTCCAAGGACTAGGTCTTGAGGGATTACAAATTTTAAAACGAGTAGCTGATGAATTTGATTTAGCAGTCGTTAGCGAAATTGTTAGCCCGCAAGATATTGAAGAAGCTGTTGAATATATCGATGTCATTCAAATTGGGGCACGAAATATGCAAAACTTTGAACTATTGAAAGCGGCCGGTTCCGTCGATAAACCTGTCGTACTGAAGCGTGGAATGTCAGCGACAATTTCCGAGTTTATTAATGCCGCTGAATATATTATGTCCCGGGGTAATGGTAACATTATTTTATGTGAACGTGGTATTCGTACGTATGAAACAGCAACACGCAATACGTTAGATATTACAGCTGTTCCGATTTTAAAACAAGAAACACATTTACCGGTTATGGTCGATGTCACTCATTCAACGGGAAGAAGAGACTTGCTCATTCCTGCAGCTAAGGCAGCAATTGCTATTGGTGCTGATGGTGTAATGGCTGAAGTGCATCCTGACCCAGCTGTTGCTTTATCAGACTCAGCCCAGCAGATGGATCTTCAAATGTTTGACGAATTTATGAGCTCAGTTCGTAAATAAATATGTTATAATAAATAAGTAGAGTTGTGACGGGTTAATCGGCTTTAGATTGGCCCGTTAATTTTATCTTTTTTCATTTATAGCGTATGATGAGTGAAAAAGCTGACGATAATTATTTTATATAGTGAGGTGGAAAATATGAGCATAACAATTTATGATGTCGCTCGTGAAGCGAATGTATCAATGGCAACGGTATCACGAGTTGTGAACGGCAATCCGAACGTTAAGCCGAGCACGCGTAAAAAAGTTTTGGCGACGATTGAACGTCTCGGTTATCGACCAAATGCCGTTGCACGCGGCCTTGCCAGTAAAAAGACAACGACAGTAGGTGCGATTATTCCGGATGTGTCGAGTATTTTCATTTCTGAACTCGCGCGCGGTATTGAAGACATTGCTACGATGTACAAATATAACATTATTTTAAGTAACTCTGACCAAAATAAAATGAAGGAATTGCAATTAATCGATACGATGTTAGGGCAACAAGTTGATGGAATTTTATTTATGGGGGGAAATATTACCCAAGATCACGTTGATAAATTTAATACATCATCTGTACCCGTCGTTATCGCAGCAACGTATGATGAAACAGGAACCATTCCTTCAGTGAACATTGATTATGAACAGGCAGCTTATGAAGCGACCAAATATTTAATGCGGCATGATGAAACGAAACAACCTGCTTTCATTTACGGGGAAGAAGATATTAAAAAACGTAACCAGTTAAAATTAGATGGCTATTTACGAGCCCTTAATGAAGCATCCCTTGATATAAATGAGGATTATATTATACGTGCGGGTTATTCATACAACGCTGGTGTTGAAGGCATTCAACAATTATTAGACTTACCTGAACCGCCATCATCTGTTTTCGTTGCATCTGATGAAATGGCTCTAGGTGTTATTCATGGGGCACAGGATCGTGGTGTGAAAATTCCTGACGATCTAGAAGTATTCGGTTTTAACAATACACGTTTAGCAACGATGGTACGTCCGACATTGACGACGATCGTCCAACCGACGTATGATCTTGGAGCAGTATCTATGCGACTATTGACGAAATTTATGAATAAAGAAGAAATTGATGAGGAAAATGTTGTTTTACCCCATCGAATTGAAGAGCGAGATTCAACAAAATAAAATTTTCGCCGATATATATAGTAGTTAAATATGGAACATATAGAGGCTTGGTGAAGACGATTGCGAAAACGAGATATATTTACACCTATTGGAATTACTCTAGGATTTATAATGATTATGTTGGCGATTGTAGAAAAAGATGGTCGTAGTGGAATGTCATTGTTTGTTGACATCTCATCAATTTTTATTGTTATTGGGGGAATCATTGCATCACTACTCATTAACTTTAAAAAAGAGCAAATTGCTTTAGCTCGAACTGTCTTTAGAGAAGCATTTTACAAAAACAATCAACGGTTATCGGATTTAATTAATTTATTCGTCTCATTATCTGAACGCGCTCGTCGTGAAGGTATTTTAGCTTTGGAAAATGAGCTAGATGATGTTGACGATGAATTTATTCGAAAGGGTATTTTATTAGCCGTTGATGGAATCGAACCAGAAGTTATTAACGATATTATGAATGCAGAAATTACTGCCATGGAAGAACGTCATTATAAAGGCCGAGTAATCATTGAAAAATGCGGGGAATATGCACCCGCTTGGGGAATGATTGGTACACTTGTTGGTTTAGTTCTCATGTTAAGTAATTTAGATGATCCAGCAAGTTTAGGCCCAAACATGGCCGTTGCACTTTTAACAACTTTATATGGAACAGTTTTAGCAAACTTAGTGTTTCTACCGATGGCAAGTAAATTAGAAAATAAGACGGAAGAAGAAATATTTTTAAAACAAATAATTATCGAAGGGGTTATCGGTGTTCAATCGGGACAAAACCCACGTATTTTAGAGGAAAAATTAAGTGCCTTCCTTTCTGGTGAACCATTAGATCCTGCTGATGAAGCGGATGATTCATCTGTGGCGGAGGATAATATTTATGAGACGTAGGCGAAGACGACGTAGTAATGAAGGTGGAGCACCGAAATGGATGGTTACATATTCCGATATGGTTACTCTTATTCTAGTATTTTTTGTACTACTATTTTCCATGTCGCAAATTGACCTTGTAAAATTCCAGGCAGTTACAGATTCATTTCGAAGTCGTGGTGTTTTAGACTTTTTCCCTTCGACAGTTCCGGGTGAGTACCCGTCCGAACATAGTGATTTGCAAAGAGATAGTGATCCCGGTGGATTGAATACAACAAAACCTTTACCTTATTTAGAAGAAGAGGATGAAGAAGGTAAAGAAGATTCACTACAACAATTAATAGGGGATGTTGAACGTTTTCTTGATGAAAATGATTTAACAGATGTTATTTCGGCGAATCGAACCGAACGTGGGGTTGTCTTAGTGTTACAGGAGAGAATTTTATTTGATTCAGGAGAAGCGGTTATTTTAGAATCGGGGAAGCCGTTTTTAAATAAAATTGGCGAGCTACTTCAAGATATGCCAAATCATGTAAAAGTTGAAGGGCATACAGATAGCCGACCGATATCTAATTATCGATATCCATCGAATTGGGAACTCTCAGGCGCTCGTGCGGGAAGTGTTACGAGATATTTAATTGAACAGAACGATTTCAATGAAGAGCGCTTTTCGATTGCTGGCTATGGGGATACTCGTCCAGCTGTAACTAATACACCGGAAAATTGGTATAAAAACCGTCGAGTAGAAATCGTCATTTTAGAGAATGATTCCATAGAAGAAGAAACATCGGAAGAAAATAATTAACATTAGACGAACGAAAGGAATTCAGAGAAACTGAATTCCTTTTTTTAACTAATAAAATCTATACATAATGAAAATAAAAAGGATTGAACCGTAACTTACAACGGCTCAATC
This sequence comes from Bacillota bacterium, assembly GCA_035302425.1. Classification (GTDB taxonomy): domain Bacteria; phylum Bacillota; class Bacilli; order Bacillales; family Amphibacillaceae; genus CALAMD01. Next base: position 70 of record DATGSQ010000041.1, on the reverse strand, counting down.
CTTTAATTGTTTTATAGAAAATTATGAATCATCATCTTCATCTTCATCGTCATCTGGTTCTTCGTTATCA
>DATGSQ010000040.1:0-19423 GCA_035302425.1 Bacillota bacterium | reverse complement strand
CATGTGAAGCTGACGAATACTAATCGATCGAGGGCTTAATTAACTTACTAAGTCGTTGTTGATGCACTCTTATTTAGTTTTGAAGGTACAATTTTACCTTTATTATAAATGTATCATATAAGTCTGGTAGCAATAGCGAAGAGGTTCCACCTGTTCCCATTCCGAACACAGAAGTTAAGCTCTTCAGCGCCGATGGTAGTTGAGACTTTGTCTCTGCGAGAGTAGGACGTTGCCAGGCAATTACAAAGATTAGGATCTTAATTGGTCCTAATCTTTTTTTGTTTTTAATATAAATCGTAATATTTTATTTTAATATAATAATAACTTTTAATATCCTTTGTATAAGTAAAAATATTGTGGTTAAAATTGTTCATAATCGTGAGGATGAATTGTAGTGCTATATAAAAATTGAAAGGCCATCTAAGTTGCATATGATCATATTTATCGTATAATGAAACTAGGTCAAATATAGTCAAAGTCAAACTGCGTTATAAAAAATATAACATATTTTGTAAGCGAGGTTATGGAAATGAGTAATATCACTGATATTATAGAACGTTATTTAAAGGAACATTTTAAACATAAAGGAGAGAACATGATTGAAATTAAGCGAAATGAAATAGCTGAACAGTTTCAATGTGTTCCTTCACAAATAAATTACGTTATTAATACTCGCTTTACCGAAGAAAAAGGTTATATGATAGAAAGTAAGCGAGGTGGTGGTGGCTATATTCGAATAATCCGCATTAAACATCAAGATAAATCAAAGTTAATTGACTCGATTATTGAATTAATTAAACCGAAAGTCACCCAACAATCTGCTTTAGACATTATTGAACGATTATATGAGAAAAAGGTAATTACGGAGCGAGAAGCTAAAATTATGTCACATGCGATTGACCGAGAGGTATTAGCATTTGATATACCATTACGTGATGAAGTTCGTTCCCGTATATTAAGTGCTATGTTAACCTCTTTAAAGTATGCGACTAAATAAAAGGAGGCCTAAAATATGACATGTCAAGAATGTGGTAAGCGTCCAGCAACTCTTTATTTTACTCAAGTCATTAATGGGAAAAAGCACGAAATGAACGTTTGCGAAGTATGTGCGAAAGAGAAGGGTTATTTAACTTATCCTGAAGATGGTCATTCCTTACACAATTTGTTAGCGGGGTTATTTAACTTTGACTCTCCGCAAATGGATAAGCAACGCAAATCGGCAATGCAACATTCAGTTCAACTGCAATGTCCGAAGTGCGAGTTAACTTTTACTCAATTTAAACGTTCAGGAAAATTTGGTTGTGCTAAATGTTATGAGACGTTTGCTAGTCATCTTAACCCAATTTTTCGTCGTGTGCATAGCGGTAATACTAAACATTATGGTAAAATACCGCAAAGACAAGGTGGAGATTTGCACATCAAACGACAAATAGAAAATTACCAAGAACAATTGCAGCAATTAATAGCTGCAGAAGCTTTTGAGGAGGCAGCTGTTGTTCGCGATAAAATAAGACAATTACAACAAGATGAGCGCACTCATATAGAAGGTGAAGAGTCATGACATTAAAGGATTTTATGAATGAGGCAATTAGTCCGTGGATGCGGGAAGATGGGCCTAATAATGATATCGTTTTGAGTAGCCGAATTAGACTGGCGCGTAATTTTGCAAATATAGCTTTTCCGACGATTGCTGATCATAAAGATTTAGAGAGAGTTCGTTTATTTATTGAACAGGAATATAGTAATCAATCCTTTGATAAATATAAAAACTTACAATTTATTTCGATGCGTGATCTATCATCAATTGAAAAACGAGTGCTCGTTGAAAAACATTTAATTAGCCCACATTTAGCTAAATATGCTCAAGTGTCGGGTACACTTTTATCGACGAATGAAAAACTTTCCGTCATGGTTAATGAAGAAGACCATATTCGTATTCAATTGTATCTTCCTGGCCTTCAGCTTAATAATGCGTTACGAGAAGCTTTCAAAATTGACGATTGGCTTGAGGCGAAGATTGATTATGCTTTTAATGAGTCTAAAGGATATTTAACGAGTTGTCCGACAAATGTAGGTACAGGTATGCGTGCCTCGGTTATGATGCATTTACCCGCGCTAGCAATGACGAAACAAATTAATCGAATGATTCCGGCGATTAATCAGTTAGGATTTGTCGTCAGAGGCATTTATGGAGAGGGCAGTGGTGCTATTGGAAACTTGTTTCAAATTTCTAACCAAATGACATTAGGGAAATCTGAAGAAGATATAGTAGAAGATTTACAAAGTGTTGTTAGACAGCTCATCGATCATGAAAGGGAAGCAAGAATTCATTTGAATGAAAGATCTCGTATTCATTTAGAAGATAAAATATTTCGTTCATATGGAACGCTTCAATATAGCCGTATTATTGAGTCTAAGGAAACGGCAGAAAGTTTATCAAATGTTCGCTTAGGGATTGATTTAGGAATTATTGAAAATGTTTCACGTAATATACTTAATGAATTAATGGTACTTACACAACCAGGATTTTTACAACAATATGCGAAAAAAGTATTAACACCGGATGAGCGCGATATTTTTCGTGCGGAACTCATCCGAGAGCGTTTACGTTTGGAAAAATAGAAAGCAGGAGGTTGTTGCCCGATGATGTTTGGCAGATTTACTGAAAGAGCGCAAAAAGTTTTAGCATTATCACAAGAAGAAGCTGTACGCTTGCAACATAATACGATTGGCACCGAGCATATTTTATTAGGTCTCGTTCGTGAGGGAGAAGGTATCGCAGCAAAGGCTCTTTTAGCATTAGGCTTAAAAGCCGACAAAATTCAAAAAGAAGTTGAACAACTAATCGGTGTTGGAAAACATGCAACGCAGACGATTCATTATACACCACGTGCGAAAAAGGTTGTTGAACTATCACAAGATGAAGCACGTAAACTCGGACATTCATATGTCGGGACTGAACATATTTTACTCGGTCTCATTCGTGAAGGAGAAGGTGTGGCGGCGAGGGTTTTAAATAATTTAGGAGTTAGTTTAAATAAAGCCCGGCAACAAGTATTGCAATTGTTAGGAACTAATGAATCCCAGGCGGGGCGACAGGGACGTGGTCAATCAGCAAATGTCCGAACACCAACATTAGATTCCTTAGCAAAGGATTTAACAGAAAGTGCACGGGAAGGAAAGGTAGACCCTGTCATTGGACGCGATAAAGAAATTGAACGTGTCATTCAAGTGTTAAGTCGCCGTACGAAAAACAATCCCGTTTTAATCGGTGAACCAGGTGTTGGGAAAACTGCGATTGCCGAAGGACTTGCCCAACAGATCGTCAACAATGAAACACCGGAGATTTTGCGTGGTAAACGGGTGATGACTTTAGATATGGGTACAGTCGTTGCAGGAACAAAGTATCGCGGGGAATTCGAAGATCGCTTGAAAAAAGTGATGGATGAAATTCGTCAGGCGGATAACGTTATTTTATTTATCGATGAATTACACACGTTAATTGGTGCGGGTGGTGCTGAAGGGGCGATTGATGCTTCAAATATTTTAAAACCAGCTTTGGCACGTGGAGAATTACAATGTATCGGGGCAACAACATTAGATGAGTACCGAAAATATATTGAAAAAGACGCCGCCTTAGAACGCCGTTTTCAGCCGATTCAAGTCGATGAACCAACATCTGAAGAAGCGGTTGAAATTTTAAAAGGTTTACGTGACCGTTATGAGGCACATCATCGAGTAACAATTTCTGATGAAGCGATTGAAGCGGCAGTCAATTTATCAGATCGTTATATTTCTGATCGATTTTTACCAGATAAAGCAATTGATTTAATCGATGAAGCTGGATCAAAAGTCCGTTTGAAATCTTATACGGTACCACCAAATTTAAAAGTTTTAGAAGAAAATTTAGAAGAAGTCCGTAAAGAAAAGGATGCTGCTGTCCAAAGTCAAGAATTTGAAAAAGCTGCTGCATTAAGGGATTCGGAACAACGAATTCGCGAACAATTAGAGGAAACGAAAAATAAATGGAAAGAAAAACAAGGTCAAGAAGACGCAGAAGTGTCAGTTGATGATATTGCAAGTATCGTTTCAATGTGGACGGGAGTACCCGTTGTAAAATTAACGGAAACTGAAGCTGAACGATTATTAAATATGGAAGAAATTTTACATGAACATATTATTGGTCAAGAAGAAGCCGTCACAGCTGTATCACGAGCCATTCGACGGGCACGTTCAGGATTAAAGGATCCGAAACGTCCGATTGGATCCTTTATATTTTTAGGACCAACCGGCGTTGGAAAAACAGAACTTGCCCGTAAATTAGCTGAAGTCATGTTTGCTGATGAGGAAGCGATGATTCGAATTGATATGTCGGAGTATATGGAAAAACATACGACATCTCGACTCGTCGGTTCACCACCGGGGTATGTCGGTTATGAAGATGGTGGACAGCTAACCGAACAAGTTCGTCGTAAACCATATTCTGTCATTCTCCTTGATGAAATAGAAAAGGCCCATCCGGAAGTATTCAATATTTTACTTCAAGTTTTAGAAGATGGCCGATTAACAGATTCCCATGGCCGGGTTGTCGACTTTAGAAATACGTTATTAATTATGACGTCTAACGTCGGGGCAAGTGAACTTCGTCGCAATAAATATGTTGGCTTCAATTTGCAAACGGAAGATCAGCAATATAAAGATATGAAAGATAAAGTAACAGACGAAATGAAAAAGGTTTTCCGACCGGAATTTCTCAACCGTATAGATGAGACGATTGTCTTCCATTCATTAGAGAAAAAGCATATGAAGGATATCGTATTACTTATGATTAAAGACTTGCAAAAACGTCTAGCGGAGCAAGCTATTGAATTTTCTTTAACGGATAAAGCCGTTGAAAAAATTGCTGACGAAGGCTTTGATCCTGAGTACGGTGCCAGACCATTACGACGTTCCATTCAGAAAAATATCGAAGACTTACTTTCGGAAGCTTTATTGAAAAACGAAATTGCTAAGGGTGAAAAAGTAAAAATTGGCCTTAACAGCCAAGGTACATTTATCATTCTCCCTTAACTTTACAACTTTTAAAAGCTAGTCGACAAAAAGTCTACTAGCTTTTTCTTACATCTAAAAAATAATAAATGTAGGAAATTTTTCACTAAATTGAAAGGTATCTGTAACTTTATCGTGATGATTTTCGTATATAATAGAGATGTATTGTAAAAAAAGGGGTAGGAAACTTTGGCAAAACGAAAAACGACCTTTGTTTGTCAACAATGTGGCTATGAATCTTTGCGCTGGATGGGAAAATGCCCAGGCTGCCAACAATGGAATACGCTCGTTGAAGAAGTTATGGCAACCCAATCAAACCGTCACGTGTTAGGAAGTAAAGGGGAACAAACTAAAAGTAAACCAGAAAAGATAACCGCCATTGAATCGGAAAGTACAACACGTTATTTAACGGAAATGGGGGAATTTAACCGTGTTCTCGGTGGTGGAATTGTTCCGGGATCACTAATTTTAATTGGTGGAGACCCTGGGATTGGTAAGTCGACATTGCTTTTACAAATTTCTGGACAACTTGCGAAAAATCAATTACCAGTTTTATATATTTCTGGTGAAGAATCGGTTCAACAAACAAAATTACGAGCAGATCGTCTAAATATTCATGAGGATTTACTTTATGTACTTGCAGAAACGAATTTGTTTAATGTAGCGACACATATAGAAAAGTTACAGCCGTCATTTGTTATTATTGATTCTATCCAAACGATTTATCGTGAAGAAGTTTCTAGTGCTCCTGGGAGTGTTTCTCAAGTAAGGGAATGTACAGGTGAACTTATGCGTATCGCTAAGACGAACGGTATCCCTATATGCATCGTCGGTCATGTGACAAAGGAAGGGGCAATCGCTGGGCCACGTATGTTAGAACATATGGTTGATACGGTATTATATTTTGAAGGTGATAGACACCATGCTTATCGTATGTTGCGAGGCGTTAAAAATCGCTTCGGGAGTACGAATGAATTAGGCATTTTTGAAATGAAGGAAAGTGGTTTAAGCGAAGTACTTAATCCCTCAGAGCTATTTTTAGAAGAACGTTCACAAGGAACAGCTGGATCAACGGTCGTCGCATCGATGGAAGGGACACGGCCAGTACTCGTTGAAATTCAAGCATTAATTTCTCCGTCAAGTTTTGGTAATCCACGGCGTATGGCAACAGGAATTGATACAAATCGCGTGCCTTTATTAATGGCCGTTTTAGAAAAACGAGTCGGTTTAATGTTACAAAACCAAGATGCTTATATAAAAGTTGCCGGTGGTGTTAAATTAGATGAGCCAGCCATTGACTTAGCGGTTGCGGTTAGTATTGCATCGAGTTTCCGTGACCAACCGACAAATCCTAACGATATTTTCATCGGTGAGGTAGGTTTGACGGGAGAAGTAAGACGGGTATCACGTATTGAACAACGTGTACAAGAAGCGGCAAAGCTAGGCTTTAAACGTGTCATTTGTTCGACGTACAATTTACAAGGTTGGACAAAACCCGAAGGAATAGAAGTTATCGGTGTTGATACAATCCAGGAAGCTTTAGTTATAGCTATGGGACATTAATTTAAAGGATTTAAAGGAAAATGATTAATTTTGCAAGAAGTGGGCAATAATACAATTAAAGGAGGTGGATGTATGTTAAGGAAAATCGTTCATTTGTTTTTTATCGTATTAGGTGGAACCGTCGGATATTTATATATACCTGACTTATTAAAATTAATGAAGTTTTTAGGTCCATCTTGGGTTTTGTCACCATATTTAGGTTTATTATTAGGTGCTATTATATTATTTTTTATTTCTTATTTGTTTGTTGATTATATCGTTGATTTTCTACGGTGGATTGAAGACGGTCTTATAAAAATACCTGTTGGGGATTTGTTTTTTGGAAGTTTAGGGTTAATTATCGGATTAGTCGTCGCCTATTTAATAAATATAAATTTAACAGATATTAAGTTACAAATTGTTTCACAAGTTATTCCGCTATTTTTAACGATTTTTTTAGGGTATTTAGGTTTTCAAGTCGGTTTTCGTCGTCGAGAGGAATTTATCAATTTATTTTATGTCAATCGTCGTGAACGTGATCGTAAAAGAGTAGATCAAGAACCTGAGAAAGAAAATATTACGAAGTCTCAGGCGAAAATTTTAGATACGAGCGTTATTATCGATGGTCGGATTGCTGATATTTGTCAGACGAAGTTTTTAGAAGGGCCGATTATAATTCCGCAATTTATTCTTGGTGAATTACAGCAAATCGCTGATTCATCTGATGTTTTAAAAAGAAATCGTGGTCGACGCGGGCTAGATATTTTAAATCGTATCCAAAAAGATTTACCTGTTGAAGTAAAAATTTATGAAGGTGATTTTGAGGATGTCAGTGAAGTCGATCATAAGCTTATTAAACTCGCGAAAACAATTGATGGTATCGTCGTAACAAACGATTTTAATTTAAATAAAGTTTGTGACGTGCAAGGTGTGTCAGTGCTTAATATAAATGATTTGGCAAATGCCGTAAAACCTGTCGTCTTACCCGGTGAAGAATTAGTTGTAAATGTTATTAAAGATGGTAAAGAACAAAATCAAGGAGTCGCCTATTTAGATGATGGTACGATGATCGTCGTGGAAAATGGTCGTGATTTTATTGGAAAGCAAATCGAAGTTGTCATTACGAGTGTTTTACAAACATCGGCTGGGCGAATGATTTTTGCTAAACCAAAATCATTAGAACAAGCACTGTAACTTGAAAAAGCACTATAAAAAAGGTATAACTTATATGAGTACAAATTAAGTGATAACAGTTTCTGTTATCGCTTTTTGTTCGCATAGTTGCAAAGGGGTATGCATTCGATAGTACAAATTAACCGTAGAGCAACTGTTTATATTTTATCTTTAGTTGATTAAATGAGAAAACTTAGTAATGTTTGTTTTTCATTGATAAGGGAAGGGGAACAACGATGACAAAAGAAGTTCGTGTACGTTATGCACCTAGTCCTACAGGTGATTTACATATAGGAAATGCTAGGACGGCACTTTTTAATTATTTGTTTGCTAGACATTACGGGGGTAAATTTATTGTTCGAACAGAAGACACTGATGCGAAACGTAATGTTGTAGGAGGCGAAGAAAGTCAGCTTAACTTTTTAGCTTGGCTCGGCATCGATTGGGATGAAGGTCCAGATATCGGTGGTAATTATGGCCCGTACCGACAAATGGAACGTTTAAGCATTTATAAAAAATATGTCGACGATTTACTTGAGCGTAATTTAGCTTACGAATGCTTTATGACCGCTGAAGAGTTAGAAGCAGAAAGAGAAGCCCAACGTGCAAAAGGGGAAGTGCCAAAGTATTCCGGAGCTCACAGTCAGTTAACTGAAGAGGAAAGAGAAGCCTTTCGCAAAGAAGGTCGTAAACCAAGTATTCGTTTACGCGTACCAGAAAATAAAACTTATACATTTAATGATATAGTTCGTGGTGAAATTTCTTTTGAAGCAAGTGATTTCGGCGATTGGGTCATCGTTAAACAAGATGGCATTCCGACGTATAATTTCGCTTGCGTCCTTGATGACCACGAAATGGGAATTACCCACGTTTTACGTGGTGAGGAACATATTTCAAATACACCGAGACAAATGATGGTTTATGAAGCGTTCGGTTGGGAAGCACCAAAGTTTGGTCATATGACACTTATTCTTAATGAAGAGCGCAAAAAGTTAAGTAAACGTGATCAACATATTGTTCAGTTTATCGAACAATATCGTAATTTAGGGTACTTACCTGAAGCACTATTTAACTTTATTACGTTACTCGGTTGGTCACCTGTTGGTGAGGAAGAAATTTTTGATAAAGAAACGTTAATTGAAATTTTCGACCCAGAACGTTTGTCAACATCTGCCGCCGTTTTCGATCCATTAAAATTAAAATGGATGAATGGTGAGTATATTAAAAATACACCACTTGAGCGGGTTATTGACTTAGCGTTACCACATTTAATAGAGGCGAATAAAGTTCCCGAAACGATGGATGACAATCAACGTGAGTGGACGGAGAGTCTCATTGAACTTTATCAAGAACAACTAAGTCATGGGGCAGAAATTGTCGAATTAACAGAAGTATTTTTCACGGAAGAAATTGACTATGATGAAGAAGCCCAAGAAGTTTTACAAGGTGAACAAGTTATTGAAGTGTTACAAGTGTTTACAGATCATCTTATCCATTTAGATGAGTTTACAAGTGAACATATAAAAGATCAATTGCGAGCGACACAAAAAGAGACGAAGCAGCGTGGACGTCGTCTATTTATGCCAATTCGTGTTGCAACGACAGGACGTACAAGCGGCCCCGAGCTACCGAAGGCGATCGAATTGCTCGGCAAAGACGTTGTCATTAGCCGCTTAGACCAAGTGTTAAATATGCTCGAAGCTTAAATTCACAACTGAAGCGCTGCTAGCATAACATATAGAAAATATTTGAACGTTGATGAGGATTAGTAGATCATGCGCTACTTAAGGAGAGAGAATCACCATTGGCTGCGAGTGATTTTAAGTATCATGATTGAAATGCCCCTTGGAGTCTATCATCGAAATATGAAGTAGATGATGGCGGCCATTCTACCGTTACTTAGAATAAAGGTGAAAAAATGTTTAACATTTTTTAAACAGAGTGGAACCGCGTCAATAAACGTCTCTGTGTCAATTTGGCACAGGGGCGTTATTTTTTTTAACAAGAACCTTGAACGATGAGCATTAAAAAAAGGAGAGAAAAAACAATGTTTAAACGAATGAAAGAGGACATGGACGTCATCTTTAAACAGGATCCCGCGGCACGAACGTATATAGAAGTTTTTTTAACATATTCTGGCTTACATGCTGTTTGGGCTCACCGTATTGCTCATTGGTTTTTTAAACGGCGACTATTTTTTATCGCCCGCTCCATTTCTCAAATGAGTCGTTTTTTTACAGGTATAGAGATTCACCCCGGCGCAACAATAGGTAGACGTTTTTTCATTGACCATGGCATGGGTGTTGTCATAGGAGAGACGACAGAAATCGGTGATGATGTTACAATTTATCAAGGTGTTACTTTAGGTGGAACAGGTCATGAAAAAGGAAAACGCCATCCGACAATTAAAGACCATGCATTAATTGCTACCGGTGCAAAGGTTTTAGGTTCAATAACTGTTGGTGAATATTCAAAAGTTGGTGCAGGTTCTGTCGTTTTACATGATGTTCCCGATCATTCAACAGTTGTCGGTATTCCGGGAAGAGTTGTTGTACAAAACGGAAAACGCGTCCATCAAAAGTTAGATCATCATAAATTACCTGACCCGGTTTCCGACCGATGTGATAAACTACAAAGAGAGATTGATTTATTAAAAGCTGAACTCGAACAATTAAAAAGGGAGATGCAAAATAATGTCAATAATGATTTATAATACGATGACCCGAGAAAAAGAACTATTTAAACCAATTGTCGACAACGAAGTACGCATGTACGTTTGTGGTCCGACAGTTTATAACTATATTCATATCGGAAACGCTCGCCCGGCAATAGTTTTTGATACTGTTCGCCGTTATTTTGAGTATAAAGGCTACGATGTTAATTATGTACTCAATTTCACGGATATTGATGATAAAATTATTGATGCAGCGAAACAACTAGACGAAGACCCAAAGGTAGTTTCAGAAAAATTTATCCAAGCATATAAAGATGATGTTGCCGCCTTTAACGTTAAAGAAGCGACACATCATCCAAAAGTAACGGAAACAATTGAAGAAATTATTTCTTTTATTGAAGGACTTATTGAAAAAGGCTATGCCTATGAAGTCGAAGGAGATGTTTACTTTAAACCGAGAAAATTCGCGGAATATGGTAAATTATCTTCCCAGTCCATCGATGAACTCCAAGCTGGTGCGAGAATTCAAATTGGTGAATTAAAAGAAGATCCGTTAGATTTTGCCCTTTGGAAAAAGGCGAAAGAAGGCGAAGTTTCCTGGGACTCCCCTTGGGGTAAAGGACGACCAGGTTGGCACATTGAATGTTCAGCTATGTCGAAAAAATATTTAGGAGAGACGATTGACATTCATGCAGGCGGGCAAGATTTAACATTTCCACACCATGAAAATGAAATTGCTCAATCTGAGGCGTTAAATGATCAAACCTTTGCCAACTATTGGATGCACAATGGATATATAAATATTGATAACGAAAAAATGTCGAAATCCCTCGGAAACTTTATTTTAGCCCGGGATTTAATTAAACAACATGATCCGAATATTATTCGCTTTTTCATGTTAAGTGTCCATTATCGTAGTCCCATTAACTTTTCCGATGAATTAATCGAAAGTGCTAAAAGTAGTTTTGAACGAATTGAAACTGCTTATATGAATTTAGAACATCGTAAACAAGTGAGTATGGACCTTTCACCTGATACAGATGAGTGGCTTGAAAAAATTGAATCCTATAAAAAGTTATTTGAAGATGCGATGAATGATGACTTTAATACTGCGAAAGCAATTTCAATTTTATTTGATTTAACACGTGAAGCAAATATGTACTTACAACGTGAACAAACATCATCTAAAGTATTAGCGGCTTTTCAAGAACAACTTGTCACATTGTTCGCTGTTCTCGGTGTAAAACTAGCTCCTGAAGCTCAGCTCCTTGATTCGGACATTGAATCGCTTATTGAAGAGCGGGAAACAGCACGTCGTGAGCGTAATTTTGCCCGTGCAGATGAAATTCGTGATTTATTAAAAGAGAAAAATATTACGTTAGAAGACACGCCTCAAGGTACTCGATGGAGAAGACAGTAATATGGATCGAACGATTAACCACCTAAACGGATTAACATTAGCATATGTCGGTGATGCTGTTTATGAATTGTATATTCGACAATATTTAATTAGACGGGGCATCGTTAAACCGAATGACTTGCATCAGGCGGCAATTAAGTTTGTCGCCGGTAAAGCCCAAGCAAAAATTGTATATCATTTTTTAGCGAAGGATTTATTGACAGATGATGAGAAGCGGATTGTTTTGCGGGGGAGAAATGCCAAATCTGCTTCCATTCCTAAAAATATATCTGTTCAAGATTACCGACATAGTACAGGTTTTGAAGCTTTGCTCGGTTATCTTTATTTACTCGATGACGAGAGCCGTCTTTTACAATTGCTAAAGGATGCTGTCCGATTCATCGAAAGGAATGGTTCTAATGAGTAATGAAATAATTAGTGGAAGAAATCCTGTTTTAGAAGCATTAAGAGCAGGAAGGAGTTTTCAACAAGTACTTATTTCCAACCAATTAAACAAACAAACTCAACGTGAGTTAGAAAAGACATTTAAACAAAAAAATATTTCTATGAAAATAGTTCCTAAACAAGCCCTCGATCAATTAAAAGTCGGAAATCATCAAGGAATTGTCGCCTATGTTGCACCGTATACGTATGCATCGCTCGATTACTTATTTAAAATTGCCGAGCAAAAGGATGAGCAACCATTCTTTGTCGTTTTAGATGGTTTAGAAGACCCACACAATTTAGGGTCAATTTTACGTTCCGCTGAGGCGACTGGTGTACACGGAGTTATTATTCCTAAACATCGTTCCGTCGGCTTAAATGCGACTGTTGCAAAAACATCTGCAGGTGCTATTGAATATGTTCCCGTTGTTCAAGTGACGAATATTGTCGATACATTAAATGAACTGAAAGAACGTCACGTCTGGGTCGTTGGCACCGATGCAAAAAGCTCAGGAGCGGAGGATTTTCGCTCATTAGATGGGGAGACAGCAATAGCTCTCGTCATTGGCAGTGAAGGAAAAGGTATGAGTCGACTTGTGAAAGAAACGTGCGATTGGTCAGTCTATTTACCGATGGTTGGTCAAATAACGTCTTTAAACGCTTCTGTTGCTTGTAGTATTTTATTTTATGAAATATATCGTAAACGATATCCATTGGAGATGTAAACAATGGTAATTCTCGTCATAGATGGTTATAACATTATTGGAGCATGGGAAGAACTTAAGCGTTTAAAAGAGATTAGTATCGGTGAAGCCCGGGATCGTTTAATTGAACTTATGGCGGATTATCAGTCAGTTTCCGGACAAAAGGTAATTATCGTTTTTGATGCTTATCATGTACCGGGAATTGAAACCCGGGAAACGACTTTTGACTTACAAATTATTTACACACGGGAAAATGAAACGGCTGATGAATGTATCGAACGACTCGTTCCGACATTAATGAATGTCGATACGAAAGTGTATGTAGCAACTTCAGATTATACCGAGCAGCGAATTATTTTTGGAAAAGGTGCTTTGCGTAAATCGGCTAGGGAACTTTATTTAGACTTACAGCGCACAGAGGAAGAAATTGCGACAAATATTGAACGATATGAGGAAAAGCGACAAACGAAAATTCCGTTAAAAAGGGACATCTTGGAAATATTTGAAAAATGGCGACGTGGAAAAAGTTAATACGTCCTCATTTTTTCTTTAAAAATTGTAAACGCTTACTTGCTTTGTTTGACAACCTTTGTTATTGTTTTAGTAATTCATGTAATTTTTGACAATTTCATATTGACGCAAGAGAAAATGTTACTGTATAATGTTAAAAATAACTGCATATGTGCAGGGGGTCATCTGAAAGTGAATGTTAAAACATTAACGATCGATAAAAAGGAATTGAAGCGCTTACCTGATGAAGAGATTATTGAATATGCTCATCAAGGAGATAGTAATGCTCTAAACCATTTAATTCGTAAGTATAGGAGTTTTGTTTGGGCAAAATCACGGACATACTTTCTGATCGGCGGCGATCATGAAGATATTATTCAAGAAGGTATGATAGGCCTCTACAAAGCAATTCGCGACTTTGATAAGGACAAGCTTAATTCATTTAAAGGATTTGCTGAGCTGTGTATAACTCGCCAAATTATTACAGCTATTAAATCAGCGACAAGACAAAAGCACATGCCACTAAACTCATACGTATCGTTAAATAAGCCAATTTATGATGAAGAATCAGAACGCACATTATTGGACGTTATCGCAGGTTCTACGAAACTTGACCCACTAGAATTGTTAATTATTCAAGAGAAGTATTCATATACACGCCTAAAGCTGTCAGAACTTTTAAGTGATTTGGAAAGTAAAGTATTGTTTTTATATTTAGATGGCTGTACTTATCAAGAGATGAGCGAAAAACTTAATCGTCATGAAAAGTCAATTGACAATGCTCTGCAACGCGTAAAACGGAAATTAGACACACTCGTGAAAACGAAAGAATTTAGCTTTTAAAGTAATTTAATACAATATTTTGTAAAGGATGGTAGTTTAAGAAGAATGTTTGACATCGCTGACAAGACATGCTACATTTAACGAAGTAAAACCCTAACTAAGGGGTGACAGATGATGAATCGGAAAATTACGTTAGCATGTTCAGAGTGTCAGAGTCGTAATTATCAAACGACAAAAAATGTGCTAACAACACCAGATCGTTTAGAAATAAAGAAATATTGTAAAAGATGTGGTAAACATACTTTACATCGAGAAACGAAGTAAGAGCACTCTTGGAGCGTGAATAGGTAAAATGTTGAAATTTTTTAAAGATGTATCCCGGGAAATGAGAAAAGTAACTTGGCCTAAAGGACCGGAATTAGTGAGTTATACGATTACCGTTATTGCAACGGTTGCGTTCGTCGCTATCTTTTTCGCTGTCGTTGATATTGGCATTTCACAGTTTTTAGAAAAAATGCCTTTTTTGAATAATTAATGAATAGATATGTTATACTTGACATACGAATAGTCTGAAGTTTTTTAAAACCCGCCTCATAACGGGTTTTTAATATTGCATTTTTTTATAAAATAATTTGCAAGTGAACGTTAATTAAATAAAGGAGGGAAACGGCACTAGCCAAGGCTTATGGAAAAAAATTGGTATGTTATTCATACGTATTCAGGATATGAGAACCGTGTGAAGGCGAATTTAGAAAAACGTGTTGAAACTATGGGCATGGAAGATAAAATTTTCCGCGTGCTCGTTCCAGAAGATGAAGAAACACAAATTAAAGACGGAAAGAAAAAAGTAACGAAGAAAAAATTTTTCCCAGGTTATGTATTGGCGGAAATGATAATGACGGATGATTCGTGGTACGTTGTTCGTAATACACCGGGAGTAACAGGTTTTGTCGGTTCAAGTGGTCAAGGGGCGAGACCTACACCATTATTACCCCACGAAGTTGATGCAGTTTTACAACGAATGGGCGTTAGTGAACCAGTCGTTCAAATAGATTTTGACCTTAAGGAGAGTGTTCGTGTTTCCGACGGGCCCTTTGCTAACTTTACAGGAACGATTGAACATATTGATACGGACAAACAAATTGTAAAAGTTCATGTCAACATGTTTGGCAGAGAGACGCCTGTTGAACTCGATTTTACCCAAATTGAAAAACTGTAATCATTAATAAATGCTTGCATTATTAAGCGATTCATGCTAATATTTTTTTGTTGTAAACATCCTAACAAATCGTTTAGGAAATACGAGTGGGAGGGAAAGTAATTTTACAATTATGGACCCATTGACCACATCACGGACTTAAGGAGGTGCAACCCGTGGCTAAAAAAGTAATCAATGTTGTACGACTACAAATTCCGGCAGGTAAAGCAAACCCTGCACCACCTGTTGGCCCGGCGTTAGGACAAGCAGGAATTAATATTATGGGGTTTTGTAAAGAGTTTAACGCTGAAACGCAAGAACAAGCGGGAATGATTATTCCTGTTGAAATAACAGTTTATGAAGATCGTTCATTTACTTTTATTACAAAAACACCACCAGCAGCTGTTTTACTTAAGAAAGCAGCAGGCATTGAAACAGCTTCAGGTGAACCGAACCGAAATAAAGTAGGTTCTGTTAAACGTGCAGATGTCCAACAAATCGCAGAATTAAAAATGGAAGATTTAAATGCTGCAGACGTTGAAGCGGCTATGCGTATGGTTGAGGGAACAGCACGTAGTATGGGTATTACTATTGAAGATTAATGAAGAATCGTTCATAAGGTTGCGTGTGGACAATTCCATGCAACCTTTATTTATCCGTAACGACAGATAAATTTTGCGATGTCGTTGAACGTGGGAGGTTTTTCCGCTATAACCACAATTAGGGAGGATTTATAATGAGTAAAAAAAGAGGTAAAAAATACCAACAGGCAGCAGAGCTTGTTGACAAAGATAAACATTATGCAATTACAGATGCTGTTGATTTATTAAAGCAAGCAGCAAAGGCAAACTTTGATGAAACAATAGAAGTTGCTTTCCGTTTAGGTGTTAATCCGAAAAATGCCGACGAACAAATTCGCGCTGCCCTCGTCTTACCCCATGGAACAGGACGTACACAGACGATTTTAGTCTTTGCACAAGGCGAAAAAGCTAAAGAAGCTGAAGAAGCTGGGGCAGATTATATCGGAAATGAAGAAATTATTGAAAAAATTAACGATGGCTGGCTCGATTTTGATGTCGTCATCGCTACACCAGATATGATGGCTGAGGTTGGAAAGTTAGGTCGTATTTTAGGACCAAAAGGACTTATGCCAAACCCAAAAACAGGTACAGTGACCTTTGATGTTGGCAAAGCAGTTTCTGATGTAAAAGCCGGTCAAGTTGAATACCGCGTTGATAATGCAGCTAACTTACACGTGCCTATTGGTAAAGTATCCTTTGATAACGATAAAATTGTTGAAAACTTTGAAGCGCTTATCGATACAATTGTTCGTGTAAAGCCAGCGGCATCCCGGGGCACTTACGTCCGTAATGTTGTTATTACATCAACGATGGGCCCAGGAATTAAAGTTGACGTTACAGAGTACGTAAAAGATATCCAATAAACATTGACAATTTGAAAAAAGTTATCTATAATGAACAATGTTAAAAATAAAATACGTTGTACCGTAGACAGTAGGTGCGAATATCGCTTAATTTCCTACCGAGGTGTTTTAGCTAAAATGACGCTCACAAAATAATTGTGTTCGTAATAGATGGCTCACACGCATGTCTACGTGTGGGCTTTTTTATTTGCCTAAGGTATAACGCTTGTAAGTGGAGGTGGAATGATGTCAAATAAACTTGAACAAAAAAAGCAACTCGTCACAGAAATTGCTGAGAAATTCCGTGATAGCCAATCAGCAGTTTTAGTTGATTACCGTGGACTTGATGTTGCACAAATTACAGAACTACGAAAGAACTTACGTGATGAAGGTATCGATTATAAAGTTTACAAAAACACGATGACTCGTCGTGCGATTGAAGAGGTCGAATTAGAAGGTTTAAATGAAATTATCGTCGGTCCAACAGCGATCGCTTTCGGTAAAGAAGACGTTGTCGCTCCAGCGAGAATTTTAAACAACTTCGCTAAAGAAAATGAAGAACTCGAAATTAAAGGCGGCGTCATTGAAGGTGAAGTTGCAACACTCGAACAAATTAAAGAGCTTGCAACATTACCAAGTTACGAAGGTTTACTATCAATGTTACTCAGCGTGTTACAAGCACCAATGCGCAACATGGCTTATGTAACGAAAGCCGTTGCCGAACAAAAAGAAGAATCAGGCGAAAGTGCGGAATAATCCAACGAGCCGGATAAAATTATTTAGGAGGAAATAAAATGACTAAAGAACAAATTATTGATGCGATAAAAGAAATGTCAGTTTTAGAATTAAACGATCTCGTTAAAGCAATTGAAGAAGAATTTGGAGTGACAGCAGCAGCACCTGTAGCAGTAGCTGGCGGAGCAGCTGAAGGTGAAGCAGCAGCAGAACAATCAGAATTTGATGTTGTTATCGAAGATGCTGGAGCATCAAAAATTCAAGTTATTAAAGCCGTTCGTGAAATTACAGGTCTCGGCTTAAAAGATGCTAAAGACTTAGTAGATGCAGCGCCAAAAGCTGTTAAAGAAGGCGTCGCGAAAGAAGAAGCTGAAGAAATTAAAGAGAAGCTTGAAGAAGCAGGAGCAACTGTTGAGCTTAAGTAATTACTAATTTCAATAAGCAAGCGAAAGTCGCTATAGTAATTTCAATGATTATATAATAAATAGAAACTGGGATTATGAGAAGGCATCCAAGGGAGATATTTGAATGATCAATTATACATTAAACTTCTTTAAGTTTATAGATCGTTTTATCTTGGATCAATTCATGCATCCCAGTTTCTTTTATAAAGATACTTTTTATATGATGAAACATTCCAACTATAACAATCCTCATATTTTCCAAGTAGGTGCTAATTATGAATGAGCATTACTTTTCCAAGCAACCACAATCAAAAAGTAAACGAGAAACATGGCAAACAACATTACGCAATTACAATTTATCTTTTACGACAGATTTTGGTGTGTTTTCACGAGAAAAAGTCGATTTTGGTAGCCGGGTCCTAATTGAATCATTTATAGAGCCAGCAATCGATGGTAAGATATTAGATCTCGGTTGTGGTTATGGGCCTGTAGGTTTGGCGGTAGCTGCAAGTTTCCCCGAGCGACAAATCGTTATGGCCGATATTAATGAACGGGCAATTTCACTCGCAAAACATAATGCAAACATTAATCAAATAACGAATGTACAAATTGTAGCTAGCGATCGCTTTAGTCAAATATCAGATACGTTTGCTGCCATTTTATTAAACCCACCTATTCGTGCGGGTAAAAAAGTTGTCTATGATCTTTTTACGGAAAGTTATCATTCGTTGAAAAAACATGGTGAATTTTGGATTGTCATTCAGAAGAAGCAAGGGGCACCCTCAGCGGCTAAAAAACTCGAGGAATTGTTTAAAAATGTATCGCTTATCGAGCGAAAAAAAGGTTATCACATATATAAAGCACAAAAACTTGACTAACATATACTAGTTTGGTAAAATCATTAGATGCTAACGTAGAATAAGCTTTGTCAAGTGTTTTGTCTACAAAAATGTATGTTTTTTGTCAAAAAGGGAATAATATTTGGAATATAAGAGACGTCACTTATGTAGTTATGTTTTGCTATGTGGAGCATATGGTGAGCTAAAATATTTATAGAAGGTTTTTGCTAGAAAACCTTTTTTCTATTTAAACTATTTATTAAAACTCTATAAGGAAACAAATCTTGTTTAACTTATTTCATGGATAAATATTTTTAAATAATGGTTAAAGCAGAAAGCGCTCTTTAAATTGTCTAGCTATAGCTTAACATAAAAAAGCACTTAAAGGGAATTATTTTACTTAATTTTATTAATCATTTTTTGTTAACATAAATTATGTTTATTTTAAGAGGTGAAGCAGTTGACAGGTCAAATGGTTCAATATGGTAGACATCGCCAGCGTAGAAGCTATGCTCGTATTAGTGAGGTTCTCGAGTTACCTAACCT
>DATGSQ010000039.1:0-53450 GCA_035302425.1 Bacillota bacterium | reverse complement strand
AGCTCTTGAAGCTAAACTTGCAGAATTAAAATCGGATTACGTTCGGATTCAGCAAGATATGGAAAAACTTATTTTCGTCGATGGGCGAGCATCATCAGCCGAAGAACAACTCATTCGACTTGAAAATGAAATTGCTAATGTTCGTAAACAACTCGCTGCCTTTAATGAATGACCTATAAATTAGTAACTAAATATTTTCACACTTTAAAAAACAGGTAGACAATTTTAGCAATAAGTCTACCTGTTTTTCTTATAAGTTTAATTTTTGTTATTTAATTGATTCCGCTGAATTTCTAATTTCTTCTGTATTTTTGTCAATTCCTTAACAGGTGGTGTTAAACTGACGATTATATCGCCGGGACCTGGTAACGTACGCATCTGTTCAGAATAAAACTTAATTTCCCCAGACGGTCGAATGAGATATAATAAAACAGCGTCATCTTCCTTGTCAGCTAAATATTGTTTATAACTATACTGATTCGTTATAGCTGTTTGTCGGAAAATGTAGCCGTCACGAACTTTGCGATTTAATACTTCTAAATCCATACCTTCTGCAAATAACGTTCGGCCACCAACTTGGTCAACGATATCGTTAACACTTCCGTTAATTTCCTCGGCATATGGACTCACTTTAAAAACGTTATGGCGGCCATATTCAGGAATAAACGTCGTACAGACTAGTGAATTGTATGAGTAATAGTCTGTCGCACCGATTAAATAATCATATGGACTCGTATCTAAATTAAATTCTGTCTGTTCCGAAAGCATTTCCCCATGATAAAAATCTACACCCGCTAAACGAGCAAAGCGTAACTGTTCCCATGAGGAATCGACTATAAGCGCTGGGGCTTTCACTTTTTTGAGTGATTGGGCTAATTGCACAGTAAACTCATTACTGCCAACGATAATAGTTCCTGGACGTCCTTCCATCGATAAATTTAATTTTTTCGCTAAAAATCCTAATGAAAACCCATGAGCAACAACCGTTGAAAAGACGAGCGCAAAGGTTAAAGCTGTTAAAATGCTTGCATCTTCATAACCAGTATCTAATAAAATCGTAGCAAAATAACTTGAAACCGTTAAAGCGACGATGCCTCTTGGCGCGATCCAACCGACTAACGTTTTTTCCGCTAACGTTAATTTCGTACCAATCGTCGATAAAAAGATTGATAATGGTCTTACTAAAAACATCATTAATAAAACATAACCAGCGATATTCGGATTAAATATTTGTAATAACGTTTCGACTTTTAACGATGCAGCTAACATAATGAAAATTGTTGAAATGAGTAATATCGAAATGTTTTCTTTAAAATGGCGCATATCGGCTACTGAACTAGTACCGATATTTGCTAACGTAATTCCCATGGCCGTCACAGCTAATAGACCAGCACCTTTTGTTACTTCATCGACAATCGTAAACGTAAATATAACGACGACGAAAACAGCAGGTGATTTTAAAAACTCCGGTACATAACCAGATTCGAACATCCATCCGATAAAACGTCCCATGGCCCAACCTAAAACGAGTGAAATAAGGGCAACAACAAAGAAAACGATTAAAGCTGTACCGTTCGGATTTTCCGCTGTTATATATTTAATAATTTCGAAAGCAAAAACAGCGAGTAAAACTCCAATAGGATCGACGACGATTCCTTCCCACTTTAAAATTTTTGCAGGTCGCGGTTTTAATTTTGACTGTCTTAGTAATGGCATAATAACTGTCGGGCCAGTGACGATGAATAAACCACCAATAACAAAAGCTACCGCCCAGGATAAACCTGCCATGTAATGGGCTGTTAATGACCCTAAAATCCACGCAATAAACGCGCCAATCGTTGCTATACGAAAAATTGGCTGAGCGACTTCACGAATTTCTTTAAAACGTAAACTTAAACTTCCTTCAAATAATATAATTGCAACAGCTACTGAAATAATCGGGTCGTACAAATCACCAAAGGCTTCCTCTGGATTAATAATTCCTAAAAAAGGACCAACGACTAATCCGGTAATCGACATAATAACAATTGCTGGCATTCGGTAACGCCAGGCAACCCATTGTGAACCGATCCCAAGTAGCAAAATGAGCATAATTGTCATTAAAAGAGATGGCATATACATTTAAAACTCCTAACACCCTTTTGATTTTTGATATAGTGCCCATTGTAATCACATTTTTTAAAAATGTAAACAGAAAATCTTAACAAAAAATAAGTTTAAGTTTTCAATTAATTAACACGATTAATGTATCCCTTATCATTGTTAGTTTTAGACGAAGGTCTAATCTTTTTTAAGCATTTATAATTCCATTTATTTTATTAAAAGGCATTAAAAATTGAATATCAAAAAGACGAGCACATGATGATTCTCGCATCATCTAATAATGCTCGTCTCTTTCATTTGTACTATTATGAAGTTAATATCTCTAAATTATTCGTCAAAGGTTATCGCCCATGTTCCTTTACGGAAAACAGGTTCAACGGTGCCATCTTTTTTTACACCGTCGATCGATAATTCATCAGAACCGATCATAAAATCAACATGAATAAGACTATCATTAATACCATGTTCATCAAGTTGTTCCCTACTTAAGTCTGCTCCACCTTCAACATTCGTCGGATACGCTTTTCCTAGGGCGACATGGCATGATGCATTTTCGTCAAACAATGTGTTGTAAAAAATAATTCCCTCCTGTGAGATTGGGGATTCATTAGGAACGAGCGCCACTTCACCTAAACGTTTCGCCCCTTCGTCAATTTCAAGTAAATGTTTTAACGCTTCTTCACCTTGCTTGGCAGAAAAATCGACAACGGCACCATCTTTAAATGTTAATGTAAATTCATCGATTAATGCTCCACCATGGTTGAGTGGCATCGTACTTTTTACCGTTCCATTAACTTCATACTTATGCGGTGCTGTAAATACTTCTTCTGTCGGCATGTTTGGGTTAAATACAGTCCCTTTTTCAGAAACAGCCGCTCCACCATGCCAAATGTGACCTTTTGGTAAACCGATTTCTAAGTCTGTTCCCGGCGCTTTAAAAACTAATTTTGTATATGATTTATCATTGAGTACATTTTTCGCCCGCTCTAAAAAGGCATTATGCTCATCCCATGCAGCTAGTGGGTCTTCTTTATCGACGCGGACAATTTTAACAATTTTCTCCCACAATCGTTTTGTTGCTTGTTCCCGGGTTAAATCTGGAAAAACCTTTTGTGCCCAATCGCCCGTTGGAATCGAAATAACGGACCATGTCACTTTATCGTTCATGACATATTGTTGGAAATTAGCCATCGCTTCCGCGGCAGCTTTATTTGCCATACTCATTCGTTTTGGATCAATTTCTTTTAATAGATCTGGATTCGTTGCATGAATTGAAATTAAAGCCCCATTATCTGTCGCAAAGGATTCGTTAAGCATGACCCGCCATTTCGGAAACTTAGCTAAAACTTCTTCTGGCGCATGTTTGTATTTCAGTAACGTTAATTCATCATCCGACCAATTAACATGGACATCCTTAGCACCCATTTCATAGGCTTGACGAACGACAACCTTTGTAAAGTCTGCCCCTTCTAATGGTGCATTAATTAATAATGGTTGGCCTTTTTGTAAATTAACCCCTTTTCGTAAAACGAGCTTTGCATACTTTTCCATCGTTTGCTGATCAATCAATTAAAACGCCCCCAATTTTTGACAAGTTATTTGTAGTTATTATTCCACAAATAAATTGTTTTTACCATAGCGTAAACATTAATCGACATAACTTTCTTCAGCCGCTTTAAGCCAATGAGCTAATTCGGTCATGTTCGTTGAAAATACACGATCCTTCGTAATGCTTGGGACAATTTCCCGAGCCTTGTCGTAAAATTGTTTCGTCTTTGTTGCCATTTTATCGATTCCACGGTATTCAACAGCTTCCATCGCACAAATAAGTTCAATCGCAATGACGTGACGTGTGTTTTGCAACATTTGATAAGCGTGTCGGGCTGCGATGGTTCCCATACTTACATGGTCTTCCTGATTCGCTGATGAAGGAATCGAATCAACACTTGCCGGATGAGCGAGGGTTTTATTTTCCGATACTAAAGCGGCTGCACTGTATTGCATAATCATCGCTCCGGATTCTAAACCTGGACTTGGGCTTAAAAAGGGTGGTAAGTCATTCAATTGCGGATTAACAAGTCGTTCAATTCGCCGCTCGGCAATATTAGCTAATTCAGCAATACCGATTTTCAAAAAGTCCATCGCTAATGCTACTGGTTGACCGTGAAAATTTCCCCCTGAAATGACGGCATCATCGTCAGAGAAAATAAGCGGATTATCTGTTACAGCATTCATTTCTGTTTGTAAAATATCTTTTACGTAATAAAATGTTTGCCATGAAGCTCCAAGAACTTGCGGGATGCATCGTAATGAATAAGCATCTTGTACACGCTTTTCACCTTGGCGAGTAATTAGCTTGCTATCATTTAATAAGTCGCGTATGCGCTCAGCAACTTCAATTTGCTCTTTATGGCCGCGTGCTTCATGCAAGCTTTTATGAAAGGCATCGATAATTCCCTCTAACCCTTCTAATGTCATACTTGCAATAAGTTCACTTTGATAAAGTAATTTTTCCATTTCTAAATAAGCAATAATTCCAACCGCCGTCATCGCCTGTGTTCCGTTAATTAAAGCTAAGCCTTCTTTCGCTTCTAGTGTAATCGGCTCAATATTTGCTCGTTGCAAGGCATCTTTTGTTGCCATTCGTTCACCCTCGTAAAACACTTCACCTTCTCCAATTAACGCTAATGTTAAGTGAGCGAGAGGTGCTAAATCTCCGCTTGCTCCTAAAGAACCTTGCTCTGGAATAACAGGATGAATGTTTGCATTGATAAAACGAATTAATTGTTCAACGACTTCAACACGAGCTCCAGAGTAACCTCTTAACAACGTATTTGCCCGAAGTAACATCATCGTCCGACTGATGGCTTCAGAAAACGGCTCACCTACGCCACATGCATGGGAACGGATAAGATTTAATTGCAAGTCTGCTAAGTCTTTTTCAGCGATAATAACATCACTAAATTTACCGAACCCTGTATTAATGCCATACATCGTCTGTTTCGCTGCAATTTTTTCTTCAACAACTTTGCGGTTTTCTACAACACGCTTTATAGCCGCTTCATCAATAGCGACATTCTCTAAACGGTTAACAACACGATCAACATCTTGAAATGTTAACGAATAACCTGTTAATGTAATCACTTTTACCCCTCCATTGAATTAATACGTTATTGTAATAAAGTCATAAAAAAGAGACGTTAGCCTTAAAAGCTACGTCTCTTTAAATCGTTATATTTAATTTGTCTAAAATACAATATTTTATCCATAGTATCCCTACAAATTTATTTTATATATTTTATTGTAAGCGTTTTACTCACGTAAATCAAGCTTTGTTTTTATTCCAAGGATAATCTGTTCCAAAGGTATTAGCCATTTCTTTTGATTGTTGTCGCCTTTCCCGTCGTTGCTCTGCTCGTTTCGGTGCCCCCTCATGTAATTGCTTTTCCTGTTCTGACTCTGGATAAACCGGTGGCACAGGGATTGGGCGACCATTTTCATCAATGGCGACAAAGGTTAAAAAAGCTGTTGTACAAACCTTACGATCCCCTGTTAATAAATTTTCCGTAACCGCCTTGACGAATACTTCCATCGACGTATGATGTGTCCAAGTAACAAACGCTTCAACACAAATCGAATCGCCTTTCTTAACAGGTGCTAAAAAGTCAACGGAATCCATTGACGCTGTTACAACAGGTTTTCTTGCGTGTCTTACAGCAGCAATCGCCGCCACATCATCAATGTATGCCATTAATCGGCCACCGAATAATGTTCCATGGGAGTTTGTATCAGGCGGTAACACATGAGTTGTTTTCACAGCTAATGAATTGGCACACGGCTTTGCTTTCATGTTAATCAACCTTCCTTTTTTAAAATTAAACGTTACAAAATAGGTGATAATAACCTGGAAATTGATTCTTTAAAACGGATACCAAATGACCGCCGCGCATAAAGAGCTTCAGTCATTTGAGTTGATAATTTAATATCTTCTTGGAAAACTTCGACTAATTGTTTAGCAATCGTTTCGTCATATAAAAAAGCGTTCACTTCAAAGTTTAACCGAAAACTACGAACGTCAATATTTGCCGTTCCGACAGAAGAAACCTTCCCATCAACAACAATTGTTTTCGCATGTAAAAAGCCATTTTGATAAATGTATACTTCAGCGCCGGCATTTAATAAATTACCTATATGTGACAATGTCGCCCAATAAACGAATGGGTGATCAGGTTTGTTCGGAATCATAATTTTTACTTTTATTCCAGATAATGCAGCAATTCTTAAAGCATCCATTAAACTCTCATCAGGAATAAAATAAGGGGTCTGCATATAAATGTATTCTTTTGCTGTTAAAATCATTTTTATGTATCCGTATTTAATTTGCTCCCAATCGGAATCGGGACCACTAGAGACAATTTGTACACCGACATCGCCTATCTCTGCTCCGATATAAAAACGTTCTTCATAATAAATTTTTTTCTTTGACGCTTGGTTCCAGTCTAAAATAAAACGTGTTTGCATGTTACGAACAGCATTTCCGTGAATCCGTAAATGTGTATCACGCCAATAGCCAAACTTTTGGTCTTTTCCTAAATATTCATCTCCGATATTAAAACCACCAATATAACCAACTTCACCATCAATAATTGCTAATTTCCGATGGTTACGAAAATTAATTTTTAAATTAACTTTTGGAATTTTCGGTGGAAAAAATGAAACGACTTCAACTCCAGCACGACGTAGACGACGAATGTAACGGCGACTTAATGAGCGTGAGCCCATATCATCGTAAAGTACACGAACTTCGACACCTTCATTCGCTTTTTCAATTAAAATATCAGCGAGTTTCGTGCCGAGCTGATCATGACGAATAATGTAATATAACAAATGAATATGGTCTTTAGCCCCTTGTAAATCCTTTATTAACGATGTAAATTTATCTGTTCCATCAGTAAATATATCTATTTCATTTGCTTGTGTTAAAATGGCGTCATTATTCCGTAAATGCAAATAATATAAATCTTTGTACGGTTCAAGCTCTGGCTGCTTAAAAATTAATTGACCTTTTTCAATTTTTCGCATCTGTTTTTGCACAGCTGTTTTAACACCTAGGCGACTTTTCGTATCCCATGTGAAAATTCGTTGATTACTTAAACGACGCCCAAAAATTAAATATAAAACGAATCCGAGAATAGGAATAAAAAATAAAACCATTAACCAAGCCCATGTGCTCGTTGCGTCACGGCGCTCTAAAAAAATGACTGTAAAGGCTAAAACAAAGTTAAATAAGTAAATAAATCCGATAATATAAGGGACAAGTTGTGTCATATATAGCCCCCTCCAAACATATTTTTGTTTTAGTTTCTAATGTTCAAAATAATTAAAGTGTTAAATAGGTGCATATAATCGAGAGCGTTCTTGTGAATGGACTAGTAAAAATTGTTAACGTTGTAAGTATAGTATACATTAGTTTAGTAAACATGTGGAACTGTATGGTGTTTATCTTTCTCTATAAATATAATCATTCTTTTATAGAATTTCATTAATTAGTGTTATGATAATAAAAAAGAGTAGTATTTGGGGGAAGAGCGAGCTGATGAGTGAACGAACAACAGGGATCGTCTTAGCAACAGGTGCATATATTATTTGGGGAGTACTACCATTATATTGGAAACTACTTGATCACGTTAATGCAAGTATTATTTTAAGTATGCGAATCATTTGGGCTTTCGTATTCATGATTATTTTAGTTTTTATGATGAACAATCAAAAGAAACTACTCGCTGAGTTTGCTCGACTATTAAAAAACAAGCGTCAATTGATCGGAATTACTGCTGCTGCTTTCATCGTCAGTTTAAACTGGTTAACATACATATGGGCCGTTAATAATGAATATGTTATTGAAGCGAGCCTTGGCTATTATATTAACCCTCTTATTAACGTTCTATTAGGTATCTTAATTTTAAAGGAATCATTAACGCGAGCACAAAGGATTTCGGTTGGAATAGCCGGAATAGGTGTTCTCTATTTAACATTATCATTAGGTGTTTTCCCATGGATTTCTTTTGTTTTAGCAATTACTTTTGCATTATACGGCCTTCTGAAAAAGATTGTTGATCTCAATGAAATTTTTGGTCTGACAATCGAAACTTTTATAGTCACTCCGATTGCTTTAATTTACGTTATATTATCACCTTTTCAAACAGAAGCCTTTTCATTGACCTTCGCCTTACTTGCTGGGGCGGGAGTTGCTACGGCCGTACCGCTACTATTATTCGCCTATGGTGCTAAACGAATTCCCTTATCAATGATCGGATTTTTACAATATTTTAGCCCAACAATTATGTTATTATTAGGTGTTTTTGTTTTCAAAGAGGCTTTTTCAATCAATCACTTAATCGCTTTTACATTAATTTGGACGGCGCTCATTATTTACATGCGTTCTGCTCAATTAACATACCGTAAAAGCCGTATGCAAAAAGTTCATTAAAAAATTTTAATTATTAGTTGACATTGCTCATTTAAATATATATAATACTCAGCAAGCTATAAAACTCTTATCAAGAGCGGTGGAGGGACTAGGCCCAATGAAGCCCAGCAACCTTAAGATATTCGACTATCTTTAAAGGTGCCAAATCCTACGGGTCATTAATGATCTGGAAGATAAGAGGAGGAACATTTCATTGAAATTATATCCTCTTCTTACATTATGATAAGAAGAGGATTTTTTATTTCCCTCCTATTTTATTTATCCAGACATTAAATTCCGACAAAACTTTTTGCTGCTAAAGCAGCGCTATTTATTAAAGGGAGGAATTGTTAATGTCACATTATTTAGTACCAAAAGCTGATACAAATTTATTGCATGGAGGTCAAGTTGTCGATCCAACAACTGGTTCGAGAGCTGTGCCTATTTATCAAACGACATCCTACGTTTTTCGCGACACACAACACGCTCAAGATTTATTCGGTTTAAAGGAACCCGGTAATATTTACACACGAATTATGAACCCGACAATTGATGCGTTTGAACAGCGCGTAGCTTTACTCGAAGATGGGGTAGCTGCTGTTGCGACATCTTCAGGAATGGCTGCGATCACTTATGCCATTTTAAACATTGCTCAAGCAGGAGATGAAATTGTTACAGATAGTAATTTATACGGAGGGACATACAATTTATTCGTTCATACGTTGCCACGCTTTGGGATTAACGTAAAATTTGTCGATGGTACAAATCCTGAAGCCTTTGAAGAGGCAATTACACCGAAAACGAAAGCACTTTTTGGTGAAACGATTACAAATCCAAGTTTAAACGTCTTTGATATTGAAGCTGTGGCAAAAATTGCCCATAAACATAATATTCCATTAATTATTGATAATACCTTTGCACCATATTTTTCAAAGCCAATTCATTGGGGAGCAGATATCGTCGTTCATTCAGCAACGAAATGGATCGGTGGACACGGTACATCAATCGGTGGAATTGTCGTCGACGGTGGCCGTTTCAATTGGGACAATGAGAAGTTTCCAGGATTTACGGAACCCGATGAAAGCTATGGTGGCTTGCGTTATAAAGATTTAGGTGCACCGGCCTATGCTCTAAAATTACGTGTTCAATTGTTACGCGACACAGGGGCATCGTTAAGTCCACAAAATGCATTTTTATTTTTACAAGGTTTAGAAACTTTAAATTTGCGCATTGAGCGTCATAATGAAAATGCTAAAAAAGTTGCCGAATATTTACTTGATCATCCAGGTGTTGAGTGGGTTAATTATCCTGGTTTAAAAGATCATCCATCCCATGAATTAGCGAATAAATATTTTAATGGTGGCTACGGTTCAATTATTACATTCGGGATTAAAGGTGGTCGCGATGCTGGTCGTAAGCTCATTGACAATATTAACTTATGGTCGCATGTTGCCAACGTTGGTGATGCAAAATCTCTAATCATTCACCCAGCAACAACAACACATCAACAATTAAGTGCTGAGGATTTGAAAAAGAGTGGTGTTAGCGAAGAGCTCGTTCGCTTAGCAGTAGGGTTAGAAGATGTACAGGACACTCTAGCCGACCTTGACCAAGCCATTGCCAAAGCAACAGATGAACAAGTCCATTTTCATGCGAGCGATGCGGCAATTATCGAATCACTGTTCAGTTCACCCTTTGATCGTACAGATGGCGGGTTAAGACAAAAAACTATTGCCTTTGTTAATAATGACGATCGCACATATGTTCAAACAGCTACAGAGTATTTTGCGGAGTTAGGCTATCAAGCGATTACTGTGGACAATATTAGTGATATTTCCGAACAAGTTGATCTTATTTGGTTAGCTAACGATGAACTAGTTGAGCAAGTCGCAAAGGAAACTAGCTCACTCATCTGGGTAAAAAATGAGACTGCAAAAACAACTAATACAACGATCATCTCTGGAAAAGATATTATAGAAGAAGCAAAACAGCTAAGAGGCCGCTAAATTGCATCGTAGTTTTAAAACGTCTTATTCTTTGTGATAAGACGTTTTTTTGTTGGTTATAATGAGAATTAAACGTACATTTTTGCATTGTAAGGGAGAAGATGTTAATATTTACACAATTTCAAAGGAAATGAATGTATAGTATAATTAAATGCTTATATGTTTTGTTAATTTACTCTAGGTGTGATTTATATAATGAATAGACGGATAGTTACTTTAACGCTTTTACTCTCATTAATAGTTTTAAGCGCTTTCTTTATCGTTTGGTATACGACATTAAAATCTAGCGAAGAAATGCAACTTCTAGAAGATATTGAGCGAACGATTGAACGACATCAAGAAAAATTCAACGATGAAGCGGAAGATAAGTCAGATGAATCTGTAGAAGATGAGGAAACGTTTTTTGCGGAACCTATTAAAGAGTTTTTTTCAGATGCTGTTAACAAAGCGACAGAGCTTTTTCAACATAAAGAAATTCGTATGACTGCTATAGGCGATTCATTAACACAAGGTATTGGTGATGAAACTAATCAAGGCGGGTATGTCGGAGTCATTGAAAATATGCTCCACACAACTATTAATCAACCGACTGTTATTATTGATAACTACGGTAAACGTGGTAATCGAACAGATCAACTACTGAAGCGGCTTAACGATGAAACGGAAGAAGAACTTCAAGAGTCGATAAAATCAGCCGATATTATTTTAATTACTATCGGTGCCAATGACGTTATGGAAGTATTCAAACAAAATATTCTCGATATTACAATTGAACCTTTTCTTGAAGAACAAACATATTATGAACAAAGATTACACAATATTTTAGTAACACTTATCGATAAAAATGAACATGCAAAAATATATTTACTCGGTATTTATAATCCTTTCGCACAATATTTTGAAGACATTGAGGAATTAGAGATAATTGTTAATGATTGGAATAAAATTAATGAAAATATCGTCACTTCATTTGAGCAAACATCTTTTATTCCGATTAAAGATATATTTGAAGCGACTGATGAGCATCTTTTTGCGGACGATAACTTTCATCCGAACAAACTCGGGTATGAACGAATGGCTGAAAGGGTAATAGATTATTTAACAGACAACGAGGGGTGAGCTGAAATGAAGGGGAAACTTCAATTAATGTGGAAACATTTATTTTTAGGTTTACTTATTGTAAATGTTCTCACCATTGTTGTCATCTTCGGACTAATTTTTTGGCCAATTGATGATGAACAGTACAAAATATCCGAAATACCAAGTGATGACGAAAGCTCTGAATTCGTCGTACGTACAACGAAGAAAAATTTAAATGAGCTAATCAATGCTTATATTGATAAGTTTTTATCGCTTACGAATCACCATTATATCGTTACCCTTGATGATGATGTTCATCTTCTAGGGGAAATTCCTGTTTTTTCAACAACTGTTCCATTATCTATTCATCTAGAGCCAATCGTCCAAGAAAATGGTGATATCATTTTAAAACAAAAATCGATCTCTGTTGGCTTATTACAATTACCGAATAAAAAGATTATGGAATATATTAAAAAATATTTAACGATGCCTGAATGGGTAGTCGTACAACCAAATGAAGAATCGATTTATGTCGCTATATCCGATATGGACATTAAAAGTAACTTTCAAGTAGCTGTGGAAAGTTTTGATCTCGAAGCGAACAATTTAGCCTTTAAAATTAAAGTACCTTATAAAACACTCGGTATTGAAAGTTCAATTGAAGCGATGCGACAGCAAAATAAATCATCTGAGTAATAGTCACTACCTTATATAGCAAAAATAAAAAGGTTTCAGTCGCAATTAATCGACTGAAACCTTTTATTGTTTTAATCTAAAATCGTAACATTTACTGTACGTACGCCCCACTCATAAGCTTCGTCTTTTGTTGGTACATGGATATCTATCTTATTACCTTTAATGGCACCGCCAATATCTGCGGCAATAGCTTCTCCGTAACCTTCGACGTAAACTTTTGAACCAAGTGGTATAACATTAGGGTCAACAGCAATTACTTTTGCATGTCTATCTTCATTTAAGTTAACACCTGTATAAGTAATTCCCGAACAGCCATCACACTGTGCTGTATAGGCGGTTGCT
The DNA here is from genome assembly GCA_035302425.1 of Bacillota bacterium. GTDB lineage: Bacteria > Bacillota > Bacilli > Bacillales > Amphibacillaceae > CALAMD01. Next base: position 40,754 of record DATGSQ010000039.1, on the reverse strand, counting down.
GTTACGGTCATTGTTTGACCTGAACTTTGCTTTTCTTCTTTAGGTTGAGCTTTAGTTGCTGTTTCACTTTTACTTTTTTGTTTACTTACTTCTCTTTCTTTTGCTTTCGCTTTTTCTTTTGCTTTTAGATCATCATGCAAAGCATGAATAACTAATTCTTGTCCTGTAATTATTAAGTCAGATGACAAATCATTCCACTCTTGTAGTTGCTCAACAGATACAGAATATTTTTTACCAATCGCTGATAACGTATCGCCACGTTCAACCTTATACATCTCATAAATGTATATCTCCTGTTCTGGACGAATAATAACTGTATCGAGTTCGTTGATTTTCATAAGTTCAGTTATACTTATGTCATATTTTTCTGATATATTCCAAAGGTTGTCCCCTTGTTTGACCGTATATTTTTCGGCTGAAACTGACTGACTTGCAAAGATGATAAAAATGACCCCAATAGCAATTGATGTTGCTACTTTTCTCACGGGTAGTCCCTCCTTTTTTCTAGCCTTGACTATCGTACCACACCATGTGGCACATTACAGTTACAAGGTTCTTAAATGATTGTTACAAGGATTACCATATTTCATGGAATTTATTACATAAGAGAGGGAAAAAGTGCTAAAAGGCCATTTTTGTAACGTAAAAGTAATAGTCAGAAAAGTCACTGTTTTCATATAAAATAAACGCTAATCCCCGAAAAATTAATCTCGAAAATTAGCGTTATATGTTTAAATAATATTAATCTTTACTCTTAAACAATTGGCCACCGGCAATAATGACAAACAATGCGAGAATACCTGCGACGAGAAACATTTGATCATAACCTGTCTTTAAAACTTGAGCTATTGTTTCTAAAAGACGTGTTTGTAATTCGCGATCTGGCAAAGTTTCAATTTGTTGAATTATTGATAAGTAAGCATCTTGTGATGTATCAGTAACCGTCATATCAACAGTAATCACATCATCGGCGACATAGTTTACAGCTTGTTTTACTTGGGAAAAACCTTTAGTAATAAAGCCGGCAAAAAGTGTTGGAAACACGACGAGTCCAATTTGGCGAGCCAGTGACAACATACCTAAAGCCGAACCTTTATCACGTTCTTTCGCCTGTTCACCGGCTAAAACATTTAACGGTGCCCCGAGTAAAAAGCCAAAGCCAATTCCACCAATAATGCTTGCGATAACAAAAGTCGTTAAATCATTTACCCAATAAGGAAATAACAAGAAACCAACAATTGCGATAAATCCCGATAACACGACCGTCCTTACTGCCCCAAACTTATCCGTTAAAAATCCACCAAAGCCCGCTCCAATGCCCGAAGCCAGCGCAAGAGGAGTTACCCAAAATCCTGCCTTTTCAACGGGAATTAATAATACTTGCTGAACATATGATGGGACAAACATAATACTAGAAATGAACCCACCTGAGAGTAACCCTAAAAATAATATAAGTTGAAAATTACCCCGAGCTAACATTCGATATGAAATAATTGGATCACCGTTAAACGACTCAAGTTGCCGTTCATGAGATATTAACCATATTAAACTAATCCAACCGATTAAAATAAATATAATGACACGTGTATCGATTAAGCTCGTTAAAAATTGTGCATGATCTAAATTCGTCAAACCGAACATCATCGCTAAGATTCCAACGGTTAAAAGGATAATGCCCCGAACATCTAACGGCTTTGTCAACCCGGCGCGTGATTCGGGGATTTTTAAAAAGCCAAAAATAATAAGCAATATAGCAATTGGTATATTTATGAAAAACATCCATTGCCAGTTACCAGTTAAACTTAATATAACTGCCCCTAAATTTGGGCCGATAATTGCCGAAAGCCCGTGCATACTCCCTAAAAGACCTAAAGCTTTCCCTTGTTCCTTTTGTGGTAATGTCGCTAAAATATGTGAACTACCGATAATAAAAATTCCCCCGCCTCCGATTGCTTGAATAAAGCGGGAGAAAAGTAAAAAGGCAAAGTTAGGACTTAAAGCGACAAGTAAAGACCCGATACCAAACAATGTTATTTCGATGATGAATAAGCGTCTTCTACCGTAACGGTCGGAAAACTTGCCAATAATCGGGACACTCATTGCAATACCTAATGTATAAATAGTTATTGACCAAGCGCCCCAGTCCGGGGAAACACCATATGATTCATTAATCGTCGTAAGAGCTGTTCCGATAATCCCATTATCTAACCCCGCCATAAAGACACCTATTGTAAATAGTAAAATGGGCCACGTTTGCTTAGTTTTTGATTGCTGGGACATATCTAACAGCTCCATTCATTAAACGATTGAAATTATTTTATGATAAATGTTTATTTAATCTTTATTTGGAATCGCTTTGGAAAATATTTAAAATTGACTCGATAATACCTTTAAGGAATTGTAAAAACTTATTCCAGACCCCTTCATCGATTTCAATATTAATATCTCCAACTTTATCTTGAATTTTTGATGCGATATCTTCAAGTTGATCTTTTACTTTATCAAAATCAATATCAATTTCTCGCATTTTATCAAAAAGTTTTAAAAGCAATTCGCGGTCTTTGTCACTTAGGGATATTTCTAACTTGATAAGTATTTCATCGATGATTTTCTCAACATCTTCCGTTGACTCTGGCTTTTTATCAGCAATTTCCTTTTTAATTTCCGCTAACATTTCACTTACTTTATCTGAATCAAGGCCTTCCTTTTCAGAGAGTTCTGTCGCTAAATCAAGCTCTTCGTTAGCAACCTCCATACGATCCTTATCAAGCTCAGCACCTTCTGCATCATATGCTTTATATATACCTGATAAAGCTGAGCCACCCGTAACAGGAATAGGTGAAGCAACCTCTACAGTAGCATTCTCTACCCCAGCCGTTAATAAAGCATTTCTATACATATCTTCAGTTACTTTTGTAATATTATCCGCTGTAACGATATGAATCGTAATACCTTTTCCTTCTGGTTCAGCGATAATTTTAGCCGATGAAAACATTCTTGAATTCGGGTCACCATCAATATACTTCGCAATATCTTCACCCGTAACAATATATTCCTTAGCTTCCGTCTCGTCAGTTATTTCAAGTAAACGACGGACTTCTTCTTTTTGATCATCTGATAATGTTTCACCATAGACGACAATTGGAACATCTGATGGAGCAATGGCAAATGCCGGTGACACAGCACCTAACATTAATCCAAAGACTATGGCTACGATTACAGGTATCTTAAATAAACGCTTCATCATCCATAAACCCCTTTATATTTTATAATAATTCATCATATGGCACATTGTGAAAAATATTACTTTAAATATTTGGCCTATGATGTACGTATATTATAACTGTTTTTTATATCGTTGAACATTGTTTTTAGGCATTTTTCAATCATTTAACCTATATTTAACTTAACCGTCTCGTTCTACTATAGTTTCGGTAAATAAAACATATGTTTAAATAATGCCTTTATATTTGAATCGGCATAAAAATGTCATATAATGAATGTAGTTATAATAATTCAATAAATTTAGAAAGTCGAGTTGGTTCTTTATTAGTTATCAGTCAGCGCTTGTTAGACGTAATGTTGCAATTATGTGGTTTGCTAACTTTTTTGTTGCTGGTAGTATGACGATGGTTTCACCGTTCATCTCCCTTTATATTCGCACGTTTGGAAACTTCTCTGAGAGCTATGTCCAACAATGGTCGGGTTGGATATTTGCGATTACTTTTGTTACAGCTTTTTTATTTTCACCTATTTGGGGACGCATCGGTGATAAATACGGTCGAAAAAATATACTTATTATTTCTGCCACTGGATTAGGACTATCCGTGTTTTTAATGGGGTTTGCTAGTTCTGTATGGCAGCTTTTTTTATTACGATTAATCGGCGGTGTTTTTACTGGCTTCATACCGATGTCACAAGCGCTTATTTCTGTGCAAACACCGGCTAATATTGCTGGACGAATTTTAGGGACGTTACAAACAGGTAGTGTTTTTGGTACATTAATGGGACCGCTTCTTGGCGGGATACTTGCCGACCAAATTGGATATTCATTAACCTTCAAATGGATTTCGATAACGATCTTTTTATCTGCTTTAATCGTCTTTTTTGGTATTAAAGAAATGCAAGTAAAAATAACTAGCGTATCAGATAGCCGCTCATATTCCTCTAAAGAAGTGCTACTTCATATTTTAAGAAGTCCTGTTCTACTCGTTGTCATGCTAATTTCTATGCTCGTACAAATTGCTCACTTTAGTATTCAGCCTATTTTGCCATTGTATGTTATAGAACTTTACGGGTTAAAAAATATTGCTTTAATGTCAGGAATTGCCTTTTCAGTTGGTGGTCTTGGTAATTTATTTATGGCACGCCAATGGGGAACTATTGGGGATCGAATCGGTTATGTAAAAGTTATTATCGTCCTATTATTCGCCGCAGGTATTTTTTATTTCCCCGGGGCATTTGTAACAAATATTTGGCAGCTAATTATTTTACGCTTTCTCGTTGGGATTGCTATCGGGGGACTTATACCTGTCAGAATGGCATACATTCGTCAAGTTGCACCGTTATCCATGCAAGGTGAAGTAATCGGTTATAGTACGAGTTTACGCTTTTTAGGAAATATTATAGGTCCTGCACTCGGTGGATTATTATCAAGCTTTTACGGATTCGGTTCAGTGTTTATTGTGACGAGTGCTTTACTTGTTATTGCAGGATTTATTATGTTAATTGTCGGGAATAAATATAAATATGTAAGTAAAACTAAAGCAACACAAGTTCAAGCGGAAGAACATTAGTTATAATTATATACATGTCATGAAAGGAAAGAATGTGATGATTGATGGGAATTGTCGTTGTTGAAGTATGCGATGGGAATCTGATGGCGACAATTGATGTTGAGCATATTATTGAATCTAAATATCCTGAGGTTGCTGTCTTAATAAGTGATTGTTTAACTTATTGTGGCTTATGTCGCATCCGACCATATGCCCTTGTCAATGGAAAGCGTATCGTCGGGAAATCGATTGAACAATGCTTAGAAAATATATTCCAAGAGATAGAAAAAGAACTAGCCGTCTATAAGTAGGGCTAGTTCTTTATTTTTTGTCACTTTTTATAAGCGATAGCATCCATTTCAACGAGTGCATCCATAGGCAAACGACTTACTTCTACACAAACACGTGCAGGATAGGGTTTTGTTAAATAACTCGCATAAATCTCATTAACTGTACCAAAATCATCCATTGAATCTAAATAAATTGTAAATTTAACGACGTTTGAAAAATCAACGCCTGCTTCAGCAAGAACAGCTTTCATGTTTTCTAGTACTTGTTTTGTTTGCGCTTCAACACCAGCGACTAGCTCTCCACTTTTTGGGTCTACGCCGAGTTGACCTGATGCGTGAATATAGTCTCCAGATTGAATCGCCTGTGAATATGGACCAACAGCTGCCGGTGCATTTGACGTATGTATTTCTTTCATCATAAATGCCTCCTAATCATTTCCTTTTGTCCTAATCATATCATATTAACGAACGGTTTGAAATTAGGTGAGTAGATTAAGCGATAATAGATCCTTATGACATTTCTTCTCATATATCGAAACATTTTAACGAATTCTTGACAATTTTGTGAACGTTCCATAATATAGTAATTATTAAATACTTTTTATTTAGCGGATTTTCAGTCATATTTATTTAACTATTTTTCTTTTCAATAATAAATAAATATGCTCAAATGTTTTCACAAAATGAATGACTGTTCACTCAGATTTCATTAAGGAGGGATAACATGGATTTAAAAGTTGGGATTTTTGGACCAGAAGAAATTGTAAAACATGCAAAGCGAACAATCAAAGCAGAGAGTAATATTGAATTATTACCATTTGGTTTCCAAACCCCTACAGAAGTAAATCGTCTTGTTGACCAAGCATTTATGTCAGATGTTTATGTTTTTTTAGATCCACTTGCATATTTTTATAGTAAACAAACGATTGATAAGAAGAAACTTCCAGTTATAAAAATCTTTAAGGATGAATATGCTCTTGCTACATTACTTTTTCAGTTAATCAGTAAATATAATCATCCGCCAGAACGTTTTTCAATTGACGTTGCTAATAAAAAGTATGTCGAAAACATTTTTCATGATCTTGAAATTAATCATAATTCGGTATATGTAAGCGATTATCAAAATAGCGGTAACATATGTGTTGATCAAATAATTAATTTTCATCGTGAATTGTGGAAGGATAAGAAGATTGATTTTGTTGTCACTTCATCCAAATATATTCACGACCAATTAGCTGAAGAAAACATCCCAGTGTACTATATCGGTATCCCAAAAAAATATTTTAATAATGTTATTAAACGTGCTAAAGAACTAGTTCATTTCAATGACCATTCGATCAAACGAGTCGTTTCAGGTTACATTAAGTTACAAGATGTAACTCCAAATGGGAAAATTCCACAATCCGCTGTTGTATCTGTCCACCAACTTTTAAAAAATTATCAAAGTAAAATTAGTGCATCGCTGACGTTGGATAGTAATAACCAATTTAATTTAATGGGAACCCGGGAACTTTTGTCATATTTAACGAGCCATTTATGCTCACTACCATTAGTAGAAAAGATTAAAGAAAGATTACCCGAAAATATAAACGTTCATATCGGTTTTGGCTACGGTCTTACTGCAAAAGAAGCAGAAGAAAATGCACAAATTGCTTTAGAAAATAGTGTTAAATCAAGAAAAAGTAGTTGTTTTATCGTCAATGAACGTGAGGAAGTCATTGGACCAATCGGTATTAAACGGCCCTTTAATAAACCAAAACTTTATAATAAACTTATTCATAAAGCTCGGTTAAATAATCAAATTTCTTATAATTTTATTCAATTTATTTCTGCGCGTAACAATGAACCTTTTTCATCAGAAGATATTGCCCAATATTATAAAGTGACAAAGCGTAGTGCTGAAAGAACGATTAAAAAACTCGTCAATGGAGACATTATTGTTCATGTTGGTGAGGAACGACCTTATATTAAAGGGCGACCACGTAAATTATTTCAATTGAACGATGAAATATTGCAATAAAATGCAAGCGCATACAATCCGCTTTAATAATTTTTATATTTAAATCAAAACGCACGAATTTAAGCTTAAGGGGCGTATATTAAAGGCTTATCGTGCGTTTTTATTAATTATTTAATTAAATATTCAATAACCGTTTAATATCTTCCTCTGTTAATTGAGCTAATGGTGTGTCGCCCGGTTGGATGACTTGATCAATTAATTCTCGTTTTTGTTGTTGTAATTCATATATTTTTTCTTCAATTGTCCCTTCGCAAATTAAACGAATAACTTGAACGACATTTTTTTGGCCGAAGCGATGAGCACGGTCAGCTGCTTGATCTTCTACTGCAGGATTCCACCAAAGGTCGTATAAAACAACCGTATCTGCTCCTGTTAGATTTAACCCTGTACCACCAGCCCGTAAGGAAATGAGAAAGACATCTTTTTCCCCATTATTAAACCGTTCACTCATGTGCAAACGTTCTTCAGATGGCGTACCTCCATGTAAATAAAAATACTCAATGTTTTCCCTTTGCAGACGCTTCATTATAATTTCATGCATTGAAGTAAATTGGGAAAAAATGAGCATTCGATGTCCTGATTCAAGGGATGTCTTCACTAGTTCAATTAATTGCTCGAGTTTTCCTGATTTTCCTTCATAATTATCAATGAACATTCCCGGGTGACAGCAAATTTGTCGCAAACGTGTTAGGCCTGCAAGAATTTTCATTCGCTGTTTATGAAATGATTCATGTTCAAGTGAAGCAATCGTTTCTTTTTGTAGTCGTTGTAAGTATCCGAGATAAAGTTCCTTTTGTTCAATCGTCAACTCAGATCGCAGGGCAGATTCAATTTTTTCCGGCAACTCTTCTAAAACTTCATTTTTTAAGCGCCGTAAAATAAAGGGACGAACCATACGGGCAATTGTTTCATATTCTAATTGCCGATAACGTTTACGGCTCGGCATGAATCCAGGCATAATTACTTGAAAAATTGCCCACAATTCTTCGATATTATTTTCAATTGGTGTACCACTTAAAGCAAAACGGTGTGTTGCTTTTATTTTTCGAATAGCTTGTGATGTCTTCGTTTCATAATTTTTAATATATTGAGCTTCGTCTAAAATAAGCGTTTGAAAAGTTACTTTTTCATATAAGTTTATATCTTGTCGAGCCATCGCATATGACGTTAACCAGATGTCCGCTTGTAAGGATTGTTCTATTTTTTGTTGTCGCTCATCTTGAGTTCCAGTAATCATCGCTACTTCTAAACTAGGAGCAAAACGATTTATTTCACTTTTCCAATTGTAAACGACTGACGATGGGGCGATCACTAGGTGAGGTCGATCACTTTTTACCGATAGTAAATAAGTAATCGTCTGCAATGTTTTTCCTAAACCCATATCATCAGCTAAAATACCACCTAAATGATAATGGCTTAACGTCTTAAACCATTGATAACCCGAACGTTGGTAAGGACGTAATGTCGCTTGTAAATTAGGAGGCACATCATATGTTACTTCTTCTGGCTGTGCTAAGTTATGTAATAGTTTTTCAAATGTCGCATCATAATCTTGTGCATCAATGACTTCTTCCATTTGTGAACTACGATATAATGGGAGCTCTACTTGGCCACTTGCTAGTTCAGTAGCCGGAACGTTTAAATTTGTTATAAACTGGTCAAGTTTTTCGTTATCCGCTTCACTTAACCTTAATAATGCACCACTATTAAGCCGATGAAATCTTTTCTTCTCAACGACTGATTGTAAAACTTCGACAATTTCAGCTTCATCAATTCCTGTTATATCAAAATTAACTTCTAAAAGTTGTGTTGATTCATTAACCCGGACATTTGTTTTTAAACGGGCTGGTTCATCGATGATTAAACGTTGCAAAGTCGTTGTTAAATAGACATCCATATGTTGTTCAAGCATTGGTAATGCTTCATATAAAAACTCATATAATGTTTCATCATTTATATCAATATATATTTGCGAACCATTGTAAAAGAAGTTCGCCTGTTCAATCCTTTGCATCATTTGTTCTTCAGTTTCACGATCTCGTATGATAAGTGAATGAGCAGCACCTTCGTTCGTAAAGGGATTAATTATATATTCCTCATAATGATACTCTAATGTTCCTATAATCATTTGTTCAGTAATATCTAAATAAATTTTTGTCTTCAGTGGCGCCTCGATCATTTGATCGCTCACTTGCTCATCTACGTGAACGTTAGCAACTTTTTCTAGTGCGGGAATAAGGTCGGATAAAATTGAGCTCGCTTCTTTTTCAGGTATTTGCAATTGACTACTAGGAATATGCACTTCACTGACACGTTCTAAAAAACTTTGCTGTTGCTCGTTAAGAAAGTAAAATGTCCCTTCAATAAATACAACATTATACAACTCATCATAAAAGCTGAAATTATCATTTGGTAATTTTAAAATGAATTCATTTGAATCATCTTTTGTCAATTCAAAAGTGTATGGAAGTTTATCATAGGATATTTCGACATGATGGAAAATTTGTTCATCTAACTCCACCGTTAAGTCACGTTTTGCAAACTGTTCGATAAGTTCTGGGAAAATTAGTGGCGCAATCGTTTGATATCTTTGCTGGGCATTTGTTCCATAACTTCCGGCAAGCCATTGACTGCGATACAATTTTTCATTATTAATCATCTGCTGTAACTTACGGAAAATTTGTAAGTCTTGTTCCAAAAAGTAATGTTCATTAGGGTTATATTTAAATTTTTGCGTAAAAACATAAACATCCTTCGTGAAAACGGCTTTTAACAAGGCAGGTATATCTTTAACGACATAATAATAATCAATTCCAGTTTTTAGCTCGATAAAAAAATTGCGGGTTTCTGACCACTTCAGTTCATACTGAACATGCATCGGTTGCTTATGTGATAAAACATCAATTTCTTCATCTGTTTGTGTCGTTTGCCGAACAATTTCTGTAAACATTTTCGTCAATTCAAGCTGTTGTTCAGGTGAATCAATAGTATACTGACTATTGAATGTATGACTCATCTTTTGCCGTTTGGCAATTGCTAGTAAAACAGCAACATTATGTTTACAGGGACCATAAGTTGCAAAGGCCGGACAATCACAATGAGCTTGAATCGTTCCTTCTTCAATATGTTCTAAATCGATTTCAACATAGTATACATTTGTCCCTACAACTTGGGCTGTCCAGATATGGTGATTTAAATCAAAAGACAAATCGACAACCCGGCCGCCCTGAAAATATTTTAATCCACGATTATATATTTCTCGACGAAAAAAGCGTTTAATACTCGCTTCAGTTATTTTATGCAATGACGATCACCCTAACCCTATCAATAAGTGATTGTTGACAGTCTAAATGTTTATTATACAATATACTGCTTTTTATAGATACTATTCTTTGCCTATTGAGCTTTTTGCGATGTTACTTTTTTTAACATTAAAAAAGAAAAAATATACGTCAAAACGTAGCTTTTTGTTTTCTACTCTTAAAAGATGATAAAAATCAGTTTTAATAAACTTCTATCAAAATTTCTCCGTTTTCAACTTAAAAAAGGGCACAGAAATCCTCTGAGCTTCTTTTTTACTAAAAATTGATTAATGAATGACTTTCACCTTAGACGGTCGCTTGTCACGGGCACGGGTCTCAGCCCCCTAAACAAGCTAGGCTTGCTTAGGGGGCTGGGGCTCGTGCCGGCAGAGGCGAAGTGTAGCCGAACGATACATAGAGAATCTATTGAAACTTAAGTAAAATATAAAATTCTGATTTTGTATACCTTTTTAATTCGATGAATTATGAAATTGATTCAATTATTTAACAGAAATGACTTGCCCATTCGTTAAATTTTTTAAATCATCCGGTGTTAATTCAAAGACAGCTTTTGGATGTCCAGCAGCTGCCCAAATTTTTTTATGTTTAAGTAAATCTTCATCGATAAAAACTTTCAATCTTTTTGTGTGGCCTACTGGGGCAACTCCACCAATGACAAATCCTGTTAAGTCTCGTACATCGTTCGCTGTAGCCATTTTAACTGGTTCATTTACTTCTTTAGTAATGGTTTCCTCATTAATTCGATTGATCCCGCTAGCTATGACTAAATAAGGCTTGCCGGTACCCTTTCCTTGGAAAACGATTGATTTAGCAATTTGTTCAATCGTGCAGTGAATAGCTGTAGCCGCTTCTTCGGCTGTACGAGCACTATCTGGCAAATAAACAATTTTTTGATCGAGTCCTTTTTCCGCTAAGTTTTGTTTAACCCGCTGTACACTTTTATTGTTATGCATAAAACACCCTCCTATTTCATTTACCGTTTGTCCTTGTCAGTTGTTGTTAAGTATTTTATATAGTTTTATATTTTTTTGCAAATTGGTCTTGACATTTTAGCCAAGTGGTCATATAGTGTGTATATACATATACACAGTGTTGAAAGAGGGATTTTTATGAAAGAGTGGAAATTAGCTTTGTCATTGGCGAAATTTGAATTAACAGCTTCACCGCTCCATTTACTTATGCTCTATCTAGTAAATCCATTATTAACATTTTTAATTGTCGTGTTAGTTATTAGTCCCCAATTAAATGATTATTTACAAATAAATTATGTTGGATTTGATTTGTTATTTTCATTAATTTTTTTATTGGCACCTGCTTGGGTTAGACCACGTGGCTTTCTCGTTCAAAGTATTAATCAAAATAGCGAGTTATGGGCGGCGCCGACATTAGTTTTACAATTACAATGGCCGATCACAGTTAAAACGTTAATTAAAAGTCGGTTAATCATTTACTTTTTCTTATCATTTCCATTACAGTGTGTATTCCTTTTTGCTATATACGTTATTCCAGCAAAGCTACAAGAGGTAATTTCACCAAGTGAATATATTATCTTTTGTATTATATGGCTTGCAGCGGGCGTGTATCTTGGCTATATAATGCCAGCAAGTGATGTCGGTGATGAAATTAACGTTAAATCTGTTACGATTGCTTTCATCTTATTAATCTTTGGGATTATTGCGATATTAACATTTTTCCATTTAATCATCGGTTATGGACTCATTCATTCAACCATTTTACTCGCTAAAAATTATCCGGTTATTTCAACCATTAGCTCATTCGTTTTATTAATCGCAGGTCTATATTACTGGCAGCATTATATGAAAAAGCAAATTCATAAACTCGACTATTTTTAAAGACAAGGAGAGATAACTCATGTCATTTGTGCAGATAGTTCGTCATCTCATCTGGTTTGAACTAAAACATTCAATATGGTACTTATTATTACTTTTCGGGTCTGCAATAGGTTTACTTTTACTAACAATTTATGATTTCCACATAAAGACTTCCGAAAACCTTATAAGCGATTTATCCATTTTTCCTTTATCGTTTTTCCTAATCGTTTTAATCCTTGTTATTCGTCCGAAAGTATTTCGTACCCAAAACTTAGGATATAACTTCCGTGTGTGCGAGCATTTAGTCCATTTGCAACAGTTGCCACTTAAGAAATCAACTATTGTGACTTATCGGCTCATCGTCAACTATGTTATATTAACTCCTTTGCTAATAATCTATTTAACGACCTTATATATTGTTATCGAGCCGTTAAAGCAACTGTTACCACTTAATCATTTTATTGTTTTTGCAATTATTTGGTTAATGATTGCTGTAATTATTTTAAATATCCAGGTAATTACAGATTTTGGAACAAACATTCTTTATAGCTATATATATTTATTTTTCATTTTTCTACCGATTATAATAGCTATCATTGCTATTTTTAACATTGTCATTAAAAAGAGTTTATTTGAACTAATGGTTTTCTTTTCTACTCATTTTCCAATACAATCCTTTATCATTAGTTTTCTAGTAATCATTTTATCGATTGTTATAAGTTATCGATGGTGTTTAATACGAATGAGTAAAATCGACTATTTATTGTAAATGACTTTTTACAAAAAGAAGGTGAAACAGTTGTGAAGCTTCCTATTCGCTTATCTAAACAATCACGAGAACCTATTTATCATCAAATTGAAAAACAAATAAAACAACTCATTGCAAGTGGGCATTTACAGGCGGGAACTCCACTGCCATCGATTCGTGTCTTATCAAAGGACCTACAAGTAAGTACGATTACAACCCGTCGAGCTTACCAAAACTTAGAACAAGATGGATTTATTGAAACGATTCAAGGGAGAGGTACATTTGTGAAAGCAATTGATTCGTATTTAAAAGATGAAGTGAAGCTAAAAAATATAACGAAGCAATTTGATCAAGGTATTCAAACTGCTTTTGCTTATAATTATTCGCAAAAGCAAATTAAACAAATCTTTTCGGACGTTTTAAAAAAATATGATGAATCCTAGAGGAGGTATAAACATTGTCTGTTCTTCAAATCTCGCAACTTGAAAAAAATATTGACGACTTCACATTAGGCCCTATTAATCTAACAGTTGAACAAGAAACAATTACTGCCTTTGTCGGTAATAATGGATCTGGAAAAAGTACGTTAATGAAATTAATGATGAATTTAGTTAAACAAGATGAAGGTGAAATTTATCTTTTTGATGAAAAAATCGTTCCAACGAATGAACGATGGAAACGATTCGTCGGCTATCAACCGCAAACAGCTGTTGGTTATGCATCTTTTACGGGTCAAGCGCTTAAAAATATGATTGCTCCCTTATATCCGACATGGGATGATAAATTGTTTGCTGCCGTCGTTAGTGAATTAAATATCCCATTAAATAAAAAATTTAACAAATTATCACCAGGTGCCCAACAAAAATTATCCTTTGCCTTAACGATAGCTCGTAATACACCTTTATTAATTTTAGATGAGCCAACAGCACATCTTGATATCCCATCGAAAAAAATAATGGTTGACAGACTCGTCGCCTGGATGGAAAGCGGGGAACGGTCAATGATTATTTCAAGCCACCAAGTTGAAGATATTAAAAAATTAGCTGACTATTTATTTGTGCTCCATCATGGGAAAATGATTGGCCATTTTGAAAAGGGTGAATTAAGCGAACAATATGCCCGTTTTTGGTTAACAAAACCATTAATTGACCGTAACATTCCGCATATAATCGCGCAGGATGGTTTAGCTATCGTTTCCAATAATGCTGAGCAAACCGAAGCTTATTTAACAGAGCAGCAAATTGAATATATAAGCCGAGAACAAATTGATTTAGAAGAAATTATTACGTTTTTACTGACAAAGAAAATTTAAAGGAGTGAAATGGAATGGATACAATTTTAACTGTAAACCATTTGGAAAAATCATTTAAAAACGTGCAAGTATTACACGATATTTCCTTCGATGTACGTAGAGGAGAAATCATGGCTATTTTAGGCCCTAACGGTGCAGGGAAATCTACAACGATCCGTAATATTATGGGAATTATTTATCCTGATGCGGGAACAATTACCTTTCAAAATAATGACGACGGTAAAATCCCACGCCATAAAATTGGTTACTTACCGGAAGAGCGTGGCCTTTATAAAAATGTAAAAGTAATGGATATACTATTATATTTAGCCCATTTAAAAGACTATCCATTGAAAAAAGCCCGGCAACGAGCCCTTGAGTATTTAGAGAAATTCGACTTAAAAGGAAAAGAAAATACATCAATTGATGAACTTTCGAAGGGAATGGGGCAAAAGGTACAATTTATTTCTGCTATTTTACATGAACCGGAATTGCTCATTCTTGATGAACCCTTTTCCGGACTTGACCCTGTAAGCCAAGAATTGTTTAAAGATGAGATTCGTAATCTCGCCCGGAAAGGTACAGCCATTTTATTATCATCGCACCAAATGAATTTAGTTGAAGAAATGTGTGACCGACTCTTTATGATGCACCGCGGTGAGCGAATAATTTATGACCATTTAAGTGATGTGAAAGCAAAATATGCGAACTTTAAATGCATCGTTCATGGGGAAAATGATTTAACACTACTTGAGCAAATTGATTATGTTGATCGGATTGAACAAAAGGAACATGTTACGACATTATATTTACAGGCAGATGTGGACATTAATACATGGCTGAAACAACTACCTGACCAATTAGACATTCAAGAACTCTCTGTAGACCGTATTTCTTTACACGAAATATTTATTGATATCGCAACAGGCAAGGATATTCCTTCGAAAGCAGGTGATCTTAATGAAACAAACATTTAAAGTAGCTAGTTGGGAAATTAAACGTAATTTAAAAAACAAATCATTTATTATTAGTCTATTTCTTACACCGGCGCTCATAGCTTTATTTATCTTTATTCCAACGTTGTTTGAAGATTCGGATACCGAACCTAATAATATTCATATATTTGTAAACGATGAATTAGGTCTATTCCCTATGATAGAAACGGTTATTGATGATTATGAGTTAACAAATTGGGAACTTACAAAGACTGAGCTTTCACATGATGAAGTCATCGAACAATTAAAAGAAGAAGATCAGGCAGTCTATTTTTCTTTATCAGAAAATGTACTTGCGGAAAAGTTACTAACAATTTACACAAGTGATGTTATTGATGATAGTTTTCTATATCAAGTTAATATATTCGCAGACGTTTTAAAACAATATGAGTTAGAACAGTTATCGTTATCTGATGAAGAATTAGCGATTGTAACACAAGAGTTCTTCGTCGATTTAACGGAAGTAACAGAAACGGCTGAAGAAGCGGCGACGGAAGTAAATGATGCCCAGGCAGATGAAGAAGCTTCCCTTCGTAGAATTATACCAGGATTGTTTGCGGGTATTATATTATTTTCTATCGTCATATCAGGCATGATGATTTTCCAAAGTGCTTCACAGGAAAAGAAAGATAAAATTGCAGAAATTATTTTATCATCTGTGACCCCAACAGAACTGATGCAAGGTAAAGTTATTGGTTATTTTATTTTAGGGATCGTTCAGGTTGTCGTTTGGTTAGGACTTGCGGCACCAGTTATATTATGGAAAGTTGATCTACCTATTTTCAAGTATTTATTCGTACCAGAATTAGCTGTTTTACTTGTCATTGCGATTTTAGGTTATTTAATTTTTGCTTCAATGTTCGTCGGGCTTGGAGCAACGATTGAAGATGTTTCAACATCTGGAAACTTCCAAGGTCTCGTCTTTATGTTACCGTTCTTACCATTTATGCTTATCGGACCTGTAATTACAGACCCAAGTGGCGTTGTCGCTAAAGTCGGATCATATATTCCCGTAACGGCTCCAGGCATTCTTTTATTACGATTAACGATGTTAGATGAATGGCCTAAAGTAGAAATTGCTATTTGTATTGGGATCTTAATTATTTCCGTTTGGATATTTATGAAATTAGCCGGAAAAGTATTTCAAACAGCCATTCTTTTATATGGAAAAAATGCTACCCCTCGGGAAATTTGGCGTTGGCTTTGGATGTAAATTTTCAATAAATAATGAGTCTCAAGCAAAATTAACTTTAAATCATTAAACAACAAAACGGACTGATTCAATCATAACAAATGATTCAGTCCGTTTTTTATTCCTTAAGAGCCTGGTTCGTTCCGCAAAAAGTAAAAGTCAACATTTTAAAATAAAAAACTATTTAAATGATAAAAGTGGAATTCAATAAGAAGCTAGACGCGGCTTTTATCATTTGATTGAATTTTATTCGAGATACATTTTTTATAGTTGAAAAATAGTTTTTGGTATTGCCACTCTTACAGTTACTTTCGGATTGACGAGTTGCGATACTTTAATGTCACCAACCGCCGTTAATAATCGATAAGCATCGGAATATTTTAAATCATGTTTCTTTTGTAACCAATCAACAGCTATTCCCATGCTCCCTTTAACAGCTTCATGGAAATCTTCATCACTGTATAAAAACATCGTCTGTGTATTTGTTTCAACAATTGGAGATGTTATCGAAACATCCGGTTTTTTCTTAACACGTAAAATAGCTGTTCCACCAATTTCAATACCTGTTCCGTTAAGTTCACCATCACCCATCGCCGCATGCATATCACCTAAGGCTAAAAGTGCACCATCTGTTCCGACTGGAAAATAAACGGTATTTCCTTCAGTTATTTCTTTCGTATCTAAGTTTCCACCATGACTTCCCGGTGAAACTGATGATACTGGTTTTTCTGCCGGTGCAACTCCGATGACACCGATCATTTTGTTAAGTGGAATTTGTACTCGATCAGCTAATAATGCATAATCGTCATAAACGGGTAAAATCCGTGTTTCACTTTCAGTTATTTGATCACCTAACAACCCGCCTCCTGGTTGGGTAATCATAACCCCTTGATCATCTAGATCAATTTTTAATATTTCTACAGCTAAGGTGTCCCCTTTCTCTACACCTTCAACGTAAATGGGGCCAGTTGCTCCATTAATTTTTAAATCTGGGAAGTCACTGCGCAATTGATTCTCCGATGTAATGACACCACCGTAACAATCTAACGTCTTTACAGCAAACACTTCACCGAGTTGAACACGCGCAATCGGTTTATTTTTGCGATCAAAGGAATAAATATACGAATCTTTAATAGTTTGCAAAAAATCTCCCCCTTTTCTTTATATCATACAAAACTTTTAATACCGTGACGACATTTTGTATGAGAAAAGGGGGATTTTTTATTTATAAATCATCAAAACCGTTAAGGTCTGTTGTTTTAGTATATTGACGTGATGTTTGTTCAAAAAAGTCTGTTTTATTGCCATCAAAGTTATCGACATATACACGAATCCAACGCATCGGATTATCAATATGTTCAGGATATACTTCGCTTAAACCCATCATTCGTAACATCTTATTTGCGCGATACTTTACGTACCCCGCCATTTCAACAAGGTCAATGCCTTCCACATCTTTAAGGACATAACCCGACCATTCAATTTCCTTTTCGACACAATCGCGAAACGTTTCATATACCCAATCAATAAACTCTGGAGTATTATGATCAGGATTTTCCGCTAAGGTCGCGCGAAAGAGCTCTGTAATAAAGCGGCCATGCTCCAATTCGTCACGGTTTATATAACTAACCATCGTTGAAGTTCCGACCATTTTGTTATGCCGCGCTAAATTGTAGAAAAAAGCAAAGCCAGAATAGAAAAACATTCCTTCAAGTAAAGCAGTAAAGACCATTACTTTGAGCATGTTTTTTAACGTCGGTTCCTCAACAAATTTATTGTAATAATAAATGACTTGTTCATTTCGCTTCAAAAGGACAGGGTCTTTACGACCGAGCTCAAAGGATTCATTTTGTTCATCGAGGGAAACGACCGACGATAAAACATATGAATAACTCTCATTGTGCACCGCTTCTTGTTGCGCAATAACTGCCATAATCGATTGCACCGATGGATCGGTTGCATAAAGCGATAAAAGTAAAGCCGTTCGTGTTTGTGGAGCATCTAAGGTTGAAAGCAATCCGATAATTTTTAAATAAGCGTCTTGTTCTGACGGTGTTAATGTCGGAAATTGTTTCACATCACTTGCCATATTTACTTCATCCGCTTGCCAAAAGTTTGCTAAAAGTCGCTTATACATTTTATACCAATGTGGATAAGCGATGTCGTTCCAATTTAATATGCCACTTGACTCACCATTAAAAATACCTGTTGATTTATTCGGATAAAGCGGCTCTAATGTTTTAGCGCGCGAAAGTAATGTTTGTTGCATGTTGCATAACTCCCTTCACCCAATTTTTAACGTCTTTTTCTTGAGCACCGCGTGGGGATTGTTCAATTTTGAGCCCCGGCCACGGACTATGGTAAAATTTCGCTAATTTATCGACAGCTAAACAATATTGACTCTCTGGACCAAATTGTGTATCCCCGGTCCCGAAAATCGCCATATTTTTCGGTTTATAACCGACATCTAAAACAAAGTCTTTCACTTCTTCAGGTGTTTCGCCGTAATCCCACGTGAAAGTTCCTAAAAATATAACATCAAACGTGTCCATATTTGGCACCTTATCAAAGCCGATACGATGCCAAGTTATCGATACATCATATTTTTCAAGTTCTAAACCGACAATTTCCGCCACTTCCTCAGTGTTTCCACTATACGTTAAATAAGCAATTAAAGCTCTCAACTTTCACACCACTCACAATCCTCAATATCACTCGCTGTTGAGCGTACGTAATAAGTTGTTTTCAGACCTGAACGCCATGCTTGCAAATGAACATCGAGTAAAACAGAAGCACGAATCGTATTTGGAACGTAAATATTAAAGGAAATACTTTGGTCAATATGTTTTTGTCTTGCCGCATTTTGTTTAACTGACCAACGTTGGTCGACAATATATGCCGAACGACGATAAATATTGTACGTCTGATGGTTCATATCTGGTGCTGTTGTAGGTATACGAAAGTCTTTTTTCTCTTCACTGTAAAAGGGTTTGAAAACAGGGTCGATACTTGCTGTTGAACCAGCAATCATCGCCGTTGATGAGTTAGGTGCTACAGCCATTAAATAAGAGTTTCTAATACCATTTTCTTTTATGGCTTCTCTTAACTTTGTCCATTTCTCATCTGTATAGCCACGGTCAGTAAAATATTCTCCCGTGTGCCACTTACTGCCTGCAAAGTATGGATAATGCCCTTTTTCTTTACTTAGTTCCATACTATTTTTAATCGTTAAATAAGCAATTTTTTCGTAAAGTTTATCAGCATATGCAACGGCTTCATCAGATTCCCATTCAATGCCCTTTAAAGCGAGTAAATGGTGCCATCCAAACGTTCCAAGACCAATAGCTCGGTACTTTTGATTCGTTAACATCGCTTGTTTAATCGGTAATGTATTAATATCAATGACATTATCGAGCATACGCACTTGAATTGTAATGAGACGTTCTAAAACATCATCTGTTACTGCCCGCCCTAAATTAATCGAACTTAGATTACAGACGACAAAATCTCCTGTTTTATACTTTTTAACGATAACATCTTCATTTTCAACATACTCTTCTAAAAACTCTGTAGGTGATTGGTTTTGGGTAATTTCTGTACATAAATTCGAGCAGTAAATAATGCCTTCATGATTATTGACATTACGACGATTGACTTCATCACGGTAAAACATAAACGGGGTTCCTGATTCAAGCTGTGAACGTAAAATGCGTTTCATAATTTCAATGGCTGGAACCTTTCGTTTACTTAAGTTTTCATTGGCGATACATTCTTTATATTTCTGACGCCACGTACCATCACCTTTTTCCTCATCGTAAAAGTCCTCTAATGAATAACCCATTACTTGACGTACTTCATGGGGGTCAAACAAATACCAATCCCCCCGTTTATCTACTTGTTCCATAAAATAATCGGGTAAACAAATACCCGTGAAAATGTCGTGGGCCCGGAGTCGCTCATCACCGTTGTTTAACTTTAAATCTAAAAAATATTCAATATCGATATGCCAGGCATCAAGATAAATAGCAATGGCACCTTTACGTGTCCCAAGTTGATCAACACTTACAGCTGTATTGTTTAGTTGCTTAATCCATGGAACGACACCACTTGACATCCCTTTAAACCCTTTAATTGAACTACCACGGCCACGAACTTTCCCCATATAGACACCGATACCACCACCATTTTTTGATAGTTTGGCAATATCTGTATTACTATCATAAATGGCTTGCAAACTATCATCGACCGTATCGATAAAACAACTAGATAATTGCCCATGGGTTTTCCCTGCATTGTTCATCGTTGGAGTGGCAACGGTCATGTAAAGATTACTTAACGCCCAATAAGCTTCAACAACAAGATCATTACGTTTACTCGCATCTTCTTCATGCATTAAGTGCATCGCAATAACCATCCATCGCTCTTGCGGGAGTTCATAAACATTTTTTGTAAAATCGGTCGCTAAATAACGTGTTGCTAATGTATATAAACCTAAGTACGTAAACAATAAATCACGCTCTGGTTTAATTTGGGTAGCAAAATAAGCAATATCTTCTTTTGAATATGTACTAAGTAAATGTGGAGCATATATACCTTTATCTGTTAATGTTTTTAATAATGAATAAAAATCCCCATATTTTAAATCCGTGACATAGCCACGATTTTGTGCCGCCTTTTCATAAAGTTGATGTAAATAAGCACGGCTTGCAACATACGTCCAATCAGGTTCTGCTTCATCGATGTTTTCTAAAGCACTTTTAATAAGTAAATCGTAAGTTTTATCATCTATTTCATTATTTGTTATATGTCTTAATACTTTGTCACGATAATAAACCTCGTCAATAGATAATCCTTCCGTAAGCTCATCAATTAAAGCTGATAATCGCCCACTTTGTAACCTTTCATGAGTTTTCCCCATTAAAAAACCTCCTTTGATTAATAACATTCAATAGGAGGTGAAAGAAATTTGATGACTGTTATCGTATCATCAAAAAAGCCGTTTATCACGGTGATAAACAGCTAAAACGACAGAATCGTACATAATTATCTATCGTTTCACATTCTCCCACCCCGAAGAAATGAAACTATGGATTCAATGGCAGGTCTCCTGACTCGTGCACGATTTTACTTGGTGGCCTTCCCGTTTCGTGTTGAAACAGTGGCTTTACTCTCGTTTGTTTGCACTTACAGTTGCGGGGGCAGTTCCAGATTTACACTGGATTCCCATTTTAAGATCTAGACGATCACCATCGCCCATAACACTACATATAGTATTTAATTTTGTTGATCACTCAATATATTGTACTATATACGATATCATACTCATTTTAACATTGCAATAAATTATTATTCATGTCAGCTAAATTCCATTTAATCAAGATCACTATCTTGCGTAAATTCCCTTGAAAATTTTTAACTTATCGGTTTATTAAAATTTGCTGTATTACCAGAACCGCTAATTATTCTTTATGAATTTATGATCAGTTTAATGAAAACATAGTTTAAAATTTAAATGATATTTTAAACAGCATCACCCATCATAACATAAGTCTAACGGACAATCACAAATATGCATGGGAATTTTTTAACACTCACAAACATATTTACGAATCTACAGCCAAAACGTCATTTTCGATAATATAATTAAATCGCTCACGCTCTTCAATAAAGGGTGTATGTGCGGAATGTTTAAAGGTGTACATTTTCTTCTGTGGTGTTTCGATGGATTCATAGAAACGATTCGCTTGGGTATATGTTGTTTGATAATCATGGAGACCTTGAAGTATAAATACCGGAAGATTGAGGGTTGGAACAAGTTCTATTAAGTTAGTTGTAGCCATCACATGACTTAATGATTGATAACTATAAAAACTACCACGATAAATATTCATGCGCTCTATAAAGGTATAATTTGGACAAGTAAAAACGTGTTTTAAGTTCTCAATAGTAGAATAACCCCTTCGCTTAAATCCACCACCATACTTATTTGTATATTTAGCTCTAATGGCACCATATGCACGATCTTTATAATAATTTTCATTAAATGTTACTTTTTCTATTTTTTTAATTGCCTGCTGATCATTCTTTTCAATCGCTTGATCTAAAATAAAGTTGTATGTCTCATTTTCAGACTCTTTTTGTGAACCAATTTGACCAACACCTATGTATGCATGAAATAATTCAGGCTTTTTACTTGCTACTAGACTCCCAAGATATGTACCCCATGAATGGGCAAGTAAAAATACTTTATCTTGTGAATATTTCCCTCGTAAATAATTGATGACCTGTATTGTATCATCAACTAATTGATCGACTGTTAGCTGCTTTTTAACATCTTTTTTATTATAAGACATGCCAGTCCCTCTTTGATCCCAATAACAGACATCAAAGAATTGTTCTAGCCTCATACTATGAGCTTTAACAAATGGATAAATAGGGAATCCGGGACCACCATGTAATAATAATAATAGTGGATTTCCTTTATTAATAGATTCAATAATAATGCCTTGTCGTGCTCCATTAATTTGTACATACTCTTTCGTTATTGTACCTTCCCCATTATTAGTACCGCTCATATCGGTTAAAGGCTTTTCAAAGGATTTTATAAGCATTTTATGATTTCCTCTCTACATCAAATGTATATTTTTATACTACTTAGCAACAAGTCTAACTCATAAAGGTTATTGCTAGGATGTGGAATCGATTACATTAAGTTATTTACCCGATGAGTATGCGAACTTTTTGTTTGAGTACTAACTATTGTTTTTATCTTAACATAGTTGTCTGTTATTTTGTCATATTTGTTTATAAATAAACCTATACCAATTAGGGATCATAGCCCTTTAAATACGTAAACCGTTTAATTACTTCTTATGTTTTGTACTTATGTATGTTAATCATCAAGTTCTTTATTTTTATTAATCGAACGTTTTAATGATATACATTCAATGATGAAATAGAAAACAATGAAAATAATTGGCAAAACGGTGATGTCTAAGGTTTCACTCATATTCGTGGGTAATCCTTTAATAACTAATAAAGCAATTGTGAAGATCGATCCAGCAACAAGTGAACGAACAATTGCATAACGCCGTTCTTTTGTATAGTCCCTTTCTTGAAAAACTTCTGTATATTCCATACCCGTAAAAATATAGCGAAAGTTCACATAAGCGATCATTAAAAATGGGCTTAAAAAGACTAATAGATCGGAATTTACTGAGAAGCTATTAAATACATATACAAGTAAACCGAGTAATAGAAAAGCACCGACTATTAGAAACAGTGCTTCAGCCATAAAATATAAAATTTGCTTTCGTCTATATTCATCTTCTGGTAAAAAAGCATTTAAAAATGAGCGAATCATTTAATCATCCTCCCAAAACAAATCATCTAATGTTTTATCTAACGTTTTAGCAATCGCCTTACATAAGTTTAAACTTGGATTATATTTTCCTTTTTCGATTAGGCCGATTGTTTGCCGCGTTGCTTTTACTTTTCCTGCAAGTTCAGCTTGTGTTAAACTTTTTTCAATTCTCGCTAATTTCATTTTACTTACCATATTATCACCGACAATAAGTAATATATTTCGTTCATATTGTTAAATATATATTACATGACGTCGTTGCTATTTGCAACTTATTTCTAACATAAAGTTAGTTATACTTAACATTTACTTTTTAAAAAAAACTGGGTTTATCTATAAAAACCCAGTTTAGCCAACCTTAAATTAATTTTCTCTTTTTAATCTTCTTACTTCATTTTCTAAAAATTCAATTCTCCGGTGAATTCGATACATTATCGGTACATAAGCAACAACAATAAAGATTGCCCAAAACAAGACTATTTACCCCCCATAATATATCTACACAAATTTACGTAGCATTCGATGAGTATAGAACATTCCTTAAAAAAGCTCAATAACTGCTTCTTTTCTAATATTGAAACTTCTCTAATCGTGTGAAAAAGTCTTTCAAAAATTGGAAGAACAATTCTTCTGTCGGCAGTAATGTTCGTTCAGTCGGTATTAACATTCCTACTGTTCGGGTTACACTCGGTTCAACGATCGGAATGGCAACCGTTGAACGGGGGATATTTTCAACGATCGTAATCTCCGGGACGAGGGTGACTCCTAAACCTGCTGAGACTAATCCCTTAATTCCATCAATATCCTCTCCCTCAAAGGCCATTTTCGGTTTAAAACCGAACTGCAAACATGCTTTATCGACAATTTCTCGTAAAATAAACCCTTCTGGAAATAACACGAACGAATCATTTCGTAAATCATTTAATGTCAATGATTTTTCTTTCGCTAATGGATGATTTTGTGGAAGTAATGCTACAAGATCTTCGGTAAACAAAATTGTCCCTCTCGTTTTAGGGATATTTGTCGGAACGGGTGCCATTAAAGCAATATTTACATCACCTCTTACGACCGCTTCTTTTAAATAGTGATAAGACCCTTGATTTAAGGAAAACTTCACATGTGGATATTCGTTACGAAAAGCAGAAATAGCGGTCGGTAACATATAAGTCGCTAAACTACTTGGAAAACCAATATGTATCGTTCCACGCTTAGGATCTGTATATTCTTCAACAATTTGTCGGGCATCATCAATAACATTCATCGCTTGTTCCATACGCTCTAAAAATGCTCGTCCAACTGTCGTTAATTTAATGCTGCGACCTTCACGGATAAATAAGTCGACGCCTAACTCAGCTTCTAAATTAAATATTTGTCGGCTAACGGCTGACTGAGCGACGTGAAGAGCGTTTGCTGCATCAGTAACATGCTCTCGTTTAGCAACTTCTATAAAGTATTTAATTTGTCTTAATTCCAACTCATTCACCACTCTATCATCTAATATTGATATGGATTATATCTATTTTCTATATTGCCAAGATTACTTATATTATATATGATATTACTTACAGAGGAAAATGATTGCCTACTTATAAAAATCCCCAAATAATAATTTTTTTATTGTCGCGTTTTTAATATGAATACGACAACCGCCTATTTTCCAAATGTTTTATACACGAGTTTATCCATAAACGAATTATTTCCGCCTAACTCATCTAATTTATCGATTATAAATATGGAAACTTTTGAAAGGAGTTTTGTTTATGAGTTTTATCCGAACAAAATTAAATGAAAACACATGTGATTATGTGAACAAAGTTTTTGAAAAAGTACAAGAAAGAAATCCCTATGAAAAGGAATTTCAATTAGCTGTTAAAAGTTTATTTGATGCGATTACACCACTTTTTAAAAATAACTCTATTTATGAACAACATAATATTTTAGAGCGTATTGTTGAACCTGATCGTATAATTTCTTTTAAAGTTCCTTGGGTCGATGATAAAGGAAAAATTCATGTCAATCGAGGTTACCGTGTCCAATTTAACCAAGCGATAGGTCCTTATAAAGGTGGTATTCGGTTTCATCCATCGGTCAATTTAAGCATTATGAAAAGTCTTGCTTTCCAACAAACGATTAAAAATGCTTTAACCGGCCAAGCCATCGGCGGAGCAAAAGGAGGAGCAGATTTTGATCCAAAGGGAAAGTCACCTATGGAAATTATGCGCTTCTGTCAAAGTTATATGACTGAACTTGCTAAATATATTGGTCCAGATATCGATGTGCCCGCAGGTGATATCGGAGTAGGCGCTCGTGAAATTGGCTACATGTTTGGGAAATATAAACGAATGACGGGAAAATACGAGCCGGGTGTTATTACTGGAAAAGGAATCGAATACGGTGGAAGTCTCGGTCGCACAGAAGCAACGGGATATGGAGCAATCTATTTTGTGGAAGAAATGTTACGTGAAAAAGGATTAATATTAGCCGGAAAATCAATCGTCGTCTCCGGATCGGGTAATGTCGCTATTCATACGATGGAAAAAGCGGTAGAAAAAGGCGCTAAAATAGTCGCATGTAGTGACTCTTCGGGTTATATTTACAACGAGAACGGACTCGATGTTACTACTATTAAACAATTAAAGCTCGTTGAGGAAAAACGTATACAAGAATATTTAACAATCGACCCTAAAGCGACATATTGTGACCAATGCAATGATATTTGGTCAATTCCTTGCGATATCGCCTTACCATGTGCTACACAGTATGAAATTGATGAACAAGCGGCAATGCAATTAGTTAAAAATGGGGTAAAAGTAGTTGCTGAAGGTGCAAATATGCCATCTTCAATTGATGCGATAAAAATCTTTTTAGACAATGATGTTTTATTCGGTCCAGCACAAGCGGTAAATGCCGGTGGTGTTGCTGTCTCATCATTAGAAATGGCACAAAATAGTGCTAAAATTAGTTGGTCCTTTGAAAAAATAGATACAGAACTAAGAAATATTATGAAAAACATCTATCATAGATGTATGACTGAGGCGGAGAACTATGGATTTACGAATAATTTAGTTATCGGTGCTAGTATTACTGGTTTTAAACGAATTGCAGATGCAATGATTGTTCAAGGCGTTCTCTAAATTAAATCGTTCATTACGGAGTGATTAATCATGAAACAATTGAAAGATTTGCTATTAGAAGCTTCACATACAGTCGTTTTCACGGGAGCGGGTATGTCTACCGAAAGTGGCTTACCCGACTTTCGCTCAAAATCACGCGGTTTATGGGAAAAGTTTAACCCTGATGAGTTAGCAAATGTTAATGCTTTAATAAATAATGAAGCTGAGTTTACCGAGTTTTATCGCTATCGACTTCGGGAAATAACAAAATATAGTCCACATAAAGGACATTATATTTTGGGGAAGTGGGAAGAGTCTGGATTCATTCAAGCAATTATTACGCAAAACGTTGACGGTTTTCACCATGATGCCGGCAACAAAAATGTTATGGAGCTCCATGGGACGTTTCGTAAGTTTCATTGCCACGATTGCCAAAAGGAACATCCACGCGAAGATTATTTAAACGATAAAACTCATTGTTATGACTGTCACGGGACTGTTCGCCCAGGAATTGTCCTTTTCGGTGAAATGCTACCACAAGATGTTTTTCAACAAGCTGAATTAGAAACGATGCGCGCTGATTTATTTATTGTTCTAGGTTCGTCATTATCTGTTTCTCCGGCTAATTTGTTTCCATTACAAGCTAAAGAAAATGGAGCTAAATTAGTTATCGTTAACCAGGAGCCCACACTTTATGACATGTATGCAGATTTAACGATTCAAGATCAAACGATTAAACAATTACTTATACAAGTTGATGAACAAATTCAAAAGTAATTTTAAACGTATCCTATTAATAGTATTAATTAAACATGTATTATATTTCAAATAGGTAGTCGATGACATAGCTTGTTGGTAAGCTATTTATATAATATAAAATTAAACGAATAGTGATCATTTAACGTAATTTGCTTTCGATATTATTTTAGCTATACTTTAATCGTTTTATTAAAAACGATGTAAATATTAAACGAATAAAAAAGCGATATCAAAAAACATGTGTAAGCCTAAGAGTTTTCTCTCACATAGCAATACATTCCATGATATAATATACTAAAGATATAACTGGACATCATCATAGACTATATAACATACTAATCGTAACATTATCTTTTAAAAATATACAAAGATTACTGTTACGATGTTTTTTACAAAAATTTAAGTTAGTTTCCTAGATTACTATAGTTTGGAGGCGAAATTAATGGGAAAAACTAAACATACTGGCCCAATAAAGTTATCGAAAAAACCTGCCCCTAATTTATGGGTAAGTAAAGTACCTTTCGGGTTAGGCAAAATAAAACCACATCATATTCGCGACACGATGAGGGTCGTTTGGGAAAATAGAGATAATTTACCATATGCGACAAGGATTCTTACACAAGGTGTCTGTGACGGCTGTGCCCTTGGTGTTTCTGGACTTAAAGATCAAACATTAAAAGGTCCTCATTTATGTATGACACGTCTAAACGTTTTACGCTTAAGTACAATGCCTGCAATGGACGAAGAAGTTATTCATCAAGATATAGATGAGTTACGTAAACTAGATAGTACAGAGTTACGTAAACTTGGCCGGATTCCATATCCACTTATTAGAAGACCTGGCGATCGTAAATTTAGTCGCATTTCATGGGATGAAGCTTTAGATACAATTGCTGAAAAAATTCGATCCATTGATCCTAAGCAATTTGCCTTTTACTTAACATCACGAGGTATTACAAATGAAGTTTATTATACAGCGGCAAAAGTATCCCGTTTCCTAGGAACGAATAACATTGATAACGCTTCACGTATTTGTCACTCACCATCAAAGACAGCGCTTAATCGTTCTATTGGTGTGGGGGCATCGACGTGTAATTATAAAGATTGGATTGGAACCGATGTATTATTATTTTGGGGCTCTGTAGCAGCGAACAACCAACCTGTTTCAACTAAATATATGTATGCCGCTAAACGAAAAGGGACGAAAATTATTATTATTAACCCGTATCGCGAGCCTGCGATGGATGCTTACTGGATTCCATCTGTCCCAGAGTCTGCGTTATTCGGTACTAAAATAGCCGATGACGTTTACCAAGTAAATATCGGCGGTGATATCGCCTTTATGCACGGCATTATGAAACATTGGTTTGAAATGGAAGAAGAAAACCCAGGTTCAGCGGTTAACCATGAATTCGTCCAAGAACATGTAAATGGTTACGATGAACTACGCGATAAAGTAATGGCTTACGAGTGGGAACAGCTCGAAAAGTCATCAGGCTTAACGAAAGAACGTATGGGAGAACTAGCGACATTACTTGCAAAATCAAAAACAGCCGTTTTCGTCTGGTCGATGGGATTAACCCAACATCGTTTTGGAACAGATAACGTATCACAAGTAGCTAACTTAGCTCTCTTACGTGGTTTTCTCGGTCGTGACCATTGTGGACTCATGCCAATTCGCGGTCACTCTGGTGTTCAAGGCTCAGGTGAAATGGGAGCTGACCCCTTCGTCTTACCAGGTGGCGATATGAACGATGAAAATAGAAAACGTGTCGAAGAGCATTGGAAGTTTAAAATTCCTGAATGGCAAGGTGACATTGTCGGTGTTACATTGGAAAATGCCGTTTTACCTGAAGATCATGAACGAAAACTTAAACTCTACTATATGTCAGGTGGTAACTTCCTAGAAACGATGCCACGCCCTGAATTTGTCCAGGAAGCATTAGAAAGTGTTGACATACGTGTCCATCAAGACATTATTTTCAACACATCTACACTCGTCGATGCGAAGGAGGCTGTTATCGTTTTACCAGCGATGACCCGTTATGAGCAGCCCGGTGGGGGTACATCAACATCGACTGAACGAATGGTCTACTTCTCGCCAGAAATTAAAGGACCGCGGATAGAAGAGGCACGTTCAGAGTGGGAAATTTATATCGATTTAGCGAAACGAGTTAAGCCAGAAGAAAAACATTTAATTCACTTTGAAGATGCAGCGGAAATTCGTGAAGAAATAGCGAAAACAGCTCCTAACTACGATGGAATTCAACATTTAAAAGAACGTGGTGATGTTTTCCAATGGGGTGGCGCATGGTTATGCGAGGATGGCATTTGCCCAACACCAGATGGTAAAGGTAATTTAATTCCTGTTGAAATACCAGAACTACGCAAACCTGAAGGACATGTTTATGTAACGACGCGTCGTGGCAATCAATTTAACTCAATGATTTATGATGAAAAGGATTCCTTTAACGCAGCTGATCGTTACGATGTCATGATGAGTGAAGTCGATGGAGAAAAACATGACATTAAAGAAGGCGATGCGATCGTCGTCTATAACAAATATGGCGTATTTAATGGACGTGCTAAATTCGTACCCATTCGCGAAGGAAACATTGAATTATTTTGGCCAGAAGGGAACGTCCTTATTCCAGCTGAAAGTAACTATCAAGATCATGCGGGAATTCCTGAATATAATGTTGCAGCGATTATTGAAAAGGCCGAAACATATTTCGCTCATAAAGATACACGCTATGTCGAAAAACGTATTGAAGAATTAGAAACAGAACCGAGCTAATCTATCTTTTGTTAAACTATTTAAGGGCATTGTGCGATTAACAATGTCCTTAAATTTCCTAAAATTTTTGAAGGGGGTGGATGTTTATGGAAAATACTGTTATAAACAATTGGGAGATTGCCCGCTTTACTAATGATTCCTTCAAAATCGAAAATGAAGCTATTGCTGTTGAATTCCCTCTAACAATCGTCGTTAATGGTCAAGAGTTTGCTACGATGGTTTGCACCCCTACACATCTACGTGAACTCGTTATTGGCTTTTTAGCATCAGAAGGGATTATTCGCTTTTTCGATGAAATAAAATCGATCTCAATTGATGAGACGCAAGGATTTGCCTATGTTGAAATAAGTCGCTCCATTGATCATCTTGAACAGGACCATTCGAAACGCTTTATCGGTTCATGCTGTGGCAAAAGCCGCCAATTTTACTTTAAGAGTGATGTTCAAACCGCAAAAACAGTTACAACACCAATAAAAATCCACGCGAAACAATGTTTAACATTAATGGATGAACTACAATCACAATCAACATCTTTTCAAATGACTGGTGGGGTTCATAATGCTGCATTATGTACGGTTAATGATGTTTTGCATATTCGCACAGATATTGGACGCCATAATGCTTTAGATAAAATTTATGGTTATGTTATTGAAAATAACGTTAAATTAAACGATAAATTAATCGTCTTCAGTGGACGTGTATCATCAGAAGTGTTATTAAAAATTTCTAAGATGGGTATTGGGATCGTCATTTCCAATGCAGCACCGACTGATTTAGCGTTAAAATTAGCTAATGACTTAGGGATTACTGTTGTCGGTTTTGTACGTGGTGAAAATATGAACGTATATACGAAAAAAGAACGAATCATTGAATTAAACGAATTAAAGTCTGCTGTTAAATAAATAAAACCTGCAACCGCCTGAAATGATAAAGGCAATTGCAGGTTGTTTATTTTTAATCGATTACACATTTGGTGGTTCTTTTATCGATTCACGAACGACATTATCATGTACATCAACTTGATATGTTTTTCCTTCATAAATGAATTTAAAAATACCGTTGTTAAAATCTGTACCTATTTCTTTATAAAAAATTCCCTCGTACTGATTATTTTTTGACTTTGTAAAGGTTAATGTGTAAAAGTCTTTACCCTCTTCACGTTGTAAAAAGGCGCGAACACCTTTTTCATAAATGTTTCCTTTTTGACTTCGAATCGCCCGGTCAACAGAAACAATATGAATATCAATAAAGGATGATAATTCGCGTTGCAAGGCATTGACAAAGTTACCTTTCGTAATTTCTTCCCAACGATTTTGTGGGGTCTGCCCAATGACTACTTGCGTTACATTAAATTGATGCGCAATTTCAGCAATTACTTTTTCTGTCGGCCGCTTTTCATTGTCCTTTAAAATAAATTCCTCAACGTTTTTCAATTCATCTGATAACTCTTCCCAGTGCTCAATATAGCCTGATTTTTCCGCATCGAATTTATCGTAAGGAAGTTCATCAACGGTTAAAACGTACATCGGAGAGTCGAGTAATTTTGCTAATTTATGACCGCGCTTAATTAGCCGCTCACCATTTGGTCCATAATAAACACAGACTAAAATCCGTTCATCGACATGATCTTTTATTTTAACCATGCTTTCGATCCCCTTTTTAGACACTAATTAATGACATAATTGTATGATTAAAAAAGTTTTTCAAACATCTTTATAATTGTGTTTAATCTATCATAATCAATCTGTCGACAAATATCCAGCAACTACTGGTTAATCGTTTAGTGTGCAGTGAATAAATGTTTATTATATAATGAACAAAGGAAATTTTATTATTTGGCAAAATATGTTTTATTAAAGGAGGTTGCACGGTGCTGTCAGTCAATATCGCAATATTTTTCCCTTTTTTAGCGGCTTTGTTACTCCTTTTTATTTATAAAAAAGTTTCCCGCTTTCATCTCGGATGGTTCGTTCTAGCTGTACCAACTATGTTATTTATATATCTTTTACAATATATCCCAACAATCGTTCGAGGTGAAACGTTAACATATGTCCTTTCTTGGATTCCTTCATACGGCATTAATTATACGACATATATCGATGGATTAAGTATGATTTTTGGTTTATTAATTACCGGAATTGGCATACTAGTCGTCCTTTATTCGATTTACTACTTAACAACAGAAGAATCCCTTGTTCATTTTTACATATATTTACTTCTTTTTATGGGAAGTATGCTTGGGGTCGTCTTTTCAGATAACATAATGGTTTTATATGTTTTTTGGGAATTGACGAGTATTTCATCCTTTTTACTTATCGCCTTTTGGTATCATCGAAAAGGTTCGCGGTACGGGGCAAAAAAGGCTTTGTTAATTACTGTTTTTGGCGGTTTTGCTATGTTAGCGGGCTTTATTATGTTTTATCATATGGCGGGTACTTTAAGTGTGCGCGAAATAATCGCAACAGTTGCCACTTTTAAAAACCACGCACTATTCATACCAGCGATGGTTTTACTATTACTTGGCGCGTTTACAAAATCCGCTCAATTTCCCTTTCATATTTGGCTACCTGATGCCATGGAAGCTCCTACACCTGTTAGTGCTTATTTACATTCGGCGACAATGGTTAAAGCGGGCATATATTTAGTAGCACGGTTTACACCTATTTTCGGTGGAGAAGCGACTTGGTTTTGGGCTGTTAGCGGTATTGGGATATTTACCCTTCTTTGGTGTTCCTTTCAAGCGATTCGTCAAACGGATCTTAAAGCTTTGCTCGCCTATTCGACCGTTAGCCAACTCGGTTTAATTATGAGTCTTCTTGGGGTTGGTTCAATCGCTTTATATAATGGAGTGAATAACGACCTTTCAATGTATACCCAGGCAACATTTGCTGCTCTTTTTCATTTAATTAACCATTCGACCTTTAAAGGTGCCTTATTTATGGTTATCGGAATCGTTGACTTCCAGCTTGGTACGCGTGATATTCGTCGTCTTGGTGGTTTAATTGCCTTTATGCCAGTGTCCTTTACAGTCGCTTTAATCGGCAGCTTTTCAATGGCTGGGTTACCACCCTTTAATGGTTTTTTAAGTAAAGAAATGTTTTTCTCAGCGATGTTAAATTTGCAATCCTTAGACATTTTTTCTCTCGATTCAATTGGGGTCTTATTCCCTGTGCTCGCGTGGATTGCGAGTTTATTTACGTTCGTTTATTCATTAATTATCGTCTTTAAAACCTTTTTTGGGACGTATGTTGAAGAAGAGTCAACGGTGGGATTTGCTGAAGAACCTAAAGTTGGTATGTTAATTAGTCCAATTATTTTAGCTATTTTCATCATAGGAATTTTCTTTTATCCAAATGGTGTTAATAAATATATTTTGCAACCGGCAATGGCAAGTATTTACCCGTTTCTACAAGTTCCTGAATTAACAATTACTCACTGGCACGGCTTTAATACAGAAATTTTAATGACATTAGCTATTGTTGTCGGGGGGATTCTCGTCTACTTTGCATTAGATCAATTTAAAGTCATTTACCGCATATTTCCTGATCGTTGGTCCTTTGATACATTATACGCCGCAACGGTTGAACGTGTTGATACAGTATCTGCGCGCTTAACATCGCTTTATATGTCACGCTACTTACGGCATTACTTAATTTATATATTCGTCTTTTTAGTTATTTCCGTTAGTGCGGTAATAATTTTTACAAATTCATTTAATGTTACTTTAGCTCATGATCGACCTGTTCGACTTTTTGAATGGTTACTCGTTTTTGTTATGATTGCTGCAGCTATTGCGATTCTTTTTGCAAAATCACGGTTAACAGCAATTTTACTTAATGGTGTACTCGGATTTTCGATTGCGATGTTTTTCGTCTTATTCCGTGCCCCAGATTTAGCGTTAACACAACTCGTCATCGAAACAGTGACGACCGTATTGTTTTTATTATGTTTTTACTTTTTACCGAAATGGCAGGAAAAAGTACAAGAAACAAAAATTGATATGAAACGTTTGCTTTTATCAATTGCAGTTGGAGCTATTTTCGTTATTACAGCTTTAACCGTGAACAGTGAACGGTTATTCGTAACAATTTCCACTTATTTTGAAAATGCTTATGAATTAACGGGTGGAAAAAATATCGTCAATACGATTTTAGCTGATTTTCGGGCGTTTGATACGATGTTAGAAGTTATCGTCTTATTCATTTCCGGTATTGGTGTTTATTCGCTCATTAAAATTAGACAGCGGAAAGGGGCGAAGGACATTGAAGATTAATGATGTTATTTTACAATCGATTACGAAAGTTGTTGTTTTAATAATTTTCACCTTGGCAATCTATTTGTTTTTTTCCGGTCATAACAATCCAGGTGGGGGCTTTATTAGTGGACTCGTTTTAGCCGCTGCTTTTTCCCTCATGTTTTTAGCCTTTGATATCGAAACGATTCGCCAAGGAATTCCGCTCGACTTTAAAAAAATTGCTGCCCTTGGAGCTTTAATCGTCGTTGCAACAGGTTTAGGTGCTGTCATATTTGGTGCACCTTTTTTAAAACATACATTTGTTACAGTCAATTTTCCGGTTTTCGGTTTAACAGAACTAACGACAGTTACATTGTTTGATGCGGGGGTAGCCCTAGCCGTTGTAGGTGTTGTTGTTACAATTATATTAACGATTAGTGAGGATGTGTAACGATGGAAACGTTAATGATCATCCTATCAGGTATATTAATTACTGTAGGGACTTATTTGCTATTATCAAAAAATTTAATCCAAATTATTATTGGAACGGCAATTTTTACTCATGCTGGCCATTTAATGCTTATAACGATGGGTGGCCTTGAAGAAAAAAGTGTCCCGCTACTCGGTGAGCAAGCAACGAGCTATGTCGATGCATTACCACAAGCCCTTATTTTAACATCGATTGTTATTAGTTTTGGTGTAACAGCATTTTTCTTAGTCGTTGCTTATCGAACATATGAAGAACTAGGAACAGATAATGTCTTTCAGCTAAGGGGGAGAAAGGATGAATAATATTGTCGTTCTCCCGATGGTCATTCCCTTAATCGCTGCTATTTTCCTTGCCTTTTTTAGGAAAAAGATCGTTGTGCAACGGTGGGTAAGTACTTTAGCGATGCTTGTAACGACTATTGTTAGTGTAATATTATTATTTGATGTACAGAAAAAAGGGATTTTACGTCTTGATTTTGGTGATTGGCAACCACCTTTTGGTATATTATTTGTTGCTGATTCCTTTGCAAGTTTACTCGTCTTAACATCAAGTATCGTTACATTAATTGTTTTAATTTATGCGACACAATCAATTAATGAAAAACGAGAGAAAATGTTTTTTTATCCCTTTACTTTATTTTTAGTCACTGGAGTTCATGCATCTTTTTTAACAGGTGACTTGTTTAACTTATTCGTTAGCTTTGAAGTGATGTTACTCGCTTCTTACGTGTTAATTACGCTAGGCAGTGAGAAAAATCAACTTCGCCAATCGATCATTTATATGACGATTAATATTTTATCATCGTGGATTTTTCTTGTGGCGATCGCTTATTTATATCGAATACTCGGAACGCTTAATATGGCACATTTAGCCGAGCGTATCCAAGAATCTGGGCAAACCCCTGTTATAACGGTCGTTAGTATTTTATTTTTAATCGTTTTTAGTTTAAAAGCAGGTCTCGTTCTCTATCAATGGTTGCCAGGATCTTATAGCGCACCACCTACAGCTATTGCCGCTTTATTTGGTGCTTTGTTAACTAAAGTAGGCATTTATGCGATGTTTCGTATATTTACTTTACTGTTTTATCATGAGCCGCAAATTACCCATACATTAATTAGTTGGATGGCAGCTATTACACTTATTGCTGGTAGTATTGGGGCTGTTTCATCACGAAATATCCGTTATATCGTTGCTTATAACGTTATTATTGCTGTTGGATTTATTTTTGTCGGGCTTGCTTTAGGAACCCAAGTCGCTTTTGAAGGAACAATTTATTATTTAATCCATGACATCATCGTTAAAGCATTACTTTATTTGCTCGCTGGCACGATAATTTATTTAACAGGAACTGCCCGAATGGGTTCGATTAGTGGTTTAATTAAAAACTATCCTATATTAGGTTGGTTGTTTTTTATAACGATTATTTCTTTAGCCGGCATTCCACCGCTAAGTGGCTTTATCGGTAAAATTCTTATCGGTCAAGGGGCGATTGAAAATAGTGCCTATTGGTTACTATTCTTAAGCTTTGCCTCAACGTTATTTGTCCTATACTCTTTACTACGTATATTTATGGACTGCTTTTGGGGCGAAACGATGATTAGTCCTGAAGATGAACGACCACTACGAAAAGGACTTTTAATACCGGGTATTTTACTCACTTTATTATCTTTTGCCCTAGGAATTGGTGCGGAAGGCTTGGCCGATACGATTACACAGGCGGCTGAAGTTTTAGCAAACCCAAATATTTATATTGAAGCTGTCCTTTACAATGATTAATGACGATGTGCGAGGTGAAAATAAATGGCCATTCAATTTTTACTTAATTTATTCATCGCTATTCTTTGGGTATTGTTTAATGATGAAGTAATTTTCCAAACATCAACATTTTTTGCTGGCTTTTTGGTCGGAATGTTTATTGTCTTCTTAATGCGGCGCTTTTTCGGGGGTAGATTTTATTTACATCGATTATTAGCGGTCATTTTACTCGTCCTTATTTTCATCTCGGAAACATTACAATCAGCTATTGTCGTTATCAAACATATAATCCATCCGAAACTCGATATTGAACCGGGAATTTTTAAATATACGACGATTTTACAAAATGATTGGGAAGTAACGATATTAGCCTTACTACTGACATTAACACCAGGTTCTGTCGTCATGGAAGTTACACCTGAAGGAAATGTCTTTTATGTACATGCGATGGACATTAACCGTTATCAGGGTGATTTAGAAAAGTCATTAAAAAGATTTGAAAAAGCAATTATGGAGGTGAGTCGCTAAAATGATTAATAGTTTATTTGTTTTTTCATTAACTTGCTTTGGATTAGCAATTGCTATTTCTTTTGTGCGAATCGTACTAGGACCGAGTTTTTCCGATCGTGTACTATCAATGGATGTCATAGGAGTTAATCTTATCTCAGCAATGGCAATCGTTTCAATTTTATTTGGAACAAAAGCCTTTCTCGATGTCATGTTAATTTTAGCGATTCTCGCCTTTATTAGTACAATTGCCTTTTCTAAATTTTTAGAAAGAGGTGCGATTATTGATCGTAAGCGAGATCTTTAAGTATATTGGAATTGCTTTTATCGTTATTGGTAGTCTAACGAGTATCGTTAGTGCTATCGGTCTCATTCGTTTTCCAGACGTTTACTCCCGTGCCCATGCGGCAACGAAAACAACAACCGTTGCTGTTTTAATTACTTTGGTCGGTATTTTTATATATTATATTGCTGCCGAATCATTCGTTAGTATTCGAATCATTTTAGCAATCGTTTTCGTCTTTTTAACGGCACCTGTTTCAGGACATTTAATATTACGTGCTTCATACCGTGCAAAGGTAAAACTTGCTGATTCATCAATTAAAGATGAATTACATGATTATTTTACTAATAAGCAAAATCGGGAAGAATAACTTTAACGACCATACTAAAATGCTGTTTAGGAGTGGATATTATGTCCAAGTCAAAAACATTTAAAAACGTTCGTCTATCTGTCCTCGATTTAGTACCCGTTAACGAAGGTAGTACACCAGAACAATCGTTTACAAATAGTGTTCATTTAGCCCAACGTGTTGAATCGCTCGGTTTTCATCGATATTGGTTAGCGGAACACCATAACATGCCCGGAATAGCGAGTTCTGCCACTTCCGTCATCATCGGTCATATTGCAGGAAAAACGAGACATATACGTGTCGGTGCAGGAGGTATTATGTTACCGAACCACGCACCACTTGTTGTTGCTGAACAGTTTGGGACATTAGAATCGTTGTATCCGGGAAGAATTGACCTTGGATTAGGACGTGCACCTGGTACAGATGGGGCAACTGCATTTGCTTTACGGCGCTCCCTTCATTCTGATGTTTCAGATTTTCCTTTAGATGTTTCCGAATTAGAAAATTATTTTGTTGATGAACCAACAGGAAACGTTCGTGCAGTTCCTGGAACAGGATTAAATGTTCCTATTTGGTTTCTCGGTTCAAGTGATTTTAGTGCACGTCTTGCTGCAGAGAAAGGACGTCCATTTGCTTTTGCAAGTCACTTCGCCCCACAACTCACTGTTCCAGTATTACAATTGTATCGTGAAAACTTCCAACCATCTAAACATTTAGATGCGCCATATGCGATGGTTGGCGTAAATATTATTGCTGCTGACTCCCAAGAAGAAGCACAATATTTAGCGACTTCACAACAACAGCAATTTTTAAGTTTAAGACGAGGTGAGCCGTCAAAGTTACAACCACCTGTTGAAAATATCGATGATATATGGTCTCCATCTGAACGAGCAGCCGTTGAACAGTCCCTTGACTCACGGTCAACTATTGTCGGTGACAGAGACACTGTAAAAGAAAAGTTAGCAAGCTTTATTCAAGAAACAAAGACAGATGAAGTCATCATAAACTCACAAATATTTGATCATAATGCTCGGATACGGTCCTATGAAATAGTAGCAGAGCTTATGGAATAAAAATGTTTTTATAAATTTTTTTTGAATGGTAATATCACTTAACAATATATAAATAAAATGATTCGTTTTGGTAGGTCGATGATTATTTGGCCTGCCACTTTTTTATGTTAACAATTGTAAAGCTATAAAACGTCTTAGTTAATTAAAATATAAAATGGTTGTAAATACGATAAAATGTGGTTTTGCAATGCGCAATTCATAGTTTGTTCACAACTGAGCATATATATGTGATTTAAATCACAAACTCAATATATTTAAAAGGTTACACTATAAGTGCGGATAAGACAAAGCCATTCAATCTAGCAGATAACGTTTATAAGGCCATGAAGCGATTGAGTGGATCATAAATAAAAAACTATCTCTTATCCAACTAAAATGATGAGGTGATAATTATGTTCAAAAGAATATCTTATCGTGTAGCTATTGGTCTTAGTGCAACTGTCTTATTGTTATCTGCTTGTAGTGTTAATCTTGCTTCTACAGACGTTGAAAACGTAAATGCAGAAGTAAATACTCAAGAGATTGATGTCATTGAACCACATAAAGGACTTAATCAAGAACCTGTACCACTCAAAATCGAACGAGATGGCAAAGACGTTTATGTAGAAATGACAACACAAGTAACT
This sequence comes from Bacillota bacterium, assembly GCA_035302425.1. GTDB lineage: Bacteria > Bacillota > Bacilli > Bacillales > Amphibacillaceae > CALAMD01. The sequence continues at coordinate 939 of DATGSQ010000039.1, read as the reverse complement.
GACATCGAAATAGAGCCTGGATATATGTATAAAGCTTGGACATTTAATGGGGAAGCCCCTGGACCTTTAATTGTTGTTGAAGAAGGGGATATCCTTCATATCTCGATTGACAACTTAGACCCAGCAATCCCACATAGTATCGATTTACATGCTGTTCATACAAATCCAGAAGTAGGCTTTGCTGACTTTGGTCCAAATGAAAATGGAACATTTACGTTTCCTACATCAAGTCCCGGTGTTTTCATGTACCACTGTGCAACCGAACCTGTTCTAGCTCACATTGCTAATGGCATGCATGGCGTCATCATTGTGAAACCTAAAGATGGATTTCCTACGGATGATGAAATTGATCAAGAATATGTCGTCATCCAAAACGAATGGTACAAATATAACGATTTAGATGATATGACTAATGGCGTTCCTTCTCAAGTTGTTTTCTCAGCTAAAGCACTACATGAAGGACAACCAAATACAAATGGAACATTTACAGCCCTTAAAGATGAACCATTAAAAGCAAAAGCAGGCGACAAAGTACGAATTTATGTAAACAACGTTGGCCCTAATGAAGTAAGCTCATTCCATGTTATCGGTACAATTATGGAAGATGTGTATATCGACGGTAATCCAGCTAACCATTTTGAAGGTATGCAAACAGTCATGTTACCAGCAAGCGGTGGGGCAGTCGTTGAATTTACATTAAAAGAACCTGGCAACTACCCATTTGTTACTCACCAGTTCAATCACGCAACAAAAGGCGCAGTAGGTATTATTGAAGTAACAGAATAAATGTTCAAAAAAAGGCTGGGACAAAACTCAACAAAAATAACGGTGTTCAGTTTAAACTGGACACCGTTTTAATGTGAATATTATTGACCTTCACTTCAAGACCTTTGCTTTCCGCGGGGACGGCCTCAGCTCCTGAGTCGACTCTGAATGAGT
>DATGSQ010000038.1:0-13199 GCA_035302425.1 Bacillota bacterium | reverse complement strand
TATATAAAAATAGTATACTTAATTTTTAAAATGACGTTAGTGAAAACAGTCACCAATAATTTCACAACGTCATTTTTATTTATTTAAATAAAATATTTTTGTAGTTCATCGTCAAGTAATTTTCACTATTTTTTATAACCTATATATTTTAGACCTTCAATTCATTGTTTAGATAGTATAAGCTATCTCCAGTTACGTAAAAAATGTCTTATATTTATATAACTTCAAAATCATCCTTCATGATCAATGGCAAGAATGACATCGCGTTTTTGGCTGTCACTTTGCTTTCTACAATAGCTCTAAAATTCTTTAACAAAAATCTCATTAATATTGATAAATAGTTGCAACATAGACGAAACTCCGTTTTGTTAAATAAATTAAACGTTTGTAATTATTTTTACACACATTTAAATGATTTTCAATTTGTAATCCACCTATTATACCGAAATAGCAATTGGCACAGTACTTGCATCTCTAGTTATGTGAGCTAATAAAATAGCGAGGCATGATGGGAAAGGAGTGAGTATTCTATTGGAGATTAAGCACCGCGATATAGTCATCATAGGTGGCGGCATTATAGGTGCGGCGATAAGTTATTTTTGTTCGAAAGCGGGACTTGATGTTACTGTATTAGAAAAAAATGAACGCGCCAGCGGGACATCATCTAGATGTGATGGAAATATTTTAGCCATTGATAAAGATCCAGGTTTTGATAGTCAAATGTCTCTTAAAAGCCAACAGCTTGTTCATGAATTAAGTAAGGAATTAGATCTTCCGTTTGAATATCGGAGATTAGGGAGTATTTTAGTCTGTGAAAATGATGTAGAGATGGAAGCGGCAGAAAAATGGGTTAAACAACAACAAGCGTCTGGCCTTGACTTTCGAATGCTTGATAAAGAGGATTTACGAAATGAATCTCCTTACTTAGCTGATGACTTACCTGGTGGTTTAGAATGTAATACCGACTCAACCGTAAACCCTTATTTGTTAACGTATGCAATGTTTCAAGGGGCTAGTAAAAATGGCGCTGAAATTCATGAATATACTGAGGTCAAACGAGTTACTAAACAGTCTAATGGTGAATTTTTGCTTGAAACGACAAAGGGTACATATACAGCGAAAAAGGTTGTTAATGCATGTGGTGTTTGGAGTCCGACAATTGGGAAAATGTTAGGTATAAACATACCGATATATCCACGTAAAGGACATTTGATCGTTGCTGCTCGTCAACAACCAGTTGGTATGCGTAAGGTGATGGAATTTGGTTATTTAATTTCTAAATTTGGTGGTGAACGCCAAGTAGATGAAATGGCGGAAAAGTACGGGGTCGCTTTAGTGTTTGAACCTACCGAAAGTCAAAACTTTTTACTCGGAAGTAGTCGGGAGTTTGTAGGTTTTAATACAACTGTTAATTATGAAGTTGTTCGACAAATAGCTAAACGTACCCTCCGATTTTATCCAAGTATTAAGGATATGCAGATTATCCGTTCCTATGCCGGATTGCGCCCATGGGTAGAAGACCATTTACCAATCATTTCCCATGTAGATGAAGTTCCGGGATTTTACATCGCTGCAGGCCATGAAGGTGATGGAATTAGTTTGGCTGCCATAACGGGAAAATTAATGTCTGAAATTATTACAGAACAAGAGACGTCAATTCCTACTGAGCCGCTTCGATTTGATCGGTTTAAAAGGAAGGTGGTTAATTAAATGAAATTTGATCGATTATTTACGACAGTCGATACACATACAGGTGGAAACCCTATACGAACTGTACTAACAGGGTTACCACCATTAAAAGGAAAAACAATGTCTGAAAAAATGTTATACATGGAAAAGCATTACGATTGGATTCGAAAATTTTTAATGAATGAACCTAGGGGTCATAGTGTCATGTCTGGGGCCCTTCTTGTTGATCCGTGTCATCCAGATGCAGATGTTGGCGTTATATATATAGAAACTGGCGGATATTTACCAATGTGTGGTCACGATACGATTGGTTTTTGTACAACTCTTATCGAAACCGGTCATATTGAAGCAAAGGAACCGTATACACATATAAATTTAGATACGCCAGCTGGTCTTGTTGAAGTAAAAATTAAAGTAAAAAATGGAAAAGCAGAGGAAGTTACTTTTGCTAATGTTCCAGCATTTTTGTTAAAAACAATTACGGTGAATGTTACAGGTGTTGGTGATGTCTCGTGTGATATCGCTTACGGTGGTAACTTTTACGGAATCATTGATGCCCGGGATTTAAAGTTAGATTTGAGTATGGATAACGCTTCGGAAATTATCGACATGGGCATAAAAATTCGTAATCAAATTAATGCGACAGAAGAGATTGTTCATCCGGAATATCCATTCATAAGAGGTTTAACACATATGGAGTTTTTTACCGACCCTGTTCATCCAGAAGCGGATTTGAAAAATACTGTCGTCGTTCCACCGGGTGGTATTGATCGATCGCCGTGTGGCACAGGAACATCGGCTAAGTTAGCTGTTATGTATGCTAAAGGTGAAATTAATAAAGATGAATTTTTTGTTCATGAAAGTATTGTTGGTTCATTATTTAGGGCTCGTGTCCTCGAAGCAACAAAGGTAAAAGATGTTGGAGCAGTCATTCCAGAAGTTTCAGGCTCAGCCTGGGTAATGGGAATGCATCGATTCTTTTATAATGAACGAGACCCCTTAAAAGAAGGCTTTTTATTAATTCCACCGATGGATACAGATGAGGTGAGCGAATGAATATAGAAAAGATGTATTCAACAATAGATACGCATGTTGCCGGTGAAGCGTTTAGAATCGTCTTACAATCAACTATTGTACTTAATGAAGATACAATTCGTGCTAATAATGAAAAATTACAAACTCATTTTCAAGCAGAAAAATCAATCTTGTTAAAAGAACCACGGGGACATCGCGATATGCATGGCTGTATAGTCGTTCCTTCAGATCATGCCCACTTTGGATTACTGTTTTTTAATCATGATGACAATATACAATTTAAATATAGTGGTTTAGTTGCAACGCTCACGGCTTTATTAGAAACAGGTAATCTCCAACAAAACGCGGAAAATATATATACGATTGAAACCGTCGCAGGTATTTTTCAACTTCATGCAACGATCGAAAATAATGAAGTCATAAAAGTAACTTTAGCGACAAATCAATGTTCAATTCACGATAAGGGTGAATACAAACTAATTACCGTTGATGAAAAACGTGATTATTTACTATTTGAATTGCCCAAATCTATCGAACATTTAAAGGTTGAGTACTTATCAGATATTAATGCATGGGGAAAGCAAACTATTAAACATTTTTCAAAGAGTAATAGATTAGAAGGTATTATCGTTATTGAAAGAGACAATAGTAATCCAAATAAAGTGCGCTCATTAACCTATGAAAGAGATGGTACTATTTTACGATCCCCAGGGTATGATACGACGCTTGGCCTATTATCAGCTTTACAAGTAGAAAATAAATCAATAACGAATATTATTAATACGAGCATTTTTAATAGTCATTTAGAGGCTAAGTTAGATATGAATACAAAACAAATCGATATAACGTCTGAAGCTTTTGTAACAGGTATTCATCAATTTGTAGTAGATTCAGATGATCCTTTACATAAAGGATTTTTACTTAAATAAAATTAAAAAACATAAGAAAGGATTGATTTTTTAATGACACATTTAGAAGGAGCATTTCCTGTACTAATTACACCAATGCATGATAACTACGAGATTAATTGGGAAGGATTCAAAAACAACATTGAACATTTTGTGCAGCAAGGTGTTGCGGGAATTGTTGTTACAGGTAGTACAGGTGAATTTGTCAGTTTAACAAAGGAAGAACGTTTTGAAATGACAAAAGTCGCTGTTAAGCAAGTGGACGGGAGAATTCCTTTAGTTGTCGGAACAGCTGCTGAGCGTACTGAAGATGCCATTATGTACACCAAACAAGCTGAAGAAGAAGGTGCCGATGCGGCGTTACTAATTAACTCGTATTATGCGAATCCAACAGATGAAGAAGTTTATGGACAGTTTAAAGAAGTTGCTGAGTCAGTAAGTTTTCCAGTTATGATTTATAATAATCCATTTACAACAGGCGTAAACATTGGCACAGAAGCAATTTTAAAAGTTGCTCGGGATGTTGAAAACATTACCCATATTAAAGAATCAAGCGGCGACATTAGTAAATTGCGCGATATTACACGCCAAGGAGCCCCACACTTACAAACGTTTTGTGGATCAGATGATTTAGCCCTTGAATCATTTTTAGTCGGAGCAACAGGTTGGATCTCAGTTGCAGGTAACATTGCTCCACGTTTAGTAACAGATTTATATAATAGTGTAAAAGAAAATAAGCTTGATCAAGCGTGGGAGATTTACGATAAACTTTTACCATTATGTAATTTCTTAGAAGGATCTGGAAAATATGTTCAAATTGCCAAGCGTGCAATGGATTTACAAGGACTAGCGGGTGGACCACCACGTAAGCCAAGACTTCCAATTACTCAGGAAGAGGAAGATAAGTTAAAGGAAATTCTTAAAAGTTTAGAATAAAAAATATTAGGGAGGATATTTTATGCCATTATCAACGGATCATGAATTAAAACCAAAAGTTAAAGAGTTTTTAAGTGAGACAATAGGTTTATACATTAACGGTTCCTATGTACCATCCCAGAGTGGAAAAACGTTTGAATCTTTAAATCCTGCGACAGAAGAGGTTATTGCAACGGTTAGTGAAGCCGATGAGAAAGATATTGATATAGCAGTAGATGCGGCTCGTAAAGCCTTTGATGAGGGCCCATGGAGTGAATTAACGACGGCTGAGCGGTCACATCTAATTTACAAATTTGCAGATTTATTAGAAGAGCATCGTGAGGAACTTGCTCAACTTGAAACAATCGATAATGGGAAACCGTACATGCAAGCCTTAGAAGATGATATCGACGGTACGGTTGATCATTTTCGTTATTATGCAGGCTGGGCGACGAAAACTTTCGGTCAAACAATTCCAATTTCTAACGATTATTTAAACTATACAGTCCATGAGCCTGTAGGTGTTGTTGGTCAAATTATTCCTTGGAACTTCCCTTTAGCAATGGCATCATGGAAGTTAGGTGCAGCTTTAGCAACGGGCTGTACAGTTGTCATTAAACCGGCGGAGCAAACCCCATTATCATTACTTTATGCAGCAAAATTATTTAAAGAAGCAGGGTTTCCCGATGGTGTCGTTAATATTGTACCAGGCTTTGGACCAATTGCTGGTGAGGCAATCGTTAACCATAAGCGTTTAGATAAAATTGCTTTTACTGGATCGACTGCTGTTGGAAAAGGAATTATGAAAAAAGCAGCTGATCAAGTGAAAAATATTACCCTTGAACTCGGTGGAAAATCACCAAACATTATTTTTGAAGATGCAGAAGTAGATGAAGCTATTGAAGGGGCCTTTCAAGGGATCATGTACAATCATGGACAAAACTGTAGTGCAGGTTCCCGGGTTTATGTTCAAAGACCACTTTATGAAAAAGTGTTAAACGCCCTTGTAGAAAAAGCTAAACAATTAAAATTAGGTAACGGATTAAATGAAGATACTGAAATGGGACCACTTATTTCTGAAAAGCAATTAGATAGAGTATTAGGATACATTAATAAAGGAATAGAAGAAGGTGCTACAGTTTTAGCCGGTGGTGAGAGAGAATTCGATAAGGGATACTTTGTACAACCGACTATCTTTGCTGATGCAACCGATGATATGGTCATTGCCCGAGAAGAAATCTTTGGTCCAGTCGTTGTCGTTTTCCCATTTGATACGGTAGAAGAAGTTATTGAGCGAGCAAATGATAGTGACTACGGATTAGCTGCCGGGGTTTGGACAAAGGATATTAAAAAAGCTCACTATGTTACGAGTAAATTACAAGCTGGGACTGTTTGGATTAATGATTACGGCCTAGAGTTAGAAGCAGCACCCTTTGGTGGTTATAAACAATCTGGTATTGGTAGAGAACTTGGATTTTACGCATTAAATGAATATACAGAAGTAAAAAGTGTTTATGTAAATATTAAACAATCTTAAAAATAGAAGACAGCTATCTTTACAAGGTAGCTGTCTTTTAAATATTAGTTGAAAATTGTACTTCACATTACACTATGATTTATTATATAATATATGTAAGCGATTTCAGTTTGCGATAAATTTTGACTTCAAGGAGGGACATCGTAATGGAACTTGTATTACAACAAAAACAAACGTTGAATTTAGTAATGACAGCGGAATTAAGGCAAGCGATTAACTTATTACAATATTCAACGTATGACCTTTACCAATATATACAAGAACAACAAGCTGAAAATCCATTAATTGAAATAGCAGATGATTATCAAGATACATATACAAATTATTCAACGAATCGTACGATAAATGATGAAGATAATACGATCCCTGATCCTTTGATGTTTGTATCAAACGATGAAACAACATTGTATGACGAACTATTACAACAAGTTAATTTTTTATCACTGACCGATAGACAGCGTAACCTTGTCAATTACTTTATTCAAAATATCGATGAAAACGGTTATTTACAAATCAACGAAGAAAAGTTAGCGGAGCAATTAAATATAAGTGTAGACGATATAGACGCGGCGATAAAAATTGTGCAACAACTTGAACCGGCCGGAGTTGGTGCTCGCAATTTAGCTGAATGTTTAACGATTCAGGCGGAACGGCAATTCGCCGATGATGATCTTTTAATTAGTTTAGTAAAAAATCATTTGACAGAGCTTGCTAACCGACAATGGGAGATGCTTTCTGAACGTTATGACGTACCTTTACAAGAAATTCAACGTGTATTTTCCCTTATTCAAACATTAGATCCAAAACCGGGTACAACATTAACGAGTGAACAAGCAAAATACGTCGAACCGGATGTTATTATTACTTATGATAATGGTCAGTTTTCTGTTCGATTAAATGATGCCTACATACCTGACATACGATTAAATAAAGATTATTTACCGTACTTAAATAAGGAAAGTGAGATGTCGACATATATTAAAAGTCAATACAAAAAATTTTATTGGTTAAAAAAGAGTATTGAGCAGAGACGAAAGACGATTTTAAAAATTACTCAAGTTATTATTAAACGCCAATTACATTTTTTTGAACATGGATTTGCGGGCTTACAACCATTAACATTAAAAGACGTTGCCGAAGAAATTAATATGCATGAATCAACCGTCAGTCGAGCGACGATGAATAAAATGATACAAACACCAAAAGGTACTTTTAATATGCGTCGATTATTTTCAACAAGTTTAAATCGCTCAGACGGTTCAATGACATCACAAACAAAAGTAAAATTACTTTTACAAGATGTTGTGGACAATGAGGATAAAACGAAACCCCTATCCGATCAAAAAATTGCCGATTATTTAAAAACAGAAAAAGACATAAAAATTTCTCGGCGTACAGTCGCTAAATATCGTGAACAATTAAATATTCCATCATCTCGCCAACGACGAGAAGTAGTATTTGCAAAAAATTAAGACACTTTAGTCTTAATTTTTTTTTGCCAAAAATGTACGGGCGTTTCTCCTTTCGTTATAATGAAAGATGTGGCAATATATATAAGGGATTTATATTTTTTATATTAGGTGTGAAAGAATAGATGACAACTGTAATATTTTACACAAAAGAAAACTGTTTTCTCTGTGACGAGGCGCTTATGTACCTTAAAACGTTACAACATTTGCATCAATTTAACATCGAAGTACGTGACATTTATACAAACGAACAATGGTTAGAAAAATATCATTTAGTCATACCTGTTATTGAGCTAAACAACAAACAGATTTTTGGTAATGACATTTCATTGATGAACATCGAACAATTTTTGACAAAAAATATTAATTGTTAAAAAATGCTTACTTATCATTATATGAGCATTTTAGTGGTAAAATGTTTACAATATAATGAAGAGGCTTATATTGTTCGAGTTTATATATATTAGGGGGTTTTGTTTTGCGAAAAAAAACAGTTCGTGATGTCGATCTTAAAGGAAAGCGAGTATTTTGTCGTGTCGATTTTAATGTACCGATGGAGGATGGCAAAATTACAGATACGACTCGAATTGAAGCGGCTTTACCGACAATTAATTATCTTATCGATGAAGGCGCAAAGGTTATATTAGCAAGCCACTTAGGTAGACCTAAGGGAAAAGTCGTTGAAGAACTAAGACTAGATCCAGTTGCGAAAAGCTTAAGCGATTTAAGTGGTAAAGAAGTTTTGAAAGCTGATACAGTTTATGGTGAAGAAGTGAGCGAGACGATCGCCAAGATGGATGAAGGTGACATTTTATTATTAGAAAACGTTCGTTTTGAAGCGGGTGAAGAAGCGAATGATCCTAATCTGAGTGAGCAATTTGCCCTAATGGCCGATATTTTTGTTAACGATGCCTTTGGTGCAGCTCACAGAGCTCATGCTTCAACAGCTGGTGTTGCAGAAAAATTACCAGCAGTCGCTGGCTTTTTAATGGAAAAAGAACTGAACGTTTTAGGAAAGGCATTATCAGATCCCGATCGACCCTTTACGGCGATTATCGGCGGTGCTAAAGTTGAAGATAAAATTGAAGTGATTGACCGGTTGTTAGATATTGTCGATTATTTACTCATCGGTGGCGGATTAGCTTATACGTTTATAAAAGCTCTTGGTCATAATATCGGCGATTCCTTACTCGAGGAAGATAAAATTGATTTAGCCAAGCAATTTATGGAAAAAGCTAAGGAAAAAGATGTTCAATTTATCGTACCTACAGATACAATAGTCGCCAATGAGTTTACTAAAGACGCAGATGCGAAAATTACATCTATTTCTGAAATGCCTGACGGTTGGCTCGGTTTAGATATTGGCCCCAAAACACGAGAAACGTTTGCAGAAATTATCGCCCAATCAAAACTAATCATTTGGAACGGACCAATGGGAGTTTTCGAAATGAATCCTTTTGCCGGAGGAACGAAAGCAATTGCTGAAGCGATGGCTCACACAGAAGGCTATACAGTCATTGGTGGGGGAGATTCTGCCGCGGCCGTTGAGCGGTTCAATTTTGCCGGTCAAATGGATCATATTTCAACAGGCGGTGGTGCTTCGTTAGAATTTATGGAAGGAAAAACATTACCAGGTATTGCCACATTAGATGAATAAAAAAATAACCGAGGTGTCATAAATATATGCGAAAAAAAGTTATTGCTGGAAATTGGAAAATGAATAATAGTCGTGAAGAGGCAAAGCAATTTATGCAAGATGCCTTTCAACAATTACCTACGGCGACAGAAAAGGTCGTTCCAGTCGTCTGTGCACCGTTCGTTCATTTATCATTGCTTAGTGAATTAGCGAAGGATAAACCTTTACATATTGGAGCACAATCGATGCATTATGAAGCTAGTGGGGCCTATACAGGGGAGATAAGCCCATCGATGTTAACGGAAATAGGTGTTTCATACGTCATCATTGGCCATTCTGAACGACGCGAATATTTTAATGAGACAGATGAGACCGTAAATAAGAAAGTAAAAGCTGCTTTTGACTACAAGCTAACACCAATAGTCTGTGTCGGTGAAACGTTAGAACAACGTGAATCAGGTGAAACGAAAAATCATGTAGCCGAGCAAGTAAAACGAGCCCTTGACGGATTATCTGAGGAACAAATTAGTGAAACAATTATTGCTTATGAGCCGATTTGGGCAATTGGTACAGGGAAAACAGCTTCAAGTAAAGATGCAAACGATGTATGTACACATATTCGAACAACGATCGCTCAGTTTGTTGGCGAAACGATTGCTAATAAAGTCGTTATTCAGTACGGTGGTAGTGTCAATCCTGATAATGTCGCTGAATTGTTAGCTGAGGAAAATATCGATGGTGCACTCGTTGGCGGAGCAAGCTTAGACGCTCAATCCTTTGTAAAACTTGTGGAGGCAGCACATCATGCGTAAAAAACCAACAGCACTCATCATTTTAGATGGCTTTGGAATCCGTGATGAAGTAGACGGAAATGCTGTTAAACAAGCCAAAACACCAAATTTTGATCGGTATAAAAAAATGTTTCCCCATAGTTTACTACGAGCTAGTGGCGAAGCAGTCGGTCTACCCGATGGTCAAATGGGTAATTCTGAAGTAGGACATTTAAATATTGGAGCGGGACGTATCGTTTATCAAAGTTTATCACGAATAAATTATTCGATTCGAAAAGGAAAATTTTTCGAGAACGATATTTTTACTACAAGTATGTTACGTGCAAAAAAACAAGGAAAAGCCGTACATTTATTAGGGCTTCTGTCAGACGGCGGTGTACATAGTCACATTGATCATTTATTCGCTTTATTAAAATTAGCTAATGAATTAAATGTTGAAAAAGTTTATGTTCATGCCTTTTTAGATGGTCGTGATGTTGGACCGAAAACAGCGAAGCAATATATTGAAGCGACCGAGCGTTATATGAATGAATTAGGAACGGGTCAATTAGCAACGATAAGCGGTCGCTTTTATGCGATGGATCGTGACCGTCGTTGGAAACGTGTGAAAAAAGCGTATGATGCTCTCGTTTACGGTAATGGGGAAAAATTTAACGAACCTCTGGAAGCATTAGAAGCTTCTTACGAAAAGAAAACTTATGATGAATTTGTCATCCCGTCAGTTTTAACTGATACTGCTGGCCATGCTATCGGTTCAATAAACGATGGTGATTCGATCATTTTTTATAATTTTCGCCCAGATCGTGCCATTCAACTATCCGAAGCATTTGTTAATAAAGAGTTTCAAAGCTTTGATCGTGGTGTGAAGACATTGCATAATATTTCTTATGTGATGATGACTGATTATAGTGATACGATAAAAGCGGGAGAGGTTGCTTTTAAACCAGTCGCCCTAAATCGTACAATCGGTGAAGTTATTTCTGATGCTGGCTTAACCCAGCTGCGTATTGCAGAAACTGAAAAATATCCTCACGTCACTTATTTTATGAGCGGAGGAAAAGAAGACGAATTTCCCGGTGAAACACGACTTCTCATTCATTCACCTAAAGTGCCGACATATGACTTAAAACCGGAAATGAGCGCCTATGAAGTGACTCGTGCACTATTGGCTGAACTTGAGAAAGATTTACACGATGTTATTATTTTAAATTTTGCTAACCCTGACATGGTCGGTCACTCTGGAAAACTTGAACCGACGATTAAAGCAGTTGAGACGGTTGATCATTGCTTAGGTCATATTGTTGATAAAATTTTATCATTAGGTGGACAGGCGATTATTACGGCAGATCATGGGAATGCTGATGAAGTCATTGATGAAAACGGAAAATCGATGACAGCCCATACGACAAATCCTGTTCCTGTGATCGTAACGAAAGAAAATATTAAGCTAAGAGATGATGGTATTTTAGCCGATTTAGCACCAACTTTACTCGATTTATTATCTATTGAACAACCAGAGGATATGAAGGGAAAAACTTTAATCATATAATATTATTACATTTTAAAAGAATAAACGATTTAATAATAAATAAGGAGAGATGACGATGCCTTACATAGTCGATGTTTATGCCCGTGAAGTGTTAGATTCACGCGGTAACCCAACAGTAGAAGTTGAAGTGACGACAGAATCAGGAGCTTTCGGTCGTGCTTTAGTGCCAAGTGGAGCTTCAACTGGAGAGTATGAAGCTGTTGAATTACGAGATGGTGATAAAGAACGTTATTTAGGTAAAGGTGTTCAAAAGGCAGTTGACAATGTGAATCAAGTAATCGCACCAGAAGTGACAGGTTTTTTAGCAATGCACCAAAGTAAGATTGACCAATTGATGATTGAGTTAGATGGGACCCATAATAAAGCTAAGCTAGGCGCAAATGCTATTTTAGGTGTCTCAATGGCCGTTGCCCATGCTGCTGCAAATTATTTAGGCTTACCGCTTTACCAATATTTAGGTGGTTTTCATGCCCATACATTGCCAACGCCGATGATGAACATTTTAAACGGTGGGGAGCATGCAGATAATAATGTCGATATTCAAGAATTTATGATTATTCCTGTTGCAGCACCAACCTTTAAAGAAGCCTTACGTGTTGGTACGGAAATTTTTCATGCGTTAAGTGACGTTCTCCAAGCAAAAGGTTTAAATACTGCCGTTGGTGATGAAGGTGGATTTGCCCCAGATTTATCATCGAACGAAGAAGCTTTAGAAACAATTATTGAAGCCATTGAAAAAGCAGGCTACAAACCAGGTGAAGAAGTAAAACTGGCAATGGATGTCGCTTCATCCGAGTTTTATAAAGATGGCAAATACCATTTAGCTGCAGAGGGGGTTTCCCGAACAGCGGAAGAAATGGTCACTTGGTATGAACAACTCGTTGATAAATATCCGATTGTTTCTATTGAAGACGGGCTCGATCAAAACGATTGGGAAGGCCATAAGCTTCTTACGGAACGACTTGGCGATCGCGTGCAACTCGTTGGAGATGACTTGTTTGTTACAAACACAGAAAAACTTAAAAAAGGCGTTACTGAAGGAATTAGTAATTCTATCCTTATTAAAGTAAACCAAATCGGCACATTAACTGAAACATTTGCAGCGATTGAACTTGCGAAACGTTCCGGCTTCACATCTGTAATCTCACACCGTTCAGGAGAAACAGAAGACGCAACAATTGCCGATATAGCTGTTGCAACAAATGCCGGACAAATTAAAACAGGGGCTCCTTCTCGAACAGATCGCGTTGCAAAATACAATCAACTACTACGCATTGAAGACGAATTAGACGGCCTTGGCGTATATGCAGGCCAAGACGCATTTTACCATTTGAAAAAATAACGATTGAAGAACGAATCTACAGCCGACTACTGTAGATTCGTTTTTTTAATAAGAGTTCATTTTATGCGTAGAAATGGGAATTCAACATTCCACATTTTCGTGATTTTTTAAAAAATAGTTACGTTGGTTCATTCAATGCTACCGTTTTCCATAATTTTCAAAAAAATCGATCACGATGGAGCGTTCAATGTTCCCTTCGTTTGCGATTTTGTGAAGGAAGGTAACGTTGGAGCGTTCAATATGTACTTCGTTTGTGATTTTTTGAAGGAAGGTAACGATGGAGCGTTCAATATGCCCTTCATTTGAGATTTAGCGAAGGAAGGTAACG
>DATGSQ010000037.1:0-2725 GCA_035302425.1 Bacillota bacterium | reverse complement strand
TCAAGTGTTCTCGTATGATGGAGCATGTCGGGCTTGAACCGACGACCTCCTGCATGCCATGCAGGCACTCTCCCAACTGAGCTAATGCCCCGTCTATTAAATTTCCACTGCGAATTATATTATATAATGAATAATATAATTTTTCAATAGAAACATATTGAAGACGATTGAATTTTTCACGTAAACAATATATGATAAAACGAAAATACATAATGATTGGGGTCGCACTTATGAATAATCAGCGATTAAAACTTACATTAATAATCTCTTTAGCTATATTTATCGTGACAGCCTATGTAACCCAAGTGAAAGGTAGTTTTCCCTTTGATGAAGCGATACTTTCTTGGGTAGAGGGACAAGCATCTAGTTCCTTTCATGGAGTAATGAAATATATTTCAATCCTTGGTTCGAGTGAAGTTATTTTAATTTTAACGGGGATTATTGGAGCTATTTTACTTTTTAAACGCGCATGGCCGCATTTTTGGTTTTTTGCGATTGTTTCTGTTGGTGGTGTTTTTCTTAATCTATTATTAAAATTTGTTTTCCAACGGGAACGACCAGACGGTGAAACGAGCTATATCGATGTATTTAATTATACATTAGAAATTCCTTCCTACAGTTTTCCAAGTGGACATACGATGCGGGTAACTATTTTATTGCTATTTTTAATTTATGTAACAATAAGATTTGTGTATTCGCGTATGGTTCGTTCGTTTTTATTAACGACCTTTGTTTTGCTCATAATTGGTGTTGCGTTAAGTCGAGCATTATTAGAAGCCCATTATTTATCAGATACAATTGCTGCGATTAGTGTTTCAATAGCTTGGTTTAATGTTTGTCAGTTAATGTTAAAAAGGTATGAAAGTAGACGAAGATATTCCTTTAGAATATTCGGACGGTAAAGAGTATTTAAATAAAATATCGCTCACACTTAGTCTGATTTTTTTCAGCAAGCTGTGAGCGATTTTTCTTTTCATAAAACATCGAGTAATGAAGTTGCTATGGAAAAGTAAATGAGTAATCCGATAATATCATTAATTGTCGTAATAAATGGTCCAGATGCGACGGCGGGATCGAGCTTGAGCCGGTTAATAATTAACGGAACGACTGCTCCTGTGACAGCGGAAACGCTAAGGGTGCATAAGATTGATACGCCAACGACTAAGGCAATCATCCAGTTACCCTGATAAAATATAGGGATAATTAATGTTATAGCTAGCATACTTGCTAAACCGATGATTACCCCCGTACTAAATTCA
The DNA here is from genome assembly GCA_035302425.1 of Bacillota bacterium. Classification (GTDB taxonomy): domain Bacteria; phylum Bacillota; class Bacilli; order Bacillales; family Amphibacillaceae; genus CALAMD01. The sequence continues at coordinate 1,466 of DATGSQ010000037.1, read as the reverse complement.
CGGCGAATCATGCGCCAAAAATTATCCTTTTCAACCGTCCCAAGGGCTAATCCACGGACAGCGACTGTTAAAGATTGTGTCCCAACATTACCTGCTGAGTCCATGATCATCGGAACAAAGGCTGCTAGAATGACGACCTTTTCTAATGTTTCTTCAAAACTACCGATAACACCAGCGGTAATTAATCCAAGGAACATTAACGCAACAATCCATGGTAAACGCATTTTTGCAGCTGTAAAGGCGCTTAAATTAACATCGGTTGCTCCTTTAGCCGCAGAAATTTCACCAAAGTCTTCAGTTGTTTCATCTTCAAGAATGTCAATGACGTCATCAACTGTGACAATCCCGAGAAGTCGGTTATCCTTTGATACGACTGGTACAGCTAGTAAGTCATATTTTTGAATAATAAGTGCAACTTCCTCTTGGTCCATATCTTCGTCAACAGAGATGACACGAGTACTCATAATATTGTCAACCGTCTCATTAAGTGGGGCAACGATTAAATCACGTAATGATATAACACCAACGAGCTGTCCTTTTTCATTAACGACATAGTTATAGTAAATGATTTCCGCATCCGGTGCTTCCGTACGTAGTTGTTCGATGACAACAGATGCTTTTCTTGTTGCTGAAATACTTACGAATTCCTTCGTCATGATAGATCCGGCTGTTTCTTCAGTATATGCTAATAGAATTCTTATTTCTTTAGCCTTTTCTCGTTCCATGCGGTTTAAAATATGTTCAGCCGTTTGATGTTCGAGAATTGATAAAAATGTTACAACATCGTCTGTAAACATATTGTTAAACATATCCGATGAATAAATTTCATCTAATTCTTCAAAGATTCGCTGTTGATCATTAATATCGATTCCTTCAAAAACCATCGCGAATTCAGCAGGTGATAAATATTTATAGCATCTTTTCCGTAAATGTTCGTCAAGTGACATAAATACGTCGACTTGATCGGACGGGTGTAAATCTAAAAAGATTTCTCGAAATTCATTCATTTTCTCTTTTTGTAAAGCTTTGAAAATAGTTGTCGTATAATGTTTGCGATTGTTCTCGTCTAATTTCACCATCGTTATCCCCCTCCTCGTATATTATGTTGAAATTTGCATAAAATCATTCATAAATGCGATGATTTAAATAGTTATTTGTCTCTGTTCAATCACTTTTTTAAGGCAATAAAAAACACCTTCTACGAGAGAAGGTGTTTGCATAAGCACCATTAAGTAATGTTCAAATTTATGAACATGCTTAAAAAAGCTTAACAAATAACCTCTAGTCGTAGAGCTTTAGCACTGTGTAAAATAGGAATTATTCCAGTTACATTAGAAACCACCTTATGTCGATGGTTCCTGTTAACCCATTGGCGTCTTTAGACATTTTTGGGCAGTAACATATCTCTTACACAGGAGCCTCACCTAACGAGATTTGATTGTACATTAATGAGAATACATGATAGT
>DATGSQ010000036.1:0-4328 GCA_035302425.1 Bacillota bacterium | reverse complement strand
TTTTGTTTATTTTTCTCTTCCCCGGTTTTATTGATCGCTTTTTCGGTTCGTAAAACAGCTGATTCCATATTGTAAACTTCGCCAACCATATTCGCAAGCTTCGCTAAAACTTCTTGTTCATGTTCGATTTTTTCCATATATTTTTGTGCGGCCATACCTGCAGCTAAAAGAACGAGTTTTTTCGCGTTTTTCGTTAAATATTTTTCTTGAGCTAACGGTTCTGGACCAGGGTCCTCCGGCATCATCATCATGAGTTCTTCTTGTAAGCCCTGTGCTGCTTGTAATAATGGTAATTCACCGCGCATTGCCTTTTTCAACAATGTTCCCGGAACGAGCAAACGGTTAATTTCATTCGTGCCTTCAAAAATCCGGTTAATCCGTGAATCCCGATACATTCGCTCAACTTCGTATTCCTGCATATACCCATATCCGCCATGAATTTGGACAGCTTCATCGGCGACATGATCAAGTAATTCTGTTGCCATATATTTTGTCATCGAACATTCGATTTGATATTCAGCAATCGCTCGGGCAACCTCACGACCATCTTTTAATTGTTCATCAGTTAATGATCCCATTTTTTGTTCAAATAAACCGACTGTGCGGTAAACGGCACTTTCATTAGCATAAGTGTTTGCGGCTAATGTACCGAGTTTTTCTTGAGTTAATGTAAAACTTGAAATGGGTGTATTAAATTGCTCTCGTTCATTAGCATATTTAGTCGCAAGTTCAATACCGCGTTTCGCCCCACCGACACTACCGATTGCAAGTTTATAACGGCCAACGTTTAAAATGTTAAAGGCGATAATATGTCCACGGCCTTTTTCACCGAGTAAATTTTCAACAGGGACAGGCACATCTTCGAGGACGAGTGTACGTGTCGATGAACTGTGTATACCCATTTTCTTTTCTTCCGGTCCTGTTGAAACTCCATCAAAATCACGCTCAACGATAAAGGCTGAAAAATGCTCGCCATCAATTTTTGCATAGACGATAAACACATCGGCAAAAGCTGCGTTAGTAATCCACTGCTTTTCACCATTTAAAATGTAATGGGTTCCTTCTTCATTTAAAACGGCTGTTGCTTTCGCTCCAAGAGCATCTGAACCTGATGAAGGCTCGGTTAATGCATAAGCAGCAATCAACTCACCTGTTGCTAGTTTTGGTAAATATTTTTCCTTTTGCTCATCATTTCCAAAAAATACAATTGGCAGTGACCCGATCCCAACGTGGGCTCCGTGAGTAATTGAAAAGCCCCCGGCTAAAGATATTTTTTCCGTAATAAGGGATGAACTAATCGTATCTAAACCAAGCCCATTGTATTCAACGGGGATGTCGGCACTTAAAAGTCCAACTTCTCCCGCCTTTTTCAATAGTTTTAAAGAATGGTCAAAGTTTTGTTGTTCAAGTTCATCAACAAGAGGTAACACATCATTAACGACATAATCTTCTGTCGTTTGGGCGATCATTTTATGCTCATCAGTAAAATCTTCGGGTGTAATAATATCTTCTCCGACGAAATCTTCGATGAGAAAGCCGCCACCTTTAAAGGTTTTATTTTCTGACATTTAAAATCGCTCCTTTACCTTTATAATAATTCAAAGACTCCCGCTGCCCCCATGCCCCCACCGATACACATAGTAACAACACCATATTGAACGTTACGACGTTTCATTTCATAAATTAAACTTAATGTTAACTTTGTACCTGTACAACCAAGGGGGTGACCTAAAGCGATTGCTCCACCATTAACATTAACGATATTCGGATCAAGCCCGAGTTCATCGATTACTTGCACAGACTGGGATGCAAAGGCTTCGTTTAACTCAATTAAGCCGATATCTGAAAGTTCTAAGCCCGCTAACTGTAATGCTTTTGGAACAGCGGCGACTGGCCCAACTCCCATTATTTCGGGCTCAACCCCGGCAACAGCATAAGCGTGAAACTTTGCTAACGGTTTTAATCCTTCAGCTTCCGCTTTTTCCCGACTCATAACGAGCACTGAAGCCGCTCCATCACTCATTTGTGATGAATTACCAGCCGTAACTGAACCATTAACCGCAAAGGCAGGACGTAAAGTTGCTAAAACTTCTTCATTCGTATCTGGTCTTACCCCTTCATCTGTATCGAAAACAAAGGATGTTTCTTCAATTTTATTATCTTTTCCAACGACACGCTGTTTCACTTCAACAGGGACGATTTCATCTTTAAATTTCCCTTCTGCAATAGCTTTCGCTGCTTTTCGATGACTTTCAACGGCAAAAGCATCTTGACGTTCTCGGGAAACGTTAAATCGTTTAGCTACTTCTTCTGCTGTATGTCCCATCGACATGTAATAACCTGGAGCCTTTTCAACGAGGGTTGAGTTCGGTTTAATTACATGACCACCCATCGGTATTAAACTCATTGATTCTGCTCCACCTGCAATAATTGCATCAGCATGACCGATCATAATTCTCTCAGACGCATCAGCAATACTTTGTAAACCTGATGAACAATAACGATTAATTGTAATTCCTGGCACATCATGGGGTAAGCCGGCTAAACCTGCGATATTTCGTGCCATATTCATTCCTTGTTCCGCTTCCGGCATTGCACAACCGATAATACAATCATCAATTGGTCCATCGTAATTGTTTGCCCGTTTCAACGTTTCTTTTATTGTAATAGCGGCTAAATCATCCGGACGCATATTTGCTAAGGAGCCACGATTAGCCCGACCTACTGCTGTTCTAGCACCAGAGACGATAACTGCTTCTTTCATCATAAAACTCTCCTTTCCAATCGATTAATTTCTAAGTGGTTTTCCTTTGAGTAACATATGTTGCATTCGTTGTTGCGTAAGGGGTTCACCAATTAAACTTAAAAAGGCTTCCCGTTCTAAATCGAGCATTACTTGTTCATCGATTAACGTACCTTCTTTAATTCTTCCCCCGGATAAAACATAGGCTAATTTTTCGGCAATTTTTAAATCGTGATCGGATGCATAACCACCATAATGGAGGGATTTTGCTCCTAAAACCATAGCAGCATATCCCGGGTCACCAACAACTGGAACTTTTTCCCGTTGCGGTGCTTCATAACCGTTATTAACTAATGATAAAACTTTTTGCTTCGCATCATATATTAAATGGTCTGGATTAACACTTATTGAATCGTGACGATCTAAAAAGCCTAATTCCCGTGCTTCAGCAGCTGATGTAGAAACTTTAGCCATCGCCACTTTTTCAAAGACATCATTAGCGACTTTTGATAAGTTGAAATTAACTCCTTCAGGTAAATCCCGCAGCTGCTTTAAGTAAAGCTCCTTCGTTCCGCCACCACCTGGGATTAAGCCAACTCCAAATTCAACGAGTCCAATATACGTTTCCGCTGAGGCTTGAATCGCTGCGGCAGGTAATGATACTTCCGCACCACCGCCTAGGGTCATATTAAAGGGTGCAGTAACAACAGGTTTTTCACTATATTTAATGTTCATCGCCATATCTTGAAATTGCTTGACGACGAGTTCTAGTTCAAAGAAATTGTAATCTTGTGCTTCCATTAACATTAACGCTAAGTTTGCACCGACACAGAAGTTGCGACCTTGGTTACCAATAACTAATCCGGCATAATCTTTTGTGGCAACTTCTTCTATCGCATAATTGACCATTTGAATAATGTCTAGACCGATGGCATTATTTTGCGAATGAAACTCAAGTAATAAAACACCATCATCAAGATCGATTAAACTTGCCCCGGAATTTTTCTTAATGACTCCCCGGTTATTTTTAATCTGCTTTAAATCAATTTCTTTTTCGTTACGAATAACAGGATGGAATGTACTTTCAGCTGTATAAAACAATTGATCCTCTTCTTTTTTGTAAAAAGAAGAATGTCCCGCTTCAAGATGATCAATGACCCACTGGGGTACAGTTTCACCTTCTGCTTGCATGCGCGCAACAGATTTTTCTAAACCGATCGCATCCCACATTTCAAATGGGCCCATATCCCAACTAAAGCCCCAACGCATCGCTTCATCAATAGCGACAATATTATCAGCAATTTCGCCAACAAGTTCTGCGGAATAGATGAAAACCGGCTTAATTATATTCCAAATAAAATTACTTGCACGGTCATCTTTAGCTGATATAAGCGCTTTCAATTTGTTCGCAGTTCCTCTAGCTTGTTTGGCCATTTCCGTCGCTGCTGTTTTTAATGAACGACGCTCTTCATATTCCATCGTCTCATAATTTAATTCGTAAATGATGCTACCATCTTTACCTCTTTTTCGTAAATAAAATCCTTTTCCGCTCTTTTCCCCAAAGGAACCTTCATCAATCAACTTT
>DATGSQ010000035.1:0-2341 GCA_035302425.1 Bacillota bacterium | reverse complement strand
ACATTAGCAATTTCATTTTCAAGTCGAATGAGTTGTTCTTCGGCTGATGATGCTCGCCCATCGACGAAAATAAGTTTTTCCATATCTTGCTGAATCCGAACGTAATCCGATTTTAATTCTGCAAGTTTAGCTTCAAGAGCTTTTTTTGACAATACAGTTCACCTCGGTTTTTCTGACTTCGCCAACACGTTGACGTTACGTTACGCTTCTCCTCACATGATATCATATAGCGATTAAATGTTCACAAAATAAAACGTTAGGCTGTCGATTCGTTGTTTCTTTTCCTTGCTTGATACATATGGTAAAAATGTACGTAAATTGTTTTTAAAACGGCGTACGTTGGAACGGCGAATAAAATGCCAAGAAATCCGGCAATACTTCCAGCGGCTAAAATGACAGTAATAACCGTTAATGGATGTAAAGCTAATACACGGCCCATGACATTTGGTGAAATGAGGTTACTTTCAATTTGTTGGACGATTAATGTGACAAGAGCAACCCAAACGACCATCATCGGATCTTGGAAAGCCCCGACAATAAGCGCTGGTACAACAGCTAAAAGTGGTCCGACAAAGGGAATGACGTTCATCACCAAAGCGAAGAGTGCAAGGGTTAATGCATAGTTTAAATCAATGATTAAATAAGCAATAAAAAGTAATACACCGAGAATAAAGCTTACGATAAGCTGGCCTTGGATAAAGGCTGTTAACGTTTCATCAATTTTTTCTAATAAACTTTTAATGTTTTCTGCACGTCTTTTACTAAATCCTTGCGTAATAAAGGGAATAAATTTATGGCTATCTTTAAGCATAAAAAATAAGAAAAATGGAATTAAAAACAAGGATGCGACAAAGGTAATTAAGTTCGCAATAAAGCCGAATAAATAGCTCATCGTATTTTCAATATATGTTTGGATGTTTGACATAAAATGATCAATCGCCTCATCGATTTGTTCAGGAATGACAATATCGTACGATTGTAATAATACTAATAAGTTTTGTGAGCTTTTAACCATTTTTGGGATGTTGTCAATTAAATTTTCAAACTGCCTTTGGGCAATCGGAAAGATATATAAAACGAATAATGTTAACAAAGCAGTAATTAAAAGAAATACGAGTATAATTGCAGGAATCCGCGGTATTTTAAATCTTTCAAAAAAATGCATAACAGGCTTTGTTATATAAAACAATATACCTGCTCCGATAAAAGGTACCGCAACAGCATTAATATATTTCATTGCAGGCTCAAACATAAAGGAAGTTTTTGAGACGAGTAAAACTAATGTAAAGATGAGAACAGCACCGACGAGTAGTTGAAACCAACGTTTATCCCGCATTTTTCCACCACCTATTGCTTTAACTATTTATAGATTACTAGATTTTCGCATAAATAGATATACTTAGTATAACCTAAATTGTAAAAAACATACAAAATAATTTAGTTAATTATAACTAATTATAGTCAGGTAGGTCTTTCGTTATGACTTAGAAATGTGATAAGCTTTAATTGACATATTTTGTACAGGGGGAGAAAGTTATGGAAGCGTGGGAAAAGGCTTTTCATAAATGGCAATCTTTCGCACAACTTGATCGAACGTTAAAGCAAGATTTGGAAAAAATGAATGAAGTTGAAATTAAAGAAGCATTTTATAAAAACTTATCCTTTGGAACGGGTGGTATGCGGGGAATTATTGGCCCGGGAACAGACCGCATGAACATTTATACCGTAAGAAAGGCAGCGGCAGGTTTAGCGAACTATTTACGAAACGTTTATGGAAAACATAATCCTTTAAGTGTCGTCATTGCTTACGATTCACGGCATATGTCAAAACAATTTGCGTTGGAATGTGCCAAAGTGTTCGGTGTGCATCAAATACATACATATATTTTCCCAACATTACAACCAACACCATTACTATCATTTGCGGTGCGTCATTTGCAAACAAAGGCTGGAATTATGATTACCGCAAGCCATAATCCACCAAATTATAATGGTTTAAAAGTGTACAACGAAGATGGTGGACAGCTACCACTAGAGCCATCAGAGAAAGTTATTCAAGCGGTTAATGAAATTGCAGATGAACTAACGATTCCTACGTTTACAGAGGAAGAGTTGAACGAGCGTGGGTTACTACATTGGTTAGATGATACTGTCGTTAACAACTATTTACAAGCCGTTAACGATATGTCCTATTTAACGACATCGGAAAAATCGCAACCGAAAGATTTATCGATTGTTTTTACTCCATTACACGGAACAGCGACTGAACTTGTAAAAAGTAGCCTTAAACAGTTAAAATTTACGAATGTACACATCGTCAAAGAGCAGGCAATTCCTGATC
>DATGSQ010000034.1:0-7402 GCA_035302425.1 Bacillota bacterium | reverse complement strand
TCGTATTTCATTAATCGGTTCATTTCAACAGCATATTCCATTGGTAACTCACGAGTGAACGGTTCAATGAAGCCCATGACAATCATGTCTGTTGCTTCTTGTTCTTCTAATCCGCGACTCATGAGATAGAAGAGCTGCTCTGCAGAAACTTTAGATACACGTGCTTCGTGTTCTAACGAAATATTGTCATTATAAATTTCGTTATACGGAATTGTATCGGAAAATGACTTATCATCTAAAATGAGTGTGTCACATTCGATATTTGCCCGTGCGCCGTCTGCTTTACGACCAAAATGAACAATACCACGGTAAGATACTTTTCCACCATCTTTTGAAAGGGATTTTGAAACGATTGATGATGAAGTATTCGGTGCTAAATGATACATTTTTGCACCAGCATCTTGGTGTTGGCCTTTTCCAGCGAAGGCAATTGAGATCGTGTAAGCCCGGGATCCTTCACCACGTAAAAGAACGGAAGGATATTTCATCGTTAACTTTGAGCCCATATTACCGTCGATCCATTCCATCGTCGCATTCGCTTCACATGTCGCACGTTTAGTCACTAAATTATAAACGTTATTTGACCAGTTTTGAATCGTCGTATAACGGCAATAGCCGCCTTCTTTAACGAAAATTTCAACGACAGCTGCGTGAAGTGAGTTCGTTGAATAAATCGGTGCTGTACATCCTTCGACGTAATGTACAGATGCGTTTTCATCAACAATAATTAACGTACGCTCAAACTGTCCCATATTTTCCGAGTTAATACGGAAATATGCTTGTAATGGTGCTGAAGCTTTAACACCTGGTGGTACGTAGATAAATGAACCACCTGACCAAACAGCAGTGTTTAATGCAGCGAACTTGTTATCTGAAGCTGGGACAACTTTACCAAAGTATTCTTTAAAATATTCTTCATGCTTCTGTAAAGCTGAATCAGTATCTGTGAAAATAATTCCCATTTCTTCTAAATCTTTTTCTAAGCTTTGATAAACAACTTCGGATTCATATTGAGCAGAAACCCCGGCTAAATATTTTTGTTCGGCTTCAGGAATTCCTAAACGATCAAACGTACGTTTAATTTCTTCAGGCACTTCATCCCAAGTTCTTCCTTGTGCTTCCGATGGTTTAACGTAGTAGACGATTTCATCAAAATCTAACTCTGATAAATCGCCACCCCACATTGGCATCGGTTTACTAAAGAATATATCTAACGCCTTAAGACGCTCTTCAAGCATCCATTCTGGCTCTTCTTTCATACGTGAGATTTCTTCAACGATTTCGCGTGTTAATCCGCGTTCAGTACGGAAAACGGAAACGTCTTTATCTCTAAAACCATATTTATAATCTTCCATTTCAGGTACATTTTTCGCCATGCTAATACCTCCTTAAAGTAATTAAAACTTAAGACTCATCCTGGACGCCTTTTTCCATTGCTTTCCATGCTAACGTTGCACAATCGATACGTGCAGGAAACTTAGCAACTCCTTCTAAAGCAATAATATCACTAAGGGCAAAATCATCAGGATCTATTTTTTCACCAAGCATCATTTGGGAAAAAGTTTTTGACATATTTAATGCCTCTTCAATAGGTTTCCCTTTAACGGCTTGGGTCATCATTGAAGCTGATGCCATACTGATCGAACATCCTTCACCTTCGAATTTAATGTCTGTGACGACACTATCTTCGACTTTCATTTGCACAGATATACGATCACCACATGATGGATTATTCATTTCTGTTGTCAACGTACCATTTTCAAGAAACCCGCGATTACGGGGATTTTGATAATGGTCCATGATGACTTGTCTGTATAATGTATCGAGATTGTTAAAAGACATTGCCGAAATACTCCCTCGCTTTAGTAAGTCCTTGAGCTAATGCATCGACTTCTTCTACTGTATTATATAAATAAAAACTTGCTCGAGCTGTCGCAGTAACATTTAACCATTTCATTAACGGTTGTGCACAATGATGACCTGCACGAACAGCTATACCTTGGGCATCGAGGACCGTTGCCGTATCATGTGGATGGACATCGCCAATGTTAAACGTAATAACTGCTGCACGATCTTCAGAATCAGGACCATAAATCGTTACGCCATCGAGATTGTTTAACGTTTCAAGGGTGTAAGCAACTAATTTTTCTTCATGTTTAGCAATATTGTCTAGACCGACATCGTTTAAGAAATCGATAGCTGCTCCTAATCCGATCGCACCTGCAATAATCGGTGTACCACCTTCAAATTTCCATGGTAGCTCTTTCCACGTTGAGTCGTATAAATCAACGAAATCAATCATTTCGCCACCGAATTCAACAGGTTCCATTTCTTCAAGCAACTCTCGTTTACCGTATAAAACACCAATTCCTGTCGGTGCACACATTTTATGTCCGGAAAACGCATAAAAATCACAATTTAAATCTTGGACATCAACTTTCAAATGCGGCGCACCTTGAGCACCATCAACGACGATAACTGCTCCATGTTCATGCGCAATTTTAGCAATTTCTTTTATCGGATTGACTGTGCCAAGAACATTAGATACGTGCGCAATCGCAACGATTTTCGTTTGCTCTGTTACCGTTGCACGTACGTCATCAATACGGATTGTGCCATCTTGTTGTAACGGTATAAATTTTAATTTAGCACCTGTTGCTTTAGCGACTTGTTGCCATGGAATTAAATTACTATGATGTTCCATTTCCGTTAAAACAATTTCATCGCCTTCTGAAACGTTCGCCCTTCCATAACTTTGAGCAACGATGTTTAATGCACTTGTCGTTCCGCGGTTAAAAATAATTTCCGCGGAACTATTCGCATTAATAAAGCGACGTACTTTTTCCCGTGCACCTTCATATTGATCGGTCGCCCGGGTACCGAGAGTATGAACCCCACGGTGAACGTTTGAGTTATCTTCTCGATAATATTTATTAACAGCTTCGATTACGGAAATTGGCTTTTGTGCCGTTGCTGTTGAATCTAAATAAACGAGCGGATGACCATTAACTTCCTGATCTAATATGGGAAACTGTTCACGTATGGATTTAACATCCATTAGTCGATTTTCCTTTCAATTAAATTTCTCAATTGGTTTTTAACTGATTCAATCGGTAAGACGCTAACGACAGGCTCTAAAAACCCATAAATAATTAAACGTTCTGCTAAATCTTGTGGTATTCCGCGGCTCATCATATAGTAAAGTTGCATCTCATCAATACGACCGACAGATGCCGCATGACCTGCAGTTACATCGTCTTCATCAATGAGTAAAATTGGGTTCGCATCACCACGAGCATCACCGCTTAACATGAGAACACGTGATTCTTGTTCAGCGTTTGCCCGGGTTGCTTTATCTTCAATTTTACCAATCGCATTAAAAATAGCTGTCGCTTTACCTTGCATAATACCCCGTTGGAGAATTTGACCGTCTGTGTCCAATCCAAAATGGTGTGTCGTTGCTGTAAAGTTTTGAATTTGTCGACCGCGACCAATGGTTACTGTTTTTAAATCTGTTGATGCATGGTTTCCAACGAGATGTGATGAGTTTTCAGAAACTGTATTTCCTTCATTCATCTGACCAAGGGCCCAATCAATCGTCGCATAATTGTAAGCAACACCACGACGGTTAATATATGTCGTCGTTCCTGATGCAAAGTTATCGACAGCACCAAATGAAACTTTAGCGTTATCCTTAGCAATAACCTCTGTAATTATGTTTGCAATTGTTTCATCATCATCATTTTGTGATGTATAATTTTCAACATAAGTTACCTCGCTATTTTCCTCAGCAACGATTAAGACGTGGTTGAATAATGCAACCTCTGGATCCTCTTGCCAAAAAACAGCTTGTAATGGTTCTTCAATTTGAACGTTTTTCGGTACGTAAACAAAGGCACCACCACTCATTAACGCTGCATGAAGTGCCGTTAAACGATGTTCATCAATTGAAACAGCATCTTGCATATAATATTTTTTCACAAGCTCTTCATGTTCATTCATCGCTGTGAAAATATCTGTAAAAATAACACCTTTATTTTTTAAATCGTCGCTTATTTGACTATATGCAACCGTTTGGTTACGTAAAACGACGATATTTTCTGGTAAATTGTCTTTATCAAATAAATCCTGAATCTCTTCTGGTAAATCAGTTAATGATGAAATTTCTTCCGCTTCAGCTGTATGCTTAAATTTTGTGAAATTCCAACGATTAATGTTCGTCTTATCAGGTTCAGGCATATCAAGACTTTCCGCTTGATCTAAAGCTTGAAGGCGTAATTGTTTCATCCATTCAGGTTCATTGTTTTTTTGTGAAAACTGTGTCACATATTCTTTATTATATGGTAACTCTGTTAGAACAGTCATAAAATTATCCCTCCTACCGATTAAGCTTATTGCCCGACCGTAACGTCATCAATACCTAATTCTTCTTTAACCCACTCATAACCTTCATCTTCTAAACGTTGTGCTAACTCAGGTCCACCAGATTTAACAATTTTACCTTGCATAATAACGTGGACATAATCAGGTGTAATGTAGTTTAATAAACGCTGGTAGTGCGTAATAATTAAGCAACCGAGATCCGTCTCTTTGCGTAAATTGTTTACGGCTGAAGATACGACTCTTAAAGCATCAATATCTAAACCAGAGTCAATTTCATCTAAAATAGCAATATCTGGCTTGAGCATTTTTAATTGTAAAATTTCATTACGTTTTTTCTCTCCACCAGAGAAGCCTTCGTTTAAGTAACGTTGTGCCATGTTTTGGTCAATTTCTAACTCATCAAGCGCACCGTCCATCTCGCGAATAAACTCCATAAGTTGGATGCCGTCATCGTCATCGCGACGAGCATTAATTGATGAACGTAAGAAATCTGAAGTTGTCACGCCACTGATCTCACTTGGATATTGCATCGCTAAAAAGAGACCTGCCCGCGCACGCTCATCAACTTCCATTTCAAGTAAGTCTTCACCATTATAGTGAATAGAACCCTTTGTCACTTCATAGCTTGGATGACCCATAACGACTTGTGCAAGTGTAGACTTTCCTGTTCCGTTTGGTCCCATGACTGCGTGGAACTCTCCGCTCTTTATTGTAAGGTTAATACCTTTTAAAATTTCATTACCTTCTACTGAAACATGTAGATCTTTAATTTCTAATGTTGCTTCTGCCATATTGATACCTCCAAATTGACTATATTTTATTGAGCTGTGATTTTATTAAAATCATTCTCAATTTATTCTCATTACAATTTTAAATCATTTTAAAAGCAATAGCAAATGATATAGTAAACATGCGATAACCTTTATACAATATCATTACTGAACTTTAAATAATCATTTATATATTATTATTTATTTACTTGCAATTGAGAATCGGCATTGAGAATAAGTAAATCATCATGCACCATAAGAGTAACATATTCTCACCTGTTATGACAAAGTGAATGCGTTACAAAATATGTTCATACATCTGTTCATTTCCACTTATACAATTTTTATAACAATAATTTAAAATTATTGAAATAAGCTCGGTTTATATTCATATAAATAACGATATATATTAGCAATTGATTTGAACGCATAAATTTTTTCTTTAACTTTTCCATTTATTTTTATATATAAACAAGGAACACTTTCAATTTTCTCATCTTGCATAAACTGTGGGAAAAACGACGCATTCATTTCATAAAATATATGCTTATTATGAACAGATTCTATTTTTTCTAAAATTGACCGGGCAAGATGACATGTCCCACAAAATGGCGTATGAATGTATAAAAAAAGATTATCATTTTTTAACAACTGATGATTAATTTCTTGCACAATGTTTCACCTAGCTTGCTTTTATCTTTTAAAATTTCAGCGGTTGTTTGGATCGAGAAAAAATGGATTGACAGCAATATGATGACTAGCTAATGTTGTCGCGAGAATATTAGCCGGGGTTCGTGCAACTTCACCATATTCCTCACTAATATAAATATGCTTCGCATGTGGCAATTCATTGGCTAGTTGTTTGCGCAATTCAATACCTGCGTAATCTTCATCAACGAGTATAAACACTTCTTTATGATCAAGATTATATGTTTCTAACATATGATCAAAACGTTCAATATCAAACGTTCCAAACGTACAAAGAATTGTTACATGTTCGGCTATAATTTGTTCGACGAGTTGTTTATCGGTAATTCCTTCAACAATTATTATCGTATCCGCCGTATAATCAGCCATTTTCAGCACCCTTTGCCAATAAATAAAGATTAAATAAGGCTGACTCATATGAAAAAAATCATATAAATCAGCCTTATGACAATGTTAATTAGTCTTCTTCAACAAATGCTTTATATTCATCAGCTGTTAATAAGTTATCAAGCTCTGACTCATCTGATAACTCAACAACAATCATCCAAGCATCTTCGTATGGAGAATCATTTACATACTCCGGACTATCTTCTAGTTCTTCATTTACTTCAACGACTGTACCTGTAACTGGTGAATAAAGCTCGGAAACTGTTTTAACAGATTCAACACTTCCGAAAGATTCATCGGCTTCTACTTCGTCACCTTCTTCTGGTAACTCAACAAAAACGATGTCACCAAGTTCAGATTGAGCAAAGTCTGTAATACCGATATAAACTTTGTTTCCTTCCTGTCTCACCCACTCGTGCTCTTTTGAATACTTTAATTCTTCTGGTAAATTCATTGTACAACCCTCCGATAAAGAATATCATTTTGCTTAGTAAGTTAAAGGTAGTTATTACTAACTTTTAGCATACAATTATAACCAATTTTTTGCAAATTGCTCTTCTTTAAACCCAATCGTTACGTTTTGGCCATCAGTAACTATTGGGCGCCTAATTAACATTCCATCTGATGTTAAATATTCCGCCATCTCATCGTTTGTTAAATCTTGAACTTTGTCCTTCATATTTAACTCCCGATAGACACGTCCACTCGTATTAAAAAATCTACGTGGTTTTTCATCAGATTGTTTCATCAATGTTAATATTTCTTCTTTCGTCGGTGTGTTTTCAACAATATGTATGAAGTGATAGTCTACATTATTTTCTTCAAGCCATTTTTGAGCTTTTTTACAAGAGCCGCAATTTGGATAGCCGTAAAATGTTAAACTCACGTTGTCTCACCACCTTCAACTATAAGTCTATTATAGCAAATATACAGAAAAAGAACGAATAAATTAATACACATCATTTTATATGTAAATTTAAAAATAGGCATATGTCAGAAAATGACATATGCCTATTTAATTTTTCCGTCATTTAAATTAAACGATATATTTTTCTTCTTCGATAATTGCTTTTGCAATTTCTCGTTTTTTAGCGATCGTATTAATGTGTGTTCGGCGCGTTAATTTACGGACGGCTGAATGCATCATACGTAAT
>DATGSQ010000033.1:0-29005 GCA_035302425.1 Bacillota bacterium | reverse complement strand
TGCCGATTTTGCTATTATCGAGCGTGTCGTACGAAATGATCTAGTCGTTACTCATGATTACGGACTTGCGGCTATTTGTCTCGGTAAAGGATGTATCGTCATCCATCCAAAGGGTTATTTATATACGAATAAAAATATTGAACGTCTTTTACAAACGCGGCATGAACATGCACTTATGCGACGGGCAGGTCAACGAACGAGAGGACCACGTCCATTTACAGCAGATGATAAAGTCGCATTTAAACAGTCTTTAATTAAAACGATTGAAAAAGTTATAAGTACTAAAAACAGTTAGCTAACAATCAAACTAAACTATTTACATTAGACGTATATTTAACAGAAAATAACTTCTTTCTATTGACAAAATTTAACTACCTATGCTTACGTTCTTTACAACGAATGCATCGTTACTTAAAGCATTAGGCATTGCCCGCCAAGGTACGCTTATAAACTAAAACACGCTCCCTATCGAGAGAGCGTGCCCTATGGGTAAATAATAAAGTTTTATCATTTATATCGTTAATATAATGATGACGAAATAAATAATCATTGCCACTAAGCCGACGGGTACTGCAAAACGTGCATATTGCAAACTCGTAATACGTAACTTACCCGCCGCAATAATGTTAGGAATGTTTCCAGGAATTAACATACCCCCACTAACGGTTAAACCGAGTAAAATAGCTTTTATCGTCGGTTCGCTCATCGCTGGACTAATTTCCGCCGCTGCTAATGTCGCATTATCTAAAATAGCTGAAATAATGTTAATCCAATATAAAACGAGCGGGTGCAAATCGAGTAAATAACGTTCAATAAACGGTTGGAAACCAGCACCTAGAAACGTTAACGCCATAACGAATAAGTAAATTTTAAAGCTACGAATGAAAATTTCACCATACGATTCAACATCTGATTCTGATTCGACTTCTTGTTCTAAAACCTTTGGGTCGCGTGGTTTAATTAATAACGCTGTAATAATCCCGAAAATAACAACTCCAGGAATGATGTAAATACCGACTAAATTAAATAAATAGAAAAAGCTTTCGTCTAATTTGCTGACGACGATTGTTGAGAGCGGTTCACCTAATGGTGTTAATACAGCCCCTAAACCAATCGCATAACAAGCTAAAATGACTAAGCGAATTTCTGATTCACGATCCATTCTTAGAACAGAAATAACAGAAACTAAAATAATCGCCGCAACTATTGCGGTAATAATACTGGAAATTAACCCTAGCACAATTGTAAATAAAGCGATAAAGAGACGATACGGTATTGCAGTACTCATCCATAATACACCGGATTCAATTGGCTTTTGGAACCAGCGGAATAACAAACCAGCAATAAGTACCGCCAACGTAATATTAATCGGACTAATTAATGCCTCTTTTACAAGTGGCCAATCGAGTACTTGGCTCACGAGTATCGATAAAATTCCCATAATAAATAAAAATACTTCTAAGTTTCTTTCAACAAGTTTTGTAAATGGTAAAAACAAAACGAGAATAAGTATAATAATTAATCCTGCAATCATCAATATTATCAACCCCTAATTATGTATGTTTTAATACGCTTACATTCAAAGTCTTATACTTACTCATTTCCCTAATAATTATGTATGGCTATTTCCTTAAATTAAAAAAAGCCTGCCGTTAAGAGACATACGTATCCCTTGGTGACAGACTCCGCCTTTAAACAAACTATTCTTTTTTCAAGATTGCCAACAAATAACGTTATTTTTAATGTTATCATTTAGAAATCAATTTGACAACCATTTCTAAAATTATGCAAGAATGTCTTTAAAAACATTATCCGTATAGTGGAAATACTCGTCTCTAACATTTTTTATTGTAACATGCTTTAAAACGATAATTCAATGAATAATAAATATTTTTTATAAAAATTTTTACCGACTTTTATCTCCTTTGAATAATTCACTCTTCAACGATTAATACCTATTAATAATTCTACTATTAAAGTCGACCTGAATGGACTTTACATATAAACATTTTCCTTACAACTATATCCTTATCCTGTTACAATAAGACATGTTGACTAATATTAGTCACCGTGGTTCGCAACCATCCCACGCAAAAAAACTAAGGAGTGTATACAAATGAATATTAGAACATTAGTCACAAACGGAGTACTCGCCGCTTTGTACATTGCGGTGACAGCCATTATCGCCCCTTTTGGATTTACGAACATCCAATTTCGCGTCTCGGAAATGTTTAACCATTTAATTGTCTTTAATCGAAAATACTTTTGGGGAATTATCACCGGCGTTTTTATTGCTAATTTATTAATGTCAACTCTTGGCGTCTTTGAAATACTTGGACTGCTGCAATCTGTCGTCTCCTTAACGATGACGATAAGTGTGAGCTATTTCGTTAAAAACAGACTTGTATTAATGGGTATTAATACGCTCATTTTTACCTTTAATATGTACATTGTCGCCTTTATGTTGAAATTAGCTTTAGGATTACCTTTTCTGTTCACATGGTTAACGACTGCGATCGGTGAATTTATCGTCATGGCTATAGGGATTCCGGTTATTTATTATTTAAACAAGCGAATCAATTTTTCAAGGCTCATTTAAAAATAAATTTAGTTTGTCGTTTTTTTAAGATAATCACTTGCTATTCAATGCTGAACAAGTTTATAATATGTCTACTACAAAAATACAAGTGTGCATTCACAACGGACAAATAAGAGGTGTCATAATTGGGGAAAAAAGTTAATGTAGGTCTTTTAGGTTTTGGTGTTGTCGGCTCAGGAGTTAAGCAAATTATCGATAATAATCAGGAGAAACTCCAACACCAATTAGATTGTGAAATAAACGTGAGCCACATTCTTGTACGTAATCTCGAAAAATATGAAAATATGGTTGGCCAATCTACTGTTCTTACAACAAATCCTAATGATGTTATTAATAATGATACGATTGACGTCATCGTTGAAGTAGTTGGCGGCGTTGAACAAGCCCGGGAGTATATATTACAAGCTTTACAAGCGGGGAAACACGTTGTTACCGCAAATAAAGATTTAATCGCTTTACACGGAACCGAGCTACACAGGATTGCAAAGGAAAATAATTGCGATTTATTTTATGAAGCGAGCGTCGGTGGCGGTATCCCACTATTACGTAGTATTTCCGATGGACTTGCTGCAGACCGGATTCATAAAATAATAGGTATTGTTAATGGAACGACGAATTATATTTTAACAAAAATGAATGATGAAAGTTGGACGTATACAGATGCCTTACAAAAAGCACAAGAATTAGGCTTTGCTGAAGCGGACCCAACAGCAGATGTTGAGGGCTTAGATGCTGCGAGAAAAATGGTCATCTTAGCTCGATTAGCCTTTTTAATGGATGTCGAGTTAGATGATGTAACAGTTAGTGGTATCTCAGGATTACCACTTGAAGATTTAACCTATGGGCAACAATTAGGATATACGATGAAATTAATCGGTACAGCTACGAAAAATAAAGATGCTGTTGAAGTGAGTGTTCAGCCGACATTTTTATGTAACGAGCACCCTCTAGCAAGTGTAAAAAATGAATATAATGCCGTTTATGTAAGTGGTGAATTTGTTGGAGAAACGATGTTTTATGGCCCGGGAGCCGGAAGTTTACCAACCGCAACAGCTGTCATGTCTGATATCGTTGCAGTCATTAAAAATAAACATTTAAATGTTAATGGTAAACAATACATTGAACCACTATACGATAAAAAACTATTGGATAAGGAAGATACGATTAGTCAATTTTATGTCAGAATACATGCAAAGGATGAGACGGGTGCTTTTGCAAATATATCCCAACTTTTTAAACAATTAAATATAAGCTTTGAACGAATTATTCAAAAGCCAAGCAAGGAAACGAAGGTTGCGGAAATTGTAATCATTACTCATAAAACATCTTTAGCAAACTTTAATAAGGCATTAGAAAAATTAAATGAATCTGATGTTGTCAAAAATGTCGCAAGTTATTATCGTGTCGAGGGGGATGCTTAAAATGAATTGGCCAGGCTTAATCGCTCATTACAAATCATTTTTACCGGTGACAGATAAGACGCCAGCATTAACACTTCAAGAGGGAAATACACCCCTTGTACATTTATCACACTTGTCAAAGGAATTAAACATTGAACTTTATGCAAAAATTGAAGGGGCTAATCCAACTGGTTCATTTAAAGATCGAGGAATGGTCATGGCTGTTGCCAAGGCAGTTGAAGAAGGTAGTGAGTGTGTCATCTGTGCCTCAACAGGTAATACATCAGCCGCCGCAGCAGCATATGCAGCAAAAGCTGGTATAAAATCAATTATTGTTATTCCTAAAGGAAAAGTGGCACTTGGTAAATTAGCCCAAGCGATGATGTACGGTGCAGAGATCGTTGAAATTGATGGGAACTTTGATGACGCATTACAAATGGTTCGGCAAATTAGCGAGACAGAACCTGTTACCCTCGTTAACTCTGTCAATCCTTATCGCATCGAAGGCCAAAAGACCGCTGCTTATGAAGTATGTGATCAACTCGGACAAGCACCAGATATTTTAGCAATTCCTGTCGGTAACGCTGGAAATATTAGTGCTTATTGGAAAGGTTTTAAAGAATATGACGGCAAACATGAGACGGGCTTGCCACAAATTTTCGGTTTTGAAGCTGAAGGAGCTGCAGCCATTACACAAGGTGAACCGATTCAAGAACCTGAAACTGTTGCAACAGCTATTCGTATCGGTGCACCGGCAAGTTGGAAATTAGCGGAAAATGCCCGTGATGAATCAAACGGAAGGATCGACTCTGTTACAGATGCAGAAATTTTAAAAGCTTATCGTCAACTTGCTCAAAAGGAAGGTGTTTTTGCTGAGCCTGGTTCATCGGCTTCAATCGCTGGTGTTATAAAACAAGTTGCAGCTGGCAACATTCCGGCGGGAAGCAAAGTCGTTGCTATTTTAACAGGAAACGGCCTAAAAGACCCACAAACAGTACTTGATGAATTCCAAATAACGGCAACAACTGTGGAAAATGATGAACAAGCTGTCAAAGATTTTATTAAAGGTGTGATTGAATAATGCAACCTTTTACGTTAAAAATTCCCGCAAGCTCAGCAAATATGGGAGCCGGTTTTGATTCAATTGGCATAGCGGTCCAACGATATTTAACATTACATGTAGAACAAAGTGAGTCGTGGGAATTTGTACATCAATCTGATTCCTTACCAACATATACAAATCCACAAGATCACTTTATTTATAAAGTTGCTTTACACATCGCTACTAAATATGAAAAAAATTTAAGCCCGTGTAAAGTGACGATGACGAGTGAAATTCCACTTGCACGGGGACTTGGAAGTAGTGCAGCGGCAGTTGTTGCTGGCATTGAGTTAGCGAATCAAATTTGTTCCTTACAACTAAACGATGAACAAAAATTACATGAAGCGACATTACTTGAAGGTCATCCTGACAATGTCGCCCCTTCGATTTTTGGTGGCTGTATTGTGACGCATATTTCCGAGTCAGATGAAATTAATTTTATAAAAATCGACTCTTTTAATGTCGATCTCGTTATCGCTATACCTGATGTAGAATTAAAAACCGAAAAAGCAAGGCAAGTTTTACCAGCTGAAATACCCTTTAAACGTGCTGTCAAGGCAAGCAGTGTTGGCAATTTAATGATCGCAGCATTGTTACAAGAAAATTATGTCTTAGCGGGTAAAATGATGGAAAACGATTTGTTACATGAGCCATATCGGGCAAGATTAATTTCTAACTACAAAAAGATTCGTACATTGTCGAGAGATCTCGGTGCTTACGGAACTGTTATTAGCGGCTCCGGACCGACGATGATTTCTTTCGTCCCACAAAATAAAGGTGAACAAATCGCCCAAAAATTAGGGGAGAAATTGCCTGATTATACAATAGAAAAAACGACGATCGATAAAATTGGTTTACAGATCATATAAAAAAAGTTGCGACATGATCGCAACTTTTTTATTTCCTATCAAATATATTTTTAAAAAACTAAACGACTTCCTCAGTACATATATTTATTTTACTTTCGGTTGAATATTTTGATCGATAAAGGGCTAAATCAGCTGCTTTATATAAAATTTCTGGATTTTCCCCATGTTGTTGGGTCAATGAAATTCCCATACTTACCCCGAGATCTAAATCCTTTAATGTCTCTTCCATTTGAAACATTTGTAAAAGACTTTTCCGTAAATCTCGAGCTATTTTCTTTGCTTCTTCCTTTGATGTATTATGCATAACGACAGCAAACTCATCCCCACCGACCCGAAAAGTATCTATATCGGGGCCTAATGTCTTTTGAAGGGCCCTAGCAATTTTCACTAAAAGTTGATCACCTTGATCATGGCCGAGTTGATCATTTACTGATTTGAAATTATCGATATCAAGCATAAGTAAAGCGCCTGTTCCTGTTGTTTTTGCACATATATCCTTCAATATTTCTTCAAATGCTGCTCGATTTTTCAAATGTGTCATACTATCGTGAAACGCTAAATAAATTGGGCGAGCCATCCAACGCGAAATTAATAGTGAAATGATAATCGTTACGATAAGTACGATCATAAATTGTACAACAAACGTTCGCTGATGTTTAGTTAACAACGCTTGGAAACTCGATTCATCGTAAATAATTTCCAAAATTTTACTTTGGGCAATACCTGGGTCAAACGGTGTTGCATAATGTACATAACGATAGGTAATTGGTGCAGATTCACTTTTTACTTCCGTCGTCTCTTTTGATTCCCGTGTTTGTTGAAAGGCATCTCTACGCTCTTTAGGCAATTCTTCATCGAGAGAACCTAAGGACAATCCGCCGAGATTTAAAACATTAATTTCTTTTATCATTGGAAAACGTTCAATAAGATCATCAATGGTACTTAAAAAATTAAACTGTTCAAAAATCGTACCGTCTTGTAAAGAGTAACCAAGTTCAATAATATACTTTTTATCATCTGTTGCCATATAACTATAACGGCGAATTTCTCCAGAGCTTTGTTCTACATCCATCGCATCAACAAAAAAGCCACCAGACTCACGACGCTCATTTAATATTTTTTCAAGGGTTTTACAACATTCAGAAAAGTCCAAACCAATCTCATCTACTTTATTACTATGTGTAACGACATTATGTTCATCAATAATATAAATATCAACATCGTATTCGTCACTTAATAACTGAAAATCCCATTCATCAAATTGTGGCTGTTTTTCATAATAAGCCATTAATTCTTTCGTTTGCTCTTCTAATAATGAAACAGTTTCTTGATCAAATAAATAATATGCCTTATCGATCGTCTGCAGGGCATATTTTACCTCTTCCTCTGTTTTTGTTATTTGGAAGTCATAATTTTTAACTGCTTCTTCTTTTAAGCGAACATAGTCGATAAATGCAACAGAAAATAAAATAACGATAGCAAAAATAATCATCGTAAAAAATAATTTTAATCGAAAACGTTTGTTCACTTAATCACCTCTACCTATTTTTAATAGATTGTGTTATTTTTTTAATGATAAAGTAAATGACAATTTCTAATTAAAACTAGTACATTTGTCATCATATACAATCGTTGTTTTTAGGAAATTGTGCCTTTAATTATAACATGAAGATGTTTTGAACTATCGCGTGTCTATTACAAATTTAGCAATATTTTATAATTCCGTGCTATACTATTAGAAACTAATTTTGATCAATTTATTCTTTAAAGCCCTCCTCATGACACTTTCGCATTTTCAAGACACCACTACTCCCGACTATTAATAGCTTCCATTTTTAAAAAGTTATACTGTTCAATTAAAGGTGAGATGTCATGAATATTTTTAAAAAAAGTTTATACATATCATAACTAGAAACATTTAACTTATTATGTAAATGAGTAGCCATCATACTTAAAAAAGGAGACGTCCTATGAATAAAAAAGAACGAATACAAACACCTGCACTACTATTAAATATCGGACAAATGAATAAAAACATTACCGATATCATCAAATTTGCCAAACAACATCATATTAATTATCGGCCACATATCAAAACACATAAATGTATCGAAATTGCCAAACGACAAATACAAGCAGGTGCCATTGGTATTACTGTTGCAACTGTTGGAGAAGCCGAAAGGATGGTTCATGGTGGGATTGATAATATTTTAATCGCTTTTCCAGTAAGTGCAGAAGAAAAGTTACAACGAATTTTACAGTTAATGAACCGCGCAAAAATAATCGTCGCCGTCGATTCAATGGAGCAAGCAACATTACTAAACAGATTTTTCAAAAATCACCAGCAAACCGTTAACGTTTGGATAAAGGTTAATGCTGGCTTAAATCGTTGTGGTGTTGAACCAAATAATGAGGTTGTCCAATTAGCAAAACATATTACAAAACTTGATGCACTTTTACTTGATGGCATTTTTACCCATGCTGGTCATGCTTATACAGCAACATCAAATAAAATGTTAGAGCAAATTGCCCGGGAGGAAGCAGATGCTGTTTTAACGAGTGCTAAACGTTGTGAGCAAGTAGATATTAAAATTACTCATAAAAGTATTGGCGCAACACCAACTTTTAAACACGCGGGAAAAGTTACCGGAATTACTGAAATAAGACCAGGTAATGCTGTTTTTTATGATATGGTTCAAGTAAGTCTTAATGTCGCTAACCTTGAGCAATGTGCTTTATCAGTTGTTGCTACTGTTGCATCTGTTAAAAACAATCGAGCAATAATTGATGCCGGCAGCAAAACGCTCGCCTTAGATAAAGGTGCCCATGGAAATGAAAGTATTAGCGGCCACGGCTACATTGTTGAATACCCGCAACTAGTTATTGAGCGACTTTCCGAAGAACATGGTGTCATTACCGGATTAGGTGTTGAAAGTTTGCAAATTAACGAACGCTTAACGATCATTCCAAATCACGCTTGTACAGTAGCAAATTTGTTTGATTATTATACAGTTGTGCAAGATGGAACAATTGTTGACAAGTGGCCCGTAGATGCACGCGGTCAACTATCTTAAAAATTTCACTAACTGAATTAAATGAATTGATGTAATCGTCTAATTATTGAAATAACAACTGTTTTTTGCTATTATGTAATTAGACATCTCGGTTGTTCACTAATGTAAACGTTTACAATATTTAAAGGAGGAGTATGGGTGTACAAAAAACCAAATACAGAGGGTGCCATTGTCAATTTTGCCGAACGGTACGATAACTTTATCGGTGGCGAATACGTCCCGCCAGTGAACGGACAGTATTTTGAAAATACAACACCAATTACTGGTGAAGTATTTTGTGAAATTGCCCGTTCAACAAAAGAGGATGTGGAACTAGCATTAGATGCAGCTCACAAAGCAAAAGACGATTGGGCAAAAACATCTGTGATGGAACGTGCAAACATGTTAAATGAAATTGCTAATCGAATTGAAGACAACCTAGAAATGTTAGCTGTTGCTGAAACGTGGGATAATGGTAAGTCAGTACGAGAAACGTTAGCAGCCGATATGCCCCTTGCTGTCGATCATTTCCGTTATTTTGCATCGGCTATTCGCGCTCAAGAAGGAACGATTAGTCAAATTGATAATGATACAGTTGCGTATCATTTTCATGAACCACTCGGTGTTGTTGGACAAATTATTCCGTGGAACTTCCCTATATTGATGGCGACGTGGAAAATTGCTCCGGCATTAGCTGCTGGTAACTGTGTCGTTTTAAAGCCAGCTGAGCAAACACCAGCATCTATTCACGTTTTAATTGATCTTATCAAAGATGTTTTACCACCAGGTGTACTAAATGTTGTCAATGGATTCGGTTTAGAAGCTGGAAAGCCACTTGCATCAAATAGCCGAGTTTCAAAAGTAGCGTTTACAGGAGAAACAACGACCGGACGACTTATTATGCAATATGCATCGGAAAACATTATTCCGATTACGTTAGAACTCGGTGGAAAGTCACCGAACATCTTCTTTAAAGATGTTATGGATAATGATGATGGTTTCTTAGACAAAGCTGTTGAAGGTCTCGTCATGTTTGCGCTAAACCAAGGTGAGGTTTGTACGTGTCCTTCAAGAGCATTAATTCATGAAGATATTTATGATGAGTTTATGGAACGAGCGCTTGAGCGTACGAAACAAATTACGATGGGACATCCCCTTGATCCTTCAACGATGATGGGAGCACAAGCATCAAACGAACAGTTTGAAAAAATTATGTCCTATTTACAAATTGGAAAGGATGAAGGTGCTGAAGTACTCATCGGAGGAAATGCGAAAGAAATGGACGGCGACCTCGCTGGCGGTTATTACGTTGAACCGACAATTTTCAAAGGTCATAACAAAATGCGCATTTTCCAAGAAGAAATATTCGGTCCAGTCTTAGCTGTTACAACGTTTAAGGACGATGAAGAAGCATTAGAAATTGCAAACGATACACTGTATGGACTTGGTGCGGGTGTTTGGACACGTAACATTAACCGTGCATACCGTTTTGGACGTAACATCCAAGCCGGTCGAGTATGGACGAACACATATCACCAGTATCCAGCCCACGCTGCTTTCGGCGGCTACAAAAAATCAGGTATCGGTCGAGAAACTCATCTTATGATGCTCAGTCATTATCAGCAGACGAAAAACTTACTCATAAGCTATACAGAAGAGTCAACAGGCTTATTTTAAATGACGTAAAAACTCCCGCAAATTATATTGTGGGAGTTTTATGCTTTTTGTGCATATACTATTATTAACGAAAGGAGTGATCCTATGGTTGAACGTGTTGTGGCGACAGATGCAACCCTTGAATTAATGAAAACATTGGAAGAAAAATACGGTCCGCTTATGTTCCATCAATCTGGCGGTTGCTGTGATGGAAGCTCACCAATGTGTTACCCCCGTGATGAATTTCGGGTTGGTGACTCTGATGTTTTATTAGGTGAAATCGGCGGAGCACCTTTTTATATCGCTAAAGACCAATATGAATATTGGAAACATACTCAGCTCATTATCGATGTCGTCGATGGCCGCGGTGGTATGTTTTCTTTAGAAGGACCTGAGGGAAAGCGTTTCCTTACTAGATCACGTGTCTTCACGGAAGAAGAACGAGAAAAATTAAAAATTAATGCTTAACAAATTCAATCGTCACAAAGGTGGCGATTTTTTTCTTGCTATCTTAATTAAATGCTAAAAATTTAGCATCCTTTCTCTGATTTATGATAACTTAATTAATATACAAACAATGGAGGAAATGACGATGAAATTAAGTATATTAGATCAGTCACCAATTGCTTACGGACAGTCTGCACAGGATGCATTAAACGATTCAATTGCTTTAGCAAAATTAGGTGAATCTTTAGGTTATGAGCGTTATTGGATTGCAGAACACCATGATTTATTCGGACTCGCATGCCCAAACCCTGACGTCATGCTCGGAGTAATTGGCTCACAAACGAATAAAATAAAAATCGGAGCCGGAGCTGTTTTATTACCGTATTATAAACCGTTTCGTGTTGCTGAAACGTATAATTTATTAACAACTTTATTTCCCGAACGTATCGACTTAGGAATTGGGCGGGCACCAGGTGGCTCAGCGGAAGTGTCAATGGCCCTATCAAACAATTATTTAGAACAGGTGCGGAAATATCCTGAATTACTCGATGAATTATTAATGTTTTTACGAAATAACTTCCCAGAAGACCATTTCTTTTCCAAAATTGAACCAACACCAATTCCACCTACCCCACCAAACGTATGGATGTTAGGCACAAGTGAAAAAAGTGCTTCTTTAGCTGCCAAACGTCGTATGAACTATGCCTTTGGCCATTTTATGACCGATTATAACGGCCCACAAATTGTGAATAATTACCGTGAAAATTACAAAAAGTATAATGACAATGAACCTTATGTCATTGTTGCCGTTCATGTTATTTGTGCAGCAACAGATGAGTTAGCTGAAGAACTTGCACAAAGTTATTTTTTATGGTCAATTTTGCAAAATGTACAAACTAACAAAAAGTTTATTCCGACGATGAATGCTGCGAAGGCTTACCAATATACAGAAGATGATTTAGCTATGATTCAAGAAAAAAGAGAAACAATAGTTATTGGTAGCCCTAAAACAGTTAAAGAAAAACTTCAAGCCATTCAACATGTCTACAATGCTGATGAACTTATGATCATAACAATTGTCCATGACAAACAAGCGGTAAGACAATCATACCGTCTCATAGCAGAACAGTTTATTTAATATGTTCACAAACTTAATTTACACAGTGTAAATTATTTTACAATTCAAACAGTCAGGTTTATAATTAGTGTATACGTTATAAGGAGGCCTCACATATGGGACGTTTACAAGATAAGGTTGCAATTATTACTGGAGCTGCAAGTGGTATGGGAGCAGTTACGGCGAAAATGTTTGCTAAGGAAGGGGCTAAAGTCGTCGCAACAGATATTCAAACGGATGCTTTAAATAATCTTGCACAGGAAATTGAGAAGGAACAAGGAGCCGTTTTAGCGTTAAAACTTGATGTAACATCTGAGGAAGATTGGAAAAACGTTATTACTAAGGCAAAGGAAACATATGGTCAAATTGATGTTTTAGTTAACAATGCGGGAGTTTCCACTGATAAAACAATCGCTAATATGGAAATGGACGAGTGGAACAAAATTTCAGACATTCTTCTAAATGGTTGTGTCATTGGAATGAAATACACAATTCCGGAAATGCAAAAGTCTGGCGGTGGTTCAGTTATAAACATCTCATCGATTGGTGGAATCGTTGGTATGGCTGGTACAAGCCCATATACAGCTGCTAAGGGAGCGCTTCGAGCGTTAACAAAATCTGCTGCCGTTGAATATGCAAAGGATTTGGTCCGCGTTAATTCTGTTCACCCGGGAATTATTGAAACCCCAATGACTGCTCCATCCATGGAAGGGGCTAAAGAATATTTTTCAGCATTTACACAACTGCCTTACTTCGGAAAGCCTGAAGATGTTGCTTACGGAATTTTATTTTTAGCTTCAGATGAATCACGTTTTATGACTGGTGCGGAACTTGTCATTGACGGTGGTTGGACAGCATTATAATAGTTATAAATTCCCCTTTTTTAAGGGGAATTTTTATTTACTAAATAAGGACCTCTCGTTGCTAAATCGAGTAACATTGCAGCCATCTCATCAATTGAACGTTCATAATTATTTTCAATCCACCATATGATTGATTCAAAAAATCCCGCCGTCGTATATTGGATGACAAGTTGTCTGTCGACTAACAATTGACGATCATCAGGAGCAACAAATGATAATCCTTTAGTTACGAAATGCCTAATTTCCATTTTAAATCCACGAGCAAAAGGGGTTGACGGATTTGTAGCTAAAAAAGCTTCATAAAATACTTTATGATGCAAAATATGATCAAATATCCGAACAATACTTTGATGGTTTGTCAATTCTAAAAAATCCTTTTTATATTCTTCATGAAAAATATGGACTTCTTGCCGCAAGTCATTTAACATTCGTTCCGATACAAAGGATATAAATTGTTCCAAGTTTTCAAAATGTAAATAAAACGTTTGTCGCGTCACTTTAGCTTTCTTGCAAAGCAATTTAATTGTAATATTGTTTATTTCATATTCTTGCAGCAATTGAATTAATGCTTCCTTCAGAAATTTATACGTTCGCCGAATCCTTCGATCTTTATTCTCCAAACTAATACACCTCAAATGATTAAACTTAATTATATATTAAACGAAAAGATGTTTTGTTAAAAATATATTGTTGTTATATTTTGAATTAGTCCTACTAATAATCAATTCAGTAGACGAATCTATGAAAAGTAACTTATCATTATACGTAATAGACATGCTACAATGAGGAGGTCTTCACATGGAAAATAATGTTCTACAATTATTACAAAGTCATACGACAATACGTGATTATGAACCTACACCAATTGCTGATGACGAACTAAGAGAGATGATTCATGCCGCACAACATGCTGCAAGCTCTAATTTTGCTCAAGCATATTCGGTCATTCACATCACAGATCAAGAAAAAATTAACAAGCTCGCCTCTTTAACGAATAACAAACGACAAATATTATCAGCACCTGTCGTTTTGCTATTTTGTGCAGATTTTAACCGCCTAAAACAAGCGTGTTTCAAACACGACGTAACATTGGCTGATCATAATCTTGAAAATTTTATCGTTACGACCGTCGATACTGCCCTATTTGCCCAAAACTTTGTCGTTGCTGCTGAATCCCGGGGCTATGGAATATGTTATATTGGTGGCGCTCGGAACAATCCAAAGGAAATAAGCGAGCTTGTCAATTTACCTGATCAAGTATTCCCGCTTTTTGGTATGACAGTTGGTGTACCTGCTGAAGAGCAACAAGTAAAACCACGCTTACCCGTTGATGCGATTTTGCATGAAAACAGTTATGATGCAAAAAAATATTCTCATATTTTAAATACATACGATGAGACAATGGAAACATATTATAAAAAACGATTAACGAATAACAAAGAAACAAATTGGACGAAAACGATGGCCGAGTTTCTTAAAAATCCCCGTCGTGAACATATGCATGAATTTATTCGTAGTCGTGGGTTTGATATATAAAACAATAAAGACTGAAGATAGGCTTAACTTGTCAAAAAGCTATCTTCAGTCTATTTTAATAGCCACGATCCATTTCATACAATGTCCGATAATAATCATTCATCTTATAAAGCTTTTCATGGGATCCACGAAAGTTAATTTTCCCATCCCGTAAAAAGATAATATCATCCATTAAACGCGCACCTGCTAGCCGGTGGGTTACCCAAATAATCGTTTTATGACTTGCTGCTTGTAAAATCGTTTCAATCAAATCTCTTTCGGTATGCGCATCAAGCCCTGTTGTCGGTTCATCCATCAATAAAATTGGTGTATCTTGTAATAAAATCCGGGCAAAAGCGATGCGCTGTCTTTCTCCGCCGGAAAAACGCTTTCCCATTTCTTCCATTTGTGTATGAATGCCATCAGGTAATTTATTAATTAATTCCATCATTTGTGCTTTTTCTAAGGCGGCAACAACTTCCTCATCTGTAGCTGATTGCCGACCAATTCGTACATTATTGGCAATCGTCGTATGAAATAAATGGGGCTTTTGATTTAAAACAGATACAGCTTTTGCTAAATAACTTTTGTGCATTGTTTGATCTGCAATAACAATGTCGCCTTTATCAGGTAAAATAACTCCTGCTAATAGTTTTAGTAACGTTGATTTACCCGCTCCGCTTTTTCCGAGAATAGCAATTTTTTCACCCGGCTGAATCGTTAACGATAATTGGTTAATAATTTTCGGCTGTCCTTCAGCATACCGGTAAGAAACATTTTTCACATCGATTTGTGGGTGTTCCAATGCATGTATTGAGCCATCTAATTGTTCCGGTTGTTCAGCATTTTGTAGCTCATTCATACGTTTAAGAGCATCTTGATAAATAGGCACTTCTTCGACAGCATCACTCATTGGTAATAATGCATCAACAATCGAAAAGGTCATTAAAACGAACGCAGCAATAACGGTTGGCGAAAAGGCATCTTGACCGACTTGTAAGCTCGCCCAAATCATTATCGCAATAATAACGAGCGAAGAAACGAGACGTAAAAAAGCGTCTCTTATATGGTGCCATTGATTAATGTTTCGTTCTACTTGAATATATTGCTCGTTTGTTTTGGCAACTTCTGTAACAATTTCATCCGTTCGACCACTAACGAGCCAATCGAGTTGCCCAAACATCGCATCAGTTATGCGGCGATACAACTTCCCCTTTGCTTCTTTCATCGTTTGATGACGTTTACGCATCATATAATACGATAAAAGTGGCATTAAAAAGACAATTATTCCTAACATTGTCCCGATGAGTAACATAAACAATAAATTAAATGACCCAATAACAATGATAAAAACTGTATAAACGACAAGACCGATTAAACTAGGAAATAATGTTCGTATATAAAAGTCTTGTAACCGTTCAATATCATCGGATAAAACACTGAGCAAATCTCCCGTTTGATAACGACTTTGTAAAAATAAAGCTTGCGGTTCTAAAATGTCATATAATCGTCGCCGATACTTTGCTAAAATCGTTAATACAATATTATGACTAAACAATCGTTCTAAATAAGGGAACACAGCTTGACCAATACTAAAAGCCCGCACAGAAACAATTGGCACATAAATAATCATAATGTTTTCCGGGCGTAAAGCAGATTTAGAAATTAAATATCCTGAAATAAATAGTAACATTGCCGCTGATGTAATACCGAGTAGCCCGACGAAAACCGTTAATAAAACCCGCCCTTTATTTTGCTTAACATAAGGAAAAACCCACTCATGCATAAATCGTCCCTCTTTTCCCCCGGACAAATGATACATAATTTTCCTGTTCAATAAGTAATTGATCATCTGTTCCCTGGGCAGTAATCGCTCCGTCTTCAAGGAGTAAAATGTGATCCATTTGCTGTAGCCAATGCATTCGATGAGTAGCGATAAAGACAAATTTTTCAGCAAACAAAGTAACCATCAATTGTTTAATGTCATACTCTGTTTCAATATCTAAATGGGCTGTTGGTTCATCTAATAATATAATCGGTTTTTCACTTAACAGTGCCCGAGCGAGAGCAATTCGTTGTTCTTGTCCCCCACTTAATGTTAGGCCACCTTCACCGACCTTTTCATGAATACCCTTTGGTAATGTTTCAACGAAGTTTGCTAAGCCAATTTGCTGAATGATTTTTATAACACTTTCATCAGTTGCCTGCGGTTGATAAAAGCGAATATTGTCCGCTAAAGATAATGGGAAAATGTATGGATGTTGTGGAATATAAGCAATTTGTTCATACCAACTATCTTGTTGTAATGTGGAAATCTTTTCACCATTTATTCGGATCGTTCCTGAATGATGTTGTATACGACCTGATAATAAATTAATAAGTGTCGACTTCCCTGCCCCACTTGGTCCGACAATACCAATCCAACGGTCATTTTCAGTAATTGTAAAGGATATGTTTTTTAACAAAGTTTGCTCTTCAGCTTTCACTTGAACATTTTTCAATTGAATTGACTTTACTTTCTCTAAGTTCGAACCTTGTTTCCCTGCATTTTTTTCAAGAAAGAGCAACTTATTTATATCGTGCATCGCTATTTGTCCATCTAATGTTGCGTGATAATCTTTACCAACTTGTTTAATCGGGGCAAAATATTCAGGGGCTAAAATTAATATCGTCAAAGCAGGTAATAGAGCAATTGCCCCGTCAATTAAGCGAAAGCCTAATCCGACAGCGACGAAAGCGATTGATAAGCTTGTAAAAAAGTCAAGGGCAAAGGTCGATAAAAAGGCGACCCGCAATGTGCGCATCGTTGCTTGACGATATTCATCACTAACAAAAGAAATACTTTCCGCATGTGACTTACTTTTTCCAAGATACATTAATGTTTCTAATCCTTTTAAAGAATCGATAAAATGGTTTGACAACCGTGTGTACGTATCATATTGTTTGTCAGCCATTTTTTCAGCTGCCATCCCGAGTAAAATCATAAAAAGAATTACGATAGGTACGGTTACAACTAAAATGACGGCGGACATAGGATCATAATAAAAAACGAATAAGACGATTAAAATTGGTACAATCATCGTTTTGATCATCCGAATCCCAATCATTTCAACGTATTGTTTTAAATGATCAATGCCTTCAACGGCTAATGTTACTAAATGACCCGTACCAAGTCGTTGTCTTAAATGAATATCGCCAAAAAAATAACTTTTAATGATACGATCACGTAAGTTTTTGGCTGTTTCACTTGCGTACTTTTCAGCTACTATTTGTTCAACATGTGTTATTAAATAGCGAAGAATGAAAGCAACGAAAAATAAGCCAATGTCAACTGTAACTTCACTTAATAATTGGCCCTGAAATAAGAAGGTTATCGCCCGAGCTAAATAAAAAGCTTGGGCAATGACGAAAACCGCTTCTCCTAAAATAAGCAAACTTAATATTGTATATGTTTTGAAGGCTCCCGGATACATCGGGAGCCCTTTAGCACGTTTTTCCTTCATTAGTATTCCAACTCATCTGTTTTTTGAACTCGTTTGCGAAAGACGTAATAACTCCAAATCGTATACCCTAAAACGAAGGGTAACAACGTTAAGGAAAAGTATGTCATTAACTTTAAGGTGTAGGCACCCGATGCTGCATTATAAATCGTTAAACTGTTTGAATCAGATAGCGAACTAATCATCACTCGTGGAAACATCCCAATAAAAATGCTCGCCGTTAAACATACGATTGAAGCAGTCGTTAATGTAAAGGCCCGACCATCTTGTCCGCGAGCATTTAACATGTTTGCAACAATTAATGCAATCCAAGCAAGGGCTGGTAAAAGGAGCCAACCATTACCGTGGTACGTAAAGACATCTGAGACATAGTAGCCAATAACGATAAAGGCGAGTAAAACGATAATCGTTATTGGAGTTATTTTTTGCCCGAGACTGCGAGCTCGTTCGCGTAACTCATCTGTCGTACGAATCGTAATAAATTGTAGACCGTGTGTTATGACGAGTAGTAAAAACATCACACCGCCGAGTAAAGCGAAGGGGTGAAGAAACTGTAAAAAGCCACCGACCATCTCTTTTTCAGCATCAATTGGCATGCCGTACATAAAGTTTGCTAATACGACACCCCATAAAATCGGTGGTAAAAAACTGCCAATAAAGAGCGCCCAGTCCCACGTATTGCGCCACGATTGCCTTTCAACTTTTCCACGAAACTCGAACGATACCCCGCGTAAAATAAGGGCTAAAAGCATGAAGACGAGGGGGATATAAAAACCGCTAAACATCGTCGCATACCAATGTGGAAAGGCTGCAAACATTGCTCCACCGGCTGTAATAAGCCACACTTCATTAGCATCCCAAAAGGGACCAATCGTATTTATATACACCCGTTTTTCCTGATCAGTTTTCCCTAAAAATCGTGAAACAATTCCAACACCGAAATCAAATCCTTCTAAAACGAAAAAACCGACGAATAATACGGCAATTAAAATAAACCATAACTCATTAAGGCCCAACTTCA
Organism: Bacillota bacterium; assembly: GCA_035302425.1. Taxonomy (GTDB): domain Bacteria; phylum Bacillota; class Bacilli; order Bacillales; family Amphibacillaceae; genus CALAMD01. Next base: position 9,863 of record DATGSQ010000033.1, on the reverse strand, counting down.
ATCGCCTCCTTCTTTGCGAAAGGATCTGTTTGTACTTGTCGTTCATCAGTATCGTGATCTTTTTTCTTTATATGACGTACGAATAAATAAATCGTAACGATCGCTAATATTGTGTAAAGCAATGTAAAGGCGATAAATGAAAACAACACTTCATTTGCTGTGACCGTTGGAGAAACAGCGTCTTCTGTTTTCATTAAACCGAATACGACCCAAGGTTGTCGTCCTAATTCAGTAATTAGCCAACCACACGTATTAGCAACAAACGGTAATGCAATAACATAGGGCATAATCCTCATATAGAAATTATTTTTCGGTACTTTTTTACGCCATGTAGCGTACATTCCATATAGGCCGAACAGTAACATTAAACCACCAGATCCGGTCATAATTCTAAACGTCCAAAACAATGTTTTCACTGGCGGGATATAATTGCCAGGACCATACTTTGCTTCATACTCTGCTTGAAGATCATTCATACCTTCAAGGGAACCGGAAAATTTACTAAACGATAAATAACTGAGCAAATAAGGTACTTGAAGTTCAAAGTTGTTTTTCTGTTCATCTGTATTAATCGAAGCAACGACGGTAAACGGCGCTGGATCTCCACTATTTTCCCAAAGGGCTTCAGCGGCAGCCATTTTCATCGGTTGCGATTGGACGAGATATTGTGCTTGCCAATGACCTGTAAATAACGTTACAAAGGAAGCAATCGCACCGACAGTAATCGCTATGCGAAACGAACGACGAAACATCTCTATATGATGTTTACGTAAAAGTTTCCACGCACTTATCCCGGCAACGAGAAATGCCCCTGTTGTAAATGACGTTAAAACGACATGGGGAAACTGTGCAAATAAATGCGGATTTGTTAAAATTTCCATAAAACTCATCATTTGTGCACGACCATCCGCCGCGAATTCATAACCGACAGGGTTTTGCATAAAGGAGTTTGCTGATAAGATCCATAAAGCTGATAAAATCGTCCCTAATGAAACGAGCCAAATTGATAGTAAATGAACTCGCTTAGAAAGACGATTCCAACCGAACACCCACACACCGATAAAAGTTGACTCCATAAAAAATGCTAGCAACCCTTCAATTGCTAGAGACGGACCGAATACATCACCAACAAACCGTGAATATGTTGACCAATTCATCCCAAACTGAAACTCTTGTAATATTCCCGTGACAACACCGACCGCAAAGTTAATGAGAAAGAGTGTTCCCCAAAACTTTGTCATACGTTTGTACATTTTATCGCCCTTGAAATAATACAATGTTTGCATAATCGCAATAATTAATGCTAAGCCAATTGAAACAGGGACAAAAAAGTAATGGAAAATCGTCGTTGATGCAAATTGTAAACGGGCAATAATGAGCGGGTCCATTGTCAACTTCAACTCCTCTTTTTAGTAATAGTAACAAGTTACCGTTTTTATGTTTCTAATTTAATTATAAATGATATGTTGTTAGCGATGGATGATAATCGTTACAGAACATTAACGTATTCGTGGCAATTATAAGACAATAAGGAGTTTGTAATTTTTTCGTCACATTTACATGTTTGTTAACTATTAGTAATATATTTTAAGTTTTTCAGTTTTAAATGGTATCTTAATAGAAATGAACATAAAATATTATTTAAGTAATCTATATAAATACATTAAGCACTATTAAATTTTAGTTATTGGAAGGAGTTAGTAATGTTACAACAGAAACAAATTGCCGTTATCGGTGGTGACCAACGTTATGTGCATATGATGGAATGTCTAGCGAATGAAAGAGCAAAGGTTTTTGCAGCGGGATTTACTAATATAGATTTTAACAATTGTTTCATCGAAAAATGCTCGGTAGATACAATTCCATTTGATAAGCTCAATGCCGTTATCTTACCCGTTCATGGGATGAGTGAAACCTTTACAGTCGATCAATACTTTCCACCCAATAAAATAACGTTAACGAAAAAAATGTTAGCCCGAATACCCGAAAATAGCATCATCTTTTCCGGTACTGCTAACGATCATTTACGTCAACTATGTATGGATATTAATCGAAAACTTATCGTTCTTTATGAATTAGAACATGTAGCTATTTTAAACGCCTTACCAACGGCTGAGGCAACGTTACAATTAGCGATGCAACATACCGAACGGATGATTCATGGACAATTAGTATTAATTACTGGTTTTGGGCGGGTTGCTCAAGCAACTGCGCAATTATTTCAAGCTGTCGGCGCAAACGTTCACATTGCCGCCCGTAAACAAACAGATTTAACAACGGCAAAAATCCGTAGTATGAATCCCGTTTCTCTTAAAAATCTTGCAGAGATTGTAACAACAACTAATATTTGCATTAATACAGTACCTCATTTAACGTTCACCGCTAATCTTATACGCCAGATGGATCAAGATACAGTTATTATTGATATTGCTTCCGCTCCAGGTGGTACAGATTTTTTAGCGGCTAAAGAACATGGTATAAAGGCGATTCATGCCCTCGGGCTTCCAGGGAAAACCGCACCTATAACAGCAGGTGAAATAATTTCTGAACCTATCATTAAAATGTTGCTAGAGTAGTAATTTTCCATGGTATAATAATCTATATGGGGGAGGTAAGTTGATGTTTAAATCTGTTACGTTATATACAAATCAATTAAAAAAATTACAGCGATTTTATATGAATATTATGGAACTACCGCTTGTAAAGCGTTCGGAGAAATCCTTCACTGTTAAAGTTGGTGAATCAAAACTTACTTTTCAGGAAACTGATGTAGCCGCATTTTATCATTTTGCTTTTAACATTCCGGGCAATCAATTTTCGCTCATTAAATCATGGATTCAAAATAAAATACCTTTAAACCGTGAAGGTGGTCAAAATGAAGTATATTTTCGTAATTTCGATGCCGATTCAATCTACTTTGAAGACCCTGCTGGTAATGTGATTGAACTCGTTGGCCGGCGTTATCGCGATTTATTTGGAGCTCCTTCACCTGAGTCGTTTTTAAATATAAGCGAAGTAAGTATAACAACTTACGACATGACACGAGTTGGAGACATGATTCAAGATATCGGTATTCCCCTTTGGCGCTCTACCGAAGTAAACCCACATGCCCTTAACTTTTTAGGACGAGAAGATACGTTTATCGTTCTCGTGCCACCTGGTCGCAAGTGGTATTTTTCTGAACAAATATCTGAAATTCATCCATTAGAAATTAGTTTAACGACTGGAGAAGTTTTGTCTATTAATTCTGAGGGTCACCTAACAATTACTGAAGAAGCTGAAGACTAAAAGAAGCGGCTACGATTGTGGAGCCTTTTCACCTATTGAGTCACTATTTTATCTAGCCGCTTCAAAGTGACTTATTTAAAACTTTACATAAGTTACAACGTATGAATTATCATTCCTTTTCAGCGACATACCAACCCATCCATTAGCGAGTAATTGTTGTTGTTGTTCGATCAATTCCATAGGTACATCGCGCTTTTCCTTCACAGATTCAATTGGTAAGGGTGCTTGCAAGTCCTTTAAAAAAACGTAACGTAATTGGTCTGCATATTTTAATGTTAAAGCTTTGACATACATCCCCTGCTTAAATTTATCGATTAAGCTCGGTAAATTAAAGGGAGCGACTGTACAACAGACATAACGATATTTATGGTTTTCCTTTTCAAGCTGCTCCATGATAAGCTTCGCTAATGTTTGCTGAAGTCGATTGCCTTGATAATCTAAGTGGACGAAAGAAATCTCTTGATAAATTACTTCCGCTAATTGCTCCTTTGAAAGTCCAACATCAAGTCCTAAATGTTCAGGATCATCAATTTTTGGTACGAGCAAGGCACGAATCGCGATTAATTCATTTTTAACAAAAACCCCAAGCATTAAACCCTTTCCCGTTAAAATATATTCAAATTCATCCTTTGTAAGCTGGGCGAGTTGAGCTTTGTTCGTAATCTTTTTGTATACATCACTTTGTAAACGGAAAATTTTAGAAATATCTTTTATTGTTAAGGGACGAACATGGAAATCGTCTCCGTTATTTAAACGTCCTTTATATATGGTTTGCAATTGATTCACCCTCTTCTTAAATAGTAAAAAAGTAACCTTCGTTCTTTTAAATAATAGTAGCAAATGATATCGTTAGGACATCCACATTCAGTTAATCGAAAAACTAAAACTATTTAAAAATGGTCTTACATCATTTGCATGACGTTTAAATGGAAAAACGTAACTAAAGGAAGGGATACAAATACTCTTATCTACTTTTAAAATTACTCAAGACGGCTGTTAATTGTTTCTTTTTCCCGTGTTAATGTATCAATCGCAACATCATCTACATTAATCCCTAATCCAGGTTTATCTGTTATGCGTACATATGGTAAATCGTATGTCAAATCTCCTGTATCCATCGTAAAACGAGTTGGTCCGGAAATTTCTGTTGAAACGATATTTTTCTTAGAAAGAGCAACATGAAAACCAGCTGCTGAGGCGATACTTGATTCGACCATTGAACCAATTTGGCAATGAATACCAAAAAGTTCAGCTTGTGTTGCGAGTTGATAGGCTGGATAAATGCCACCTGTTTTCATTAATTTAATATTTATATAATCGACTGAGCGATGTTCGATTAATGTTCGTAAATCTTCCCGATGAATTAAACTTTCATCTGCCATTAAGGGTATTGTCAATTGTTCTTTAATTAATCGAAATAAAGCAGTATCCATTAAATGGATAGGTTGCTCTACCCATGAAAGATAGTAAGGTTCAAGTCGTTTAATCATTTGTTTTGTCAATTGTACACTGCCCCATCCTTGATTAACGTCAACACGAATGAGTACATCAGGTCCAACCGCTTCCCGTACTGCTTTCACCCGGGCGATATCTTTTTCATGATCGATTCCTAACTTCATTTTAATTTCACGATAACCGGATTCAATTGCCTCTTTCGCCTGTTTTGCTAAAACTTCCGGTTCTAAAATGCTTAAAACCCTCGGAATCATTAGTGGTTCTTCTTTTCGACCACCGAGTAAGGAATAGATTGGTAAATTACTATACTTCCCTAAAATATCATAACAAGCAATATCAATAGCTGCCTTAGCTGCTCCATTATATACGAGGGCTTTGTTCATCTTTTCATGGATGAGTTGAATATTACGGGGGTCCGCACCTAAAATAGCTGGTATTAAGTCATGTTTTAATGCTTGAAAAACAGTATGTACTGACTCACCTGTGACGTGCTCATCAGGCACACTTTCTCCATAACCGACAATACCTGTATTAGTATGTACTTTAACAACAATCGCTGGAATAGCATCATATGACGCATAAGAAATAATGAAAGGCTCTTCTAAGGGCAAATCAATTAAATGAATATCTACTTTTTCAATTTTCATATTTTCACCTCGGATTAACTATTTTGCAAAGATTATTTTCATCGTCTTAGTTCTTTTACTTAATAAAAAAGTAACGTTATAATTAAAGACGTACATGTAATTAACAATGCCCGGGTAGTTGAGGAGGACAGCTTTGCTTAAACGACATCTTTTACTTTATACAATATTTATCATAACAGTTTTTTTAACAAGTTGCGTTCATGAAGAGAATAATCCAAATCAAGTAAATTTAACGGTGTCTGCAGCTATTAGTTTATCAGATGTTTTAATGGAGCTAAAAACATTATATGAAGAAACTAATGACAATGTTGAAATTACTTACAACTTTGGTGGTTCGGGAACGTTATCACAACAAATTCAACAAGGAGCGCCCGTCGATATTTTCATTTCAGCTAACGAACAATGGATGGAAACTTTGCAGTCAGAACAGCTTATATTAGAAGATTCGTTAACGACTGTTGCTATGAATGAACTCGTTCTTATTGGGGAAATGTCTGCACAACAAAGGGGACTATCAATTGATGATTACTTAACCGAAGGCGAACCGGCAATTGCCATCGGGCACCCAGAAACAGTACCAGCAGGAATATATACGAAACAAGCTTTAGATGAACTTAATTTATATGACTTGTTTAACGATGAGCTCATTTTTGCTAAAGATGTCCGTCAAGTATTGACATATGTAGAAACAGGCAATGCCGATTACGGTTTTGTTTATAAAAGTGATGCGCACACTTCTGAACAAAGCGAAATACTCGCAATTGTTGATCCAAATTTACATGACTCTATTACATATCCTGGTGCTGTGCTAGCCAATACAGCAGTTGAAAACGATGCTAGAGATTTCCTATCCTTTTTAACGAGTGAAACTGCCCTAAATATTTTTGAGACATACGGATTTATTAAGCAATAAATGAGGAGTTTACGTACATGCAAAACGTTAATTTTTCTCCCTTATTTTTATCATTTAAAACAGCTGCAATCGCGACGATAATTGTTTTTATTGTCGGTCTATTTATCGCCCGTTTAACGACACGGTATTCCTTTCGTGGGAAAAGTTTTCTTGAAGCCTTTCTTCTTTTGCCGCTCGTTTTGCCACCGACTGTCGTTGGCTTTGGATTATTATATTTGTTCGGTCGTAACGGTCCGATTGGAAAATTTCTTTTGCAAACGTTTGACTTTCAAATCGTTTTTACGTGGTATGCTGTCGTTCTCGCCGCTGTTGTCGTCTCCTTTCCACTTATGTACCAAAGTGCAACAGCTGCTTTTAAACAATACGACCAAAACGTTGAAAATGCCGCACTAACCCTTGGAGCTTCACGCTGGCGTGTGTTTTGGACGATTTCTTTTCCCCTCGCCTGGCCCGGCTTACTCTCAGGTTTAGTGTTAACCTTTGCTCGCGCGTTAGGTGAATTTGGTGCGACGTTAATGATCGCCGGCTTTATTCCCGGAGTGACGGATACAATTCCTTTAGCCATTTATTTCGCCGTTGAATCTGGCCAAATGGAAACGGCCGTTTTTTGGGTCATCATCATTATCGCTTTAGGATTCAGTGCAATTTTATGGTTAAATTGGTGGAGCAAACATCATTTATTAAAATATACAGAGCAACGCAAATAACTGTACGCTTAATGTGAGGTTAAATAAATGCTTACTGTAAAAATAAACAAACAATTAACACACTATTTATTAGATGTCGAATTTACCGTGAGTGATGAAATTGTCGTCTTATTTGGACCATCTGGTTCAGGAAAAACGACAATTTTAAATTGTATTGCCGGTATTACAACACCTGATGAAGGGTTTATTCGTTATGAAGATGAATTACTTTTTGAGCATAAAACGGTCAACGTACCGATTCAAAAACGACAAATCGGCTATTTATTCCAAGATTATGCTTTATTCCCACATATGACCGTTTGGAAAAATATATATTATGGAACGAAAAATGAAACATTTGCTAAACAATTAATGACTGATTTACGAATTGCTCATTTGAAAAATGAATACCCCCAAAACATTTCCGGTGGCGAAAAGCAGCGTGTCGCTCTTGCTCGTGCTTTAGCAACAGAACCTAAAATATTGCTTCTTGATGAACCCTTTTCTGCTCTAGACGAATCAACCCGTGTAAGGGCCCAACAGGAACTCGTGAACATTTATGAGCAATGGAATATTCCGATAATCATTATTACTCATGACTATACTGAAGCAAAAAGGTTAGCAAATCGCGTGTTATATATACATGAAGGGCGACTAACAAAGGGTAAACCATTTTAAATGATTGATGAATTTTTCTGCTTTTGTAAACTTTTTGTAAATTTTGCAAGAGTTTTGTATATATTGTAAAATAAAATGTGCACGTAACATTAAGGAGCTGACGTCTATGTCGAACTTGTGTGAAAACTGTAACAATGAAACTGATAATCTAGCATTTTGCCCTCATTGTGGCCTTGCTCAAGTATGTACTGAGTGTGACCACCCATTTGACCGTGGTGCGAAATTTTGCGGCAAATGTGGTGCTGAACGCAAGGAGCCTGCAGAGGCAACTAAACAAGATCCTGTACCGGAAATGCGTAAACAGCCTACTATGCCAAGTGAACAACCTGTGCCACAACAGTCTATGCCACAGCCACCTAAGCAAAGAAAGATCCCCCCTGTTACTATTGGTCTTATCATTGCTGCGTTAGTTTTTACTGCAATTTTAGCTTCTAATTCTTTTACTAGTCCAGAAAAACAAATTGAAAAAACAGTGACAAAGTATATGCAAGCTGTCGAACAAGCTGATTACCAAGCAGTAAAGAAACTATATCATCCCGAATCACCATATATGGAAGATATTGCAGACTTTTTAGATCTTCCAAATGATTTAACAGTAGAAATCCATGAGTTCTATGATTTCGACATCGATGATGAGTACGCTGAGGTAACTGCTCTAGTTTCCATCGAATCATTTTTCTTCGGTGAAAAACTTACTGAAGATGTATACGTTGAATTAAAAAAATTAAAAAACAAATGGTATCTCTATGATGTTTATTAAATACCGTATTAAAACTCGCAAATTTTTTATAAAGTTTGCGAGTTTTTCATAAAAAAAGCTGGATAAGTTTATCCAACAAATCCAGCGAACGTATGTTAATTTTTTACTTCATCATGGTGAACCCATTCATAAGGTGTTTCTTGATAAACATAATAGTTCAACCAGTTAGAAAACAATAAATGTGTATGTGACCGCCACGTATTTAAAGGCATTTGTTTAGGGTCATCATTCGGAAAATAATTATCGGGAACTTGAATATCTAATCCTTTTTCAATGTCGCGATTATATTCGTCTGCTAACGTTGTCGCATCATATTCTAAATGACCAGTCATCATAATATGTTTGCTATCCTTTGACTTAATTAAAAACGCACCAACTTCATCAGAATATGAGATGATTTTTAACCGGGAATCTTTTTCGATCTCTTCCATTGACACCGATGTATAGCGTGAATGAGGTGCTAAAAACTGATCATTAAATCCGCGCGTTAAACGTAATGTCGGATCTGTTAAATAATGTGGATACACCCCAAAACATTTTTTCGGTAAAGTATATTTATCAATTCCGTAATGATAGTACAACGCAGCCTGTGCTCCCCAGCAAATATGAAAAACGCTCGTCACATGACTTTTCGTCCACTCCATTATTTTCGTTAACTCTTTCCAATAATGAACATCTTCAAACGGCATTAATTCAACAGGAGCTCCAGTAATAATCATGCCATCGAAACGTTTATGTTTCACATCGTCAAACGTCGAATAAAATGTATCTAAATGTGATTTACTAACATTTTTCGACTCATATGTTGCCGTATGCAAAAAAGTAATGTTAACTTGCAATGGCGTATTTCCTAAAAGCCGTAACAATTGTAGTTCCGTCTTTTCTTTCTCTGGCATTAAATTTAATATCGCAATGTCTAATGGCCGTATATCTTGTGTACGTGCACGATCTTCATCCATCACAAAAATATTTTCTTGTCTAAGTAACTCCCGAGCAGGTAATTGTTTTGGAATTTTAATTGGCAACGGAATCTCTCCTAACAGATTATTATTTTCTCAACCACTTCATAAAAATTTATTTTTAAAAATTGTTCCATTAAAAAAGTCCTTTTGCTCCTGAGAACAAAAAGACTAAAATTTTATAGCTTATCGTTCTCTCATCTATCAAAGCAAACGCTCTGCAGGATTTAGCACCTTTTCAATTATTAAAAATTGAAGGTTGCCGCGGTTTCTTTGGGCCAGTCCCTCCACCGCTCTTTATAAGAGTTTAGATGTTTATTATGAAAATTTGTGGCTTTATATTAGCACTATCCTCTAAAGTTGTCAACTAGATGAAACCTTTAATTAATTTCTCAGCTCCCTATTTAAAGTATGTAAACCAATTGACTCTATATACAATTTTTTGTAAACATAGATGGAATTGTTAATAACCACAGT
>DATGSQ010000032.1:0-20920 GCA_035302425.1 Bacillota bacterium | reverse complement strand
TTTAATCGCATTTGCAATTTCCGGGACCCGGGCAAATAAATTTTTAGCAACTTCCGGTGGTGTATCGTAAAGATTAACGGTATGGGTTTTTGGGATAATTAATGTATGACCTTTGGAGACTTGACTTATGTCAAGAAATGCGTAAACATGTTCATCTTCATAAACTTTTGCTGATGGAATTTCACCATTAACAATTTTACAAAAAATACAATCATTATGGGGCATATTCATTCTCCTTTATAAAATATGATTCATCAACTGTAATATTTATAATTTTAACATATATTCACACATACTTTAAATAACGACTGTACGATTTGTTTTGGTTAAAGGTTTAAAACATGTTATTATTTAAGCGTATAGATGAAGGGAGAAGTCGTCGATGGAGCCTTTGCTAGAAATTAAAAATCTCGTTGGGGGATATACGCATAAAAATGTATTGCACGGTATTTCGTTTCATGTTAAGCAAAAAGAAATTGTCGGTTTAATCGGATTGAATGGTGCGGGCAAAAGTACGACGATTAAACATATTATCGGTTTACTGCATGCAAAAGAAGGCTCTATCCATGTGAAGGGCCAAACATTTTCAGAAAATCCAAAGGTATATCGTAAACAAATCGCTTATATTCCAGAAGTTCCTATTCTCTACGATGAATTAACATTATATGAACATTTACAATTAACAGCGATGGCCTATGGTGTTTCAGAAGAGACTTTTGAACAAAGATTACCACGGTTGTTAAAGGAATTTAATATGGAAAAACAATTGCATTGGTTTCCTGTTCATTTTTCCAAAGGGATGCGGCAAAAGGTGATGATCATGTGTGCATTTTTAATTGAACCACCTTTATATATCGTCGATGAGCCGTTCGTTGGGCTCGATCCTTTAGGTATTCAATCGTATTTAGAGTTAATGGATGAGATGAAAGAGCGCGGTTCGGGTGTGTTAATGTCTACACACATTTTAGCGACTGCTGAGCGTTATTGTGATCGATTTATTATATTACACGAAGGGGAAATACGTGCGCAAGGGACGCTTATTGAACTGCGTGGGCAGTTAAATATGCCAAATGCGACGTTAGATGATTTATATATTATGTTAACGAAGGAAGATCGTCATGCTTGATGCTGAAAAATTATTTAAACAACGTCTAAATAATCATTTGAAGCAATTAAGCCGTTATTTACGTTACATATTCAACGGGCATATTGCTGTTGCGATGATTTTCTTCGTCTCAGCGATGGCCGTTTTTTATCAAGAATGGTTAGCGATGTTACCAAAAGATTTTCCAGCGAGTATCGTAATCGGTTTTTTATTTGGGTTAATAGCTTCATACAATCCTGTACGTACGTTGTTAAAAAAGCCAGATTTAATGTTTTTAATCGCTGCGGAACATCAATTGTACCCATATTTTAGGCGAACACTTACGTACAGCTTTTTAACCCAAATTTACGTCGTTTTTCTATTAGCGGCAGTGCTCGGTCCACTTTATTTTCATGTGTTTGCTAATCGTTCAGGAAAAATATATTTATTAACGATTATCGCTTTACTCATCGTTAAAGGCTGGAATTTAATAGCGAATTGGTGGGTATTAAAAGTACGTCAAGTAAACTTTTATCGACTTCATCTTTTCGTCCGGTTTCTTTTAAATGTGTCAATTTTTATTTTCTTAATTGAACAACAAATAGTACTTACAACGGTTATGACGTTTCTGTTAGTTGGCTTATTTTTATACACGTATTACATACAAAAAAAGTTTGTCGGTATTCCGTGGAGTGAACTCGTTGAATTAGAAGAGCGTCATTTGCAATCCTTTTACCGACTTGCCAATATGTTTACTGATGTACCCGATATAAACGTACCGTTAAAAAAGCGGAAATGGTTCGCTTATATTGTGCAACAGTTCGTTCCCTTTAAGAAATCCTTTACGTTCGATTATTTATATCGGTTAACCTTTATTCGAAGCGGCGATTATTTAGGCATGTATGTCCGTTTACTCGTTATTGGAAGTTTAGCGATTTATTTCGTTGACCATTTATGGTTGAAAATAGCCTTTATCGTTTTATTTTTATATATGAGTTGTTTTCAGTTAATTACATTGTATAGACATCACCGGACGATTATGTGGCTTGATCTTTATCCCGTCTCTTTTAAAAACCGAGAACGGTCATTTTTACGGCTGTTGTATGAGTTAACGTTTTTTAAAACATTTATCTTTGCACTCGTTTTTTTATGGACAGTTGGAGATCTACTTTACTTTTTACTCGCTTTAGGGGCCGGTAGTTTATTTGTCTTTTTATTTATGAACGGTTATGTAAAACGAAAAATTGTTCAATATGAATAAATAAATCGTTGAAAAAGAATTATTCGCAACTATAACGAAAGTTTCTCTTTCAACGATTTTTTTAATGGAAGTTTATCGATGTTTTTCTTGATAGTCAAAGTAAACTTTAATTAATGTTTTAGCGGCAATTGGCATCGCTTTCTCATCAAAATCAAACATCGGGTGATGATGTGGGTAGCCTTCCTTTTTAGCACCTGTAAAGAAATAAGCACCTGGTTTATCGATAATGTAATAGGAGAAGTCTTCTCCACCCATAATTGGTAAAATATCTTGAACTTCTTCAACACCGGCAATCGTTTTCGCTGAATCCATGATGAGTTCAGCATCTGCGGGATGGTTGATGAGCGGTGGGTATCCTTTAAAGTAATCAAACGTATAGGTAACTCCGTGGCTTTCACACGTTCCTTTAATGATCATTTCCATTTCCTTTTGAATTTGATCTTGAACGTCTTGTTCCAAATATCGGACAGTACCACCAATTTTTACTGAATCAGCAATAATATTAAAGGCTGTTCCGGCATGAAATGTACCGACTGTGACAACAGCTGTTTTTAAAGGATCGAGACGACGACTAACAATTTGTTGAAGTTGTTGTACAAGCTGTGTGCCAATGACGATTGCATCTTTCGTTTCATGGGGTGCAGCACCATGGCCGCCTTTACCTTGAATTTCAATTTCAAAACGGTCACTACCCGCCATAAGTGCATGTTTATTCGTTTGAATAATGCCGCGAGGAACAGTTGCCCAAAGGTGTGTACCGAAAAACGCATCGATATGATCTAACTTCCCCGATTCAATCATCGGCTTAGCACCACCGGGGGCTAATTCTTCTGCATGTTGATGGAGAAAAACGACTGTACCGGGAATTTCTTCTTGGTGAGGTAAAAGTGCTTTTGCGATTGTTAACAATGTCGCTGTATGGCCATCGTGTCCACAAGCATGCATAACACCTTCAACAGTTGATTTGTAAGGAACATCCTTTTGATCTTGAATCGGTAATGCATCAAAATCCGCACGTAGCGCAACTGTCTTTCCCGGTTTACCACCTTTTAAAGTTGCGACAACACCGTTGCCACCAACCTTTGTTTCGTAAGGAATGCCTAATTGTTCATAAAAGTTGGCTATATATTTAGCCGTTTCATATTCCTTAAAGGATAATTCAGGATGTTGATGTAAATAGCGACGAATGTCTACTGTTTCATCATAAAGCTCATCAATTTTAGCGAAAATTTTCTCTAACATTTCTCATCTCCTCCTCGTATATTTATTAATACTAGTATATCATGGGAACAAATTCGTGTATAATCAAAAAAAGTGTAAAAAGGTTCGTTTTAAGACTATTGATGTTGCAAGGGGATTAACTAATGATCGTTTATCCATTAATTATTGCTTTATTAATTATAAGTTATTGGACCATTCAAATTGTCCGTGGTAATTTGCCATTGTTAGACAATTTTTTTGAGCAATTGTTACGAGATTACGTCTCATCTGAACCAATTTTTTACTTTTTTCGATTTGTAACAGAACTCGGTTCGAAAACATTTCTTATTCCCTTTGTCAGTTTGATGGCAATTGTCTTTTTTATTATTTTTCGTTCAATGATTCCGAGCGTAATTTTTGCTGGTGGAACACTTTTAGCTCATTTAATCAACATGCTTATGAAAGAAATTGTTCAAAGAGAACGTCCCCTTGTGTGGTTAGAAGCGAGTGCTTACGGGTATAGTTTTCCTTCGGGACATGCAATGATCTCACTCGTCTGTTACGGTTTACTCGCTTATTTTTTAAGTTTAAAAGTGAAACAACGATATAAGAAACAACTACTACTCACTAGTTTTAGTTTATTAATTTTTTTCATTGGAATAAGTCGATTCGTTTTAAATGTGCATTATATGACTGATATTGTAAGTGGCTTTGTTTTAGGATATTTACTTTTAATAGGTTTTATTTATATAGCACGACATTATGTGAAAACAAAATAAATCAATTAAAATTATGAGCAGATAATAAATTGTTGATAATTATTTAAAAACTGTAAAAGATGTGTTACAATAATGTTATTCAATCAAATATGATTTATTATAAGTAAGTATTGAGGTGCAAAAACCAAGAGTAAATATGATGTTAAGGGAAGTTGAGCCCAATTTAACCATATCGAAAGGGGAATTTGCCGAAGCTGATGAAATTACTCAACAGTTCATGAGCTGGACCTATATTTAAAAGATATAGGGCTGTCATATAGGGAATCTATATGGAGGGCTAACTTGCTGAGACATAACATTGTTTCTTAAGCAACAACGTAGCCGCCGTTGTTGCTTTTTTTAGCCCAAAAATATTAAAAATAAGGGTGATTTCAAAATGGACTTTGGACGTATTATTACGGCTATGGTAACACCTTTCAATGAAGAAGGTGAGATTGATCAACGGCGTACGGAGATACTAGTTGATCATTTAATGACTCATGGCACTGATGGACTAATTGTTACAGGAACAACAGGGGAAAGCCCGACATTAACATTTTCTGAAAAAGTTAATTTATATAAAACAGTTGTCAATCATGCGAAGGGTAAAATACCAATTATTGCTGGAACAGGAACGAACAATACACGTGAATCAATTGAACTGACAAAGGAAGCTGAACGTATTGGTGTTGATGGGATTATGCTCGTCGTACCGTATTACAATAAGCCATCACAACGTGGTTTATATGAACATTTTAAACAAATTGCCCAGTCGACGACTTTACCGATAATGTTATACAATATCCCTGGTCGTTCAGCAATAAATATGGAAATAGAAACGATTATAGAATTAGCGAAAATTGATAATATTGTCTCCCTTAAAGATGCAACAGGTAATTTACAAGCGATGACACAAATTATTTCTCGTACGCCAGATTCGTTCACCGTCTATAGTGGCGACGATCAGTTAACATTACCCGTTTTAGCCATTGGTGGTCACGGTATCGTTTCGGTTAGTTCACATGTCATCGGGGAGCCCATGCAACAAATGATCAACCATTATTTAAGTGGAAATATTAAACAGGCAGCTCATATTCATCAACAATTATTACCAATTATGAATGAACTGTTTGCCCATCCAAGTCCAGCGCCAGTTAAAGCTGCTTTGAATATGCAGGATATACAAGTTGGTCGTCTTCGTTTACCACTCGTCGATCTAACGGAAGAAGAAAAGAAACAACTTCATGCTATTATTTCGAAACAACTAATGAATATTTAAAAAATAGTTATTTTTTTAGAGAGCTTTGTAAATAAACGCTCTCTTTTTTTGTGTTTTTGTATGATCATTTGTATAGTGAAAAGCACATAAATGGAGAGGAAAAGAAGTATGAATAAAAGTAAGTTCACGGAAAATTTATTGCTGTTAATTTGGACGCAAGCACTTGTTGCAACGATTGGAAGCTTGTTTTACTCAGAATTGATCGGATATGTACCTTGTGATTTATGCTGGGTTCAACGTATATTCATGTACCCACTCGTCATCATTTATGGTGTAGCAATCGTTAAAAAAGATATGTCAACAGCTTTATCAGGACTTATTTTAAGTTCGATTGGCTTTTTCATCTCAGTTTACCATTATCTTTTGCAAAAATTACCTGCCTTACAAGACGCTGGGGGTATGTGTCAAATCGTCCCGTGTAATTTGCAATACGTTAACTATTTTGGGTTCATAACGATTCCATTTTTGGCAGGTTTAGCGTTTTTAATCATTAGTTTATTACACATTTTCATTTTGAAACAAAAGTAGAGGAGATGTTTTTATGCGTAGTAAAATGGTTATGATCATTGGGGCTGTCGTCATTTTATTTGCTGCATTATATTTTGTCGTAGATTATAAAAACAAACAAAAGCTTGCAAGTGCAGACAATCCTTATGGAAAAGATGAATTAGCTCAGGAAACGATTGACCAACTCGATGACCCACTTTATCAAAATCAAATTACTCCAGATGCACTTGCTGAACTTTTAACAAATGGGGAAGATGTAACGGTCTATTTTTATAGTCCAACATGTGTGTATTGCCGCAACACGACCCCTGTTCTCGTACCTCTGGCAGAAGAACTAGGTATTGACTTGAAGAAATTAAACCTTCTTGAATTTAGAGATAGTTGGGATACTTACGGAATTAAAGGTACACCGACATTAATTCACTATGAAAATGGGGAAGAGGCGAACCGAATTAGTGGCGAACAGCCGGAAGAAGTGTTTCGTGAATTTTTAGCACCCTTTGTTGCCAATAAATAATAGATAAAAACCACTTCGATTTGAAGTGGTTTTTATTTTTCAGCATCGTCGAGATTGGCCATTAAATAATGTGTTGTAAAGGGGCGGGATGCGAAGTATGCTGGTTGTTTGACGATAGTTTTTTCACGTTTTTGTTGCCACGTTTCATAATAAGCCGGTGACTTCCATTGACTTAATAATATATAATCTTGTCCACGGCGTAATTTTAATAAGCGAAAGGCAAAAAGATTAGACATTTCTTCAAACTTGTTTAATTGTTTTTGAATTTGCTGTTCAAACAATGGTTGGCCATCCTTTGTCACAGGAATTGTTTCCATGGCGACAAATCCTTCTTCTTGCAATGTTCCTACAGAAAAAACAATGTCATACGTTTTTCCCGCAGCAAAAACTTTTTTTCTTTTATGTTCATAATAGACGAGGGTACTACTTTCATACATGTTATTCATAAAATAAAAGTCGATGTTCGGATGTTTTTCAATAAATGCTTTTAAAAATTTCAACGTCCCAATTGTCATAAATGCCCGCATATTTAACCACCTACCTATATTTAAATTATTATATAAAAATAAAGTCACAAAATTTTCCTAGCAATTCTTTTCGTTAACGATCATTTAGCGTATAATATAGCCTGAATTGTTTAGTCAATTAGAGGTGCAACGATGAAAAACTTATTATCACAAAACAAGCTATATATTAAATATATCATTAAATGGTTTATCATCCCACTAGCAATGATTAGTTTGCTCGGATTGGTCGGCTACAGTTTTATTATTTTTGGGGGAAAGCTTGTCGTTGATGAACAAGCACTAATTTTAAAGTCAACGACGACGATTGAAACGACTGATGGAGAAATTATTACGGAAATATATGAAGAAAATCGTCAACCTGTTGAGTTTTCTCATATTCCTGAACATGTTGTCCAAGCCTTTGTTGCCATTGAAGATAGACGTTTTTATCAACATGCGGGAATTGACTTTAAATCTGTCGTCCGTGCGGTTTATCGTGATATCGTTGCTTTTTCGAAAGCGGAAGGGGCAAGTACGATTACGCAACAATTAGCGAAAAACTTGTTTTTATCCCACGATAAAACGTGGATGCGTAAAACGAAAGAAGCAATGGCAGCTATATATCTTGAGCGCACATTTTCTAAAGACGAAATTTTAGAGTTATATTTAAATACTATTTATTTTGGTCACGGAGTTTATGGTATTGAAGCGGCGGCAGAAAAGTATTTTTCTAAATCGGCTAAACATTTAACCGTTGCTGAAGGGGCACTTTTAGCGGGAATTATTAATGGCCCGGGGAAATATTCACCAATCGATCATCCTGAACGCGCATTGGAAAGACGTCATTCAGTTTTACAAAAAATGGCTACAGCTGGCTATATAACTGTAGAAGAAAGTTTATCGGAAAGTGGCAAAACCCTCGGATTACAAGTGAAAGAACAGGAACCATCTCCTTGGAACAACAGTTATATTGATTTAGTGTTAAAAGAAGCTGCGAGAGATTATCAATTATCCTTTGCTGAACTACAAAGAGGCGGTTATCGTATCGTCGTTCATATGAATGAACCAATTCAACAAATAGCTTATGAATCATTTTTAGATGATGACTATTTCCCGGGGAATAGTGATGGTGTTGAAGGGGCCTTTGTAATGATTGATCAAGGGACAGGTAAGGTCGTTGCGGCGCTCGGGGGAAGAGATTACGAACTTGGCGATTTAAATCGCGTAACCGTTAAACGCCAACCAGGTTCAACATTAAAGCCATTAGCTGTTTACGGGCCGGCATTTATGCAAGAGTCTTATGAACCGTTTACTCTTATACCCGATGAACCGTTTGAATATGATGATTATGTTGCGAGAAATTATGACGATGTTTACGATGGAGAAACAACTATTTATGAAGCGTTAATTCATTCGAAAAATGCCCCAGCCGTTTGGTTGTTAAATGAAATTGGTATAAATTTTGCGAAAGATTATTTAACGAAAATGGATTTGCCAATTGAAGATGATTGGTTAGCAATCGCATTAGGTGGGTTAAAAGACGGTTTAACCCCATTGCAAATAGCTACTAGTTATCAAATGATCGCTAATGGTGGGGTAATGATTAAGCCGTATACGATTGAAAAAATATATGATCGACAAGGTGAACCTATTAGTCAACATGAACAAATAAAGCAGCGTGTCTTTAGTTCCCAAGTTGCTTGGGATTTAACTAAAATAATGCAAGCGACAGTGAAGGAAGGAACGGCACAGGCAGGAACGTATGAAAAAGCGTTAGCGGGTAAAACAGGTTCAACAGAGCATCCGCGTGCTCAAGGATTTTACAAAGATGCTTGGTTTGTCGGTTTTACGCCTGAATTTGTCACTGCTTTATGGATGGGGTACGACCACTCTGATGAAAATCATTATTTAACTGAAGGTAGTCGTGCACCGACGGAGTTAACGAAAGCGATTTTAACAAAGGTTGATCAACAATTGACATTAGCGGAAACATTTCAACGCCCTAAAGATGTTGCAGATTTACCAGAACCGATAGACTTGCCAAAGGTTACGAATGTAAAGGCTGAATATACGTATAGTTGGTGGCCTCTCGTCAAAGGTAAATTAACGTGGTCAGGGTCGGCGGATAAACGGGTTGTTTACAATATTTATGAACAGAAAGATTCCGGTATTCAAAAAATTGGCCAAGTGACGGGGGAGCAATCCTTTGAGATAGAAGATGTGTCAATTATAAATGAGCGGAGCTATTTCATAATTCCTTTTGATCCATTAACCGGCCGAGAAGGAGAACGATCTGAAACAGTTATATTATCATGGTAAAGAAAGATGTGGGAACTTTTTAAACGTTTCCCACATCTTTTTTAAAAATTATTTAAAACTGTCGACTAATTGGTCGATTAATGAGCCAACATATTGAACGGCTTCTTTAATCGGTTCAGGTGTTGACATATCAATACCTGCTTTTTTAATAAGTTCTAACGGCTTTAATGTTCCACCTGCTTTTAATACTTCAAGCCAATCGTTTACAGCTACATCGCCTTCTTCGCGAATGCGTTTAGCAACTGCTGTTGACACGGTCAGTCCGGCTGAGTATGTGTATGGGTAAAGTCCCATATAATAATGTGGTTGGCGCATCCATGTTAAGCTTGCCCCTTCGTCAATATTAACGGCATCACCCCAGAAGTTTTGTAAGGCTGCTTGCTTTTCCCGGGATAATACATCCGCTGTTAACGGTACACCATCTTCAGCTAACGCATAAACACGGCGTTGATATTCGCCTTCAAGTAGGTGTGTAATAAAGTTATGGTAATAAGTTCCAAGAAGTTGGTCGATAATCCATCGCTTCATCCGTTCATCCTTTGTTTGCTCCATTAAATGATCAGCAAGCAATAGTTCATTTAAGGTTGATGGTGCTTCTACAAAATAGGTTGATGGGCGTGTATTCGCAAGGGATTGATATTTTCCAGCTAAATAAAAATGTCCAGCATGGCCAAGTTCATGGGCTAAAACGAAGGCACCGCGCATCGTATTTGTCCACGTAATTAAAATATAAGGATGAACACCATAAGGACTGGCACAAAAGGCACCTGTCGATTTTCCGATATTATCCGCTCGGTCAACCCAACGTTCGGTTAAACCTTTTTTAATAATTTCACTATACTCCGGTCCCATCACTTGTAGGGCGTCCATAATTGTTTTAGATGCCTCTTCATAAGTCGTTTCCGGTACAAAGTCTGGGTCTAAAGCGACTTGTAAATCACAAAAGCGCATATCATCTAAGCCGAGCTGTTGTTGTTTTAATTTAGCATACTTACGCATATGTGGGGCGAGTTCTTGTTGAATAATATCTAATTGGTTATGGTACATTTCTTGGGTAACCTTTTGTGGATGAAGTAACATATCTGTGACAGATTCATAACCACGAGCGCGGGATAAGGTCACTTGCTTTGTCACTTCCGTTGCATACACTGCCGCGTATGTATGCTTATAGTTGTTTAACGTTTTGACAAAGGAATCGAAGGCTTTATGGCGTAAGTTTGTATTTGGTTCAAATTCATAACGGTCTTCATATAACGCGAAGGACATTGGTAATTCGTTGCCATCTTCATCGACAACTGACTCAAATTCCATATCAGACGATTTACTTCGTTGATAAATCATATATGGTGCATCGTGCACTTCACTTAAAGCTGCGAGTATTTCTTCAGTTTCTGGGGATAGTGTGTATGCTTTTTTCGTTAAAATGTCATCTAACATAACGCGATACGTTTCTAATTCAGTTTCTTCTTGTAAGTATTGTTCAATCGTTGCTTCAGACGTTGCTAAAAGTTCCGATTCAATAAACGATAATTGAGCACTAATGTTAGCTATCGACGCAGCAACTTTAGCAGCATTCGCCTGATTAGTTGGATCACTACCATCAGTATTTACTTTTAAATTTGCATATGTTGCAACACGAATAAGTTGCTCCTGAAATTTCTCGTATGTTGTCAGAGCTTCTAACAATGTTTTTGCGTTTTCAGTTAATTTGCCTTTGTAGGCAGCTACATTTTTGACGTCTTCATTTACTTGCGTAAGTGCTTGTTCCCAATCTGCATCTGTTGCAAACAAATCTGCTAAATCCCATGTTTCTTCTACTGCTACATCAGAACGTTTTTTTCTAATACTCAAAATAATACCCCTTTCAACTAATTGTCATTTAATGTATGTTCATTATATCATAAAAGATGTACACGCTTACAAATAAATATTTTGTTAGTTGGCTGGAAAAATTGTAGTTATTTATAGTAAACTTAATATGAACTGTTTCTCGCTTTCGGTAAATATTGAGCAATCGTTAGAAAGGAGCACGAAGGATGAAATTGACAGTCGTTGGCCATTGGGGTGGTTATCCGGCGGCAAAGGGGGCGACCTCTTGTTATTTGCTAGAAAAAGATAACTTTGCTCTCGTTATTGATATGGGAAGTAGTGCCTTAAGTAAATTACAAACATATATTGATGTAACTCATATCGATGCAGTTATTTTATCGCATTACCATACGGATCATGTAGCTGATATTGGAGTTTTACAACATGCGAAACTTGTGCAAACATATTTACAAGGACATTCGGAAATTTTACCGATATACGGACATGTAGAAGATATTGCAAGTTTTAATACGCTGTCACATAAATATACATCCGGTGTTATTTACAACCCGAAAAAAGATCTAACGGTTGGTCCCTTTACGATTAAATTTTTACGAACGAAACATTCGGTTCCTTGTTTTGGCATGCGGATCACCGATGGAGAGCATTCGATCGTTTATACGGCAGATACTGCTTATTTTGATGAATGGATTTCTTTTGCTAATCGAGCGAATTTGTTAGTGACCGATTGTAACTTTTATGCCGATCAAGAAGAAAATGCTCTAGCAGCTGGTCATATGACGAGTATTCAAGGGGCACATATTGCCCAACAAGCTTATGTTGATGAGCTTCTTTTAAGTCATTTACCACACTTTGGGGACCACGAACAACTCGTTGCAGAAGCGAAACAATATTTTACAAATGCCGTTCATTTAGCTGAAGAAGGATTTGTCTGGCAGGCGAAGAAAAAATAAACTGTTTACAATGTTTTGCGTCGATCGATAAAATTATATAAAATATTAATGGAACAACTTTTACAAGGAGGCAAACAATGAAGTTTATTGATAACAAAGGAATTACAGACCCGACAGTAAATTTAGCGTTAGAAGAATATGTTTTAAACAATTTTGGGAAAGATAATACATATTTATTGTTTTACATTAATGAACCATCGATTATTATCGGTCGCAACCAAAATACGATCGAGGAAATTAATACAAAATATGTTGAGGAAAATAATATTAAAGTCGTTCGTCGTTTATCCGGCGGGGGAGCAGTTTATCACGATGAAGGTAATTTAAACTTTAGTTTTATTACGAAAGACGACGGTGAAAGTTTCCATAACTTTGCGAAGTTTACAAAACCAGTCGTTGAAGCGCTTAATCAAATTGGTGTACCGGCAAAACTTGAAGGACGTAATGATTTGTTAGTCGAAGGGCGTAAATTTTCCGGTAATGCTCAATATGCAACACAAGGTCGTATGTTTAGCCATGGAACGATTATGTTTGATTCAGAAATTGAACATGTCGTTTCGGCGTTAAATGTCAGTTCAGAGAAAATTAAATCGCACGGGATTAAATCAATTCGTAGTCGGGTAGCAAACATCTCCGAATTTCTCGATGAAAAAATTTCGATGGATCAATTTAAAGAGTTAATATTAAAATACATTTTTAATGTCGACGATGTGAAAGATGTACCACGTTATGAATTAACTGATGAGGATTGGGAAGCTGTCCATAAGATTTCCAATGAACGGTATAAAAAATGGGAATGGAATTACGGTAAGTCGCCAGCATTTAATGTGCGACATTCTCATAAATTTGATTCAGGGTTACTCGATGTTCGCTTAGATGTTAAGAAAGGTATCATCGAAAATTGTACGATTTATGGTGACTTTTTCGGTGTCGGTAATATTGCTGAATTAGAACAAGCATTAATAGGTGTTCGTCATGACCGACAATCGATTGAAAAAGCGCTTGAATCAGTCGATGTTGCCCATTATTTAGGAAAAATAACGAAAGATCAGTTGCTCGATTTAATTTATTAAAAAAGAATTGCGGTTCTCGTATGGTGTCATGCGAAAACCGCAATTTTTCAGTGAGTATGATTATATATATGTTATTACTTTAAATTTAATAAATATTTGCTACAATAAAGTTTAAGCCCCTTTCTTTGCAACAAATAGAGAAAGGATGCTAGATATATGAAAAAGAAAACCACATATGAAAACTACGAACTATCCTCATTAACAATGCTCGTTACTCCGCAATTTGATGACTTTGGTAATGTTTATGCAAAAGTTATTGAAGAAGATCAAGATATTATCATTCGAAAAAGTCCTCTACAAATTATCGAAGTAGCTTGTGAGTATTTCGGCTCCGATCTTCGTGGACGGCAAAGAGCAACGGAAGTCATTGCCAACTATACGTACAAACTCCCGATTGCAATTGAACCGTACAATAACATTTACTTTTTCCCGACGGCATCACCAACCACTTTGACGTGTTCTTGGCTTTCACACTCTCATATTTTAAGAATTTATCAATTATCAAGTAAACAATCGGAAATCATATTTAATAATGGGAGACGCTATACCCTTGATGTCTCAAAACATTCGCTTACGAATCAATTACACCGGACGGCACAGTTGCGGTATTTGATTGAACAGCGGATTAAAGATCCAAAGGTTGATTTTCACTATCCGCCTTTGTCGCTCGTAGCAGATCCCAAAAGATATTTTCGACCTTTTTCTTAATCGTCGGGTTAAAGTAATTTCTTTTTTCTTCACGTTTGTTGCTGACGAATAAAAATGTTGAAAACAAGTCATCTTTTTGTAACAAAGTAACTTGTATATTAAATTTCTTCATCGACTGTCGTAGTGACCGCCGTTCCTTTGTCGCTCGGGTAAGCATTTGTTCTAATAATTCAATGTACGGTCGTTTTATTTTAAAAGGTCCATTTCTAATCGTTTCAATGTCCCGATTAATGACGATAATCGCCATTGATAAAAAAAGAAACCGAGAAGCTAATTGTAATTCATGTTCGTTTAAATAACTCACAATTTTGCCTCCTAGACAGAACGTTTGTTCTATTATATACTTAAATTAAAAAAATGTACATGAAAAAAATTAATTATGTGAGGAAAGGGGCTTTTATATTTAGATGAAAATGTTTAAAATATGGTCATGTAGCTTTAAACATATTGCTTGAAATATGTCGTCAACTAAAGTGATGGCATAAGGGAAGGAACTATACCATGCCAAATTTATTTGCAGCAATTAATTGGGAAAAGTTTTTTGATGAAGAACTTTTATATGAATATATTGTCGAAGCTCTTAATAATTATGAACGGTTAGGTCCCTTTATTGGTATATCTTTGCCTTTCATTGAGGCAATTTTACCATTTTTGCCCTTAATCGTTTTCGTCTTCGTTAATATCGCTGCCTTCGGTTTAGTTAAAGGATTTATTTATTCATGGATCGGTACAACCCTTGGTTCAATTTTAGTTTTTTTCATATTCCGTCGCTTAGGAAACACACGTTTATTAAAAAAAGTACGGGGAAATGAACAAGTGAAAAAAGTAACACATTGGGTTGATCGTAGAGGCTTCGGTTTAATATTTTTACTTTTATGTTTTCCTTTTTCGCCTTCCTTTGTTATTAATGTAGTTTCAGGCTTGTCAAAAATTAGTTTGCAACAGTTCGCTTTAGCCGTTATTTTAGGAAAAGCGGTAATGATTTTTTCTGTATCTTACGTCGGAGAAAATATTTTTTCCTTCGCTGAACATCCAATACGAACAATCGTCATTGCAGTAAGTATCGTACTTTTTTGGATTGTCGGTAAACAAATAGAAAACTATATCCAAAAAAGAACAGAAAAATAGAGGGGGATAAATAATGGGACTTCGCTTTTTGTTTGGCCGAGCTGGAACAAAGAAAGATACGTTTATTTTAGAAGAGATTAAACGACAATTAATCGAACAACCGATCGGACCACCTATTTTTTATATGGTGCCCGAACAAATGACATTCCAACAAGAATACAATTTGTTTAAAGACCCGGCTGTCCAAGGAAGTATCCGGGCACAAGTGATGAGTTTTTCTCGACTCGGTTGGCGTGTATTACAGGAAACCGGTGGGGGAACGAGGCGGTTTATTAGCTCAGTAGGTATTCAAACGATGCTGCGGAAAATTATTGATGAGCGAACAGGAAACTGGCAAATTTTCCAAAGTGCTTTAGAAAAGCAAGGTTTTCTCGCGCAATTAGAGCGGCTTATTACAGAGTTTAAACGGTACAACATTACACCGGAAATGATTAATATGTATTTAATACAGATGGAACAAAAAGAGAAACCGTCTGTTCATGAACGAGCCTTACAACATAAGCTCGCTGATTTATCGTACATTTATGGGAAGTTAACGCAAATGTTACAACATACATACATTGATGCGGAAGATCAACTACAAATGTTAACGGAAAAAATCCCGGAAACGACACTTTTTAACGATGCGATTATTTATTTAGAAGGTTTTCACCGACTTACTCCAAAAGAACTCCAAGTAATTGAAGCATTAATGAAACGAGCGCAACAAATGACCGTTTCTTTAACAGGTGATCATTTTTCAAAAACGGAAATTTCTAATCTCGATTTATTTTACCAGACGAATGAGACGTATCGACAATTCGTTAATATCGCAGAAAATAATAGTATTTCCTTGGAAGAACCGGTTATCTTGCAACCGATGGAACAAACTTTTCAAGACAGGCCATACTTTGCCCATTTAGAAAAATATTTTAATGTGCAGGCAGCTCCACCATATGAAGGTGATGTTCCAATTACATTAGCTGAAGCAGTCCATCCACGGGCAGAAGTTGAAGGAGTTGCTCAAGAAATTATTCGTCTTGTGCGTGAAGAAAATTATCGTTACCGTGATATGGCTATTTTCATTCGTGAAACGGATACTTATCATCATTTATTAGAAACGTTATTTACTGATTACAATATTCCAATTTTTATTGATGAAAAGAAAACGATGTTAAATCATCCACTCATTGAATGTATCCGGTCGTTAATTGAAATGGTCGTCGGTGATTGGAAATACGATGCAATTTTTCGTGTCTTAAAAACAGGTTTAATTCCTTCATTAGATGACGAATTTCCATTAACAGATGATGCGGTTGACGAGTTAGAAAATTACGTTTTGGAATACGGTATTCGCTCGCGCAACAGATGGTTAGCGGATGAAAAGTGGGTGTTCCAACGCTTTCGTGGCTTTGATGAAGCCGCCCAAACTGATGTTGAAAAAGATATTGAAACGAAAATAAATCGTTACCGGCAACAAGTTGTCCAAATAATACAACCCTTTGATGAAAAGTTACGATCCGCTAAAACAATCAAACAATTTTGTGAGACGATTTATTTATTTTTAGAATCGATTAATGTTCCTGATACACTCGAAAAATGGCGCACTACTTACGATTCAGCAGGAAATATTGAAAAAGGTCGGGAACAAGATCAAGTATGGGATGCTGTTATCCAATTACTTGATGAAATGGTTGAGATTGCTGGAGACGATGAGATTAGTTTAGACGTTTTTCGTACATCGCTTGAAGCTGGTTTTGAATCTTTACAATTCACTCACGTCCCACCGACAATTGACCATGTGATCGTCGGAACGATTGACCACTCACGAATAACAGGGGTAAAATGTGCATTTCTTCTCGGGGTTAATGATGGTGTATGGCCGATGAAGCCACCTGTTGATGGGGTTATTAATGAAAATGAACGGGCAGTTTTAGAAAAATACGGCATACAGTTAGCTGATAGTAGCGAGCGACAATTACTTGATGATTGGTTTTATATGTATCTCGCTTTTACAGCACCATCTAATTATTTATGGGTCAGTTATCCGTTAAGTGATACAGAAGGCGAAGCGAAAATACCGTCTCAATTAGTGAAACATTTACAAGACATATTTCCTACGTTAGAAAAACCTGTTTTATTGCAAGACCCTGATGATTTAGAAAAAGCTGCCCGTTTTATTACGACACCACTTAAAACGAGAGCTGCATTAACGACTCAATTAGCCCGTAAATTGCGCGGTTATCATGTTGAACCGATTTGGTTGCACGTTTTAAATTGGTATATCGCTGAAGAAGAAAAATATGAGACAACATATAAAATTTTACAAAGCTTATTTTATGAAAATGTGCCGACACATTTACAACAGGAAACAGTTGAACAACTTTATCCAAAACAATTAAAGACGAGTGTTTCCCGTTTAGAAATGTACCACCGTTGTTCATTTCAACATTTTGCACAGTATAGCTTACAATTATCAGAGCGTAGAACGTATAAACTCGATGCCCCTGATATTGGACAATTGTTTCATGAAGCATTAAAACAAATTACGAAATGGGTTAATGAAGAAGGAAGAGCTCTCTCCGATTTAACAAAAGCGGAAGCAGCTTTATATGCGAAGCGGGCAATTCAACAGCTTGCCCCTGTTTTACAGCATCAAATTTTGCACAGCTCAAACCGTTATAAATATATTCAAAGAAAATTACAAGAAATTATTTCACGGGCGACATACGTCATGAGTGAACAAGCCCGGGTGAGTGAATTTACTCCCGTAGGTATTGAACTTGGATTTGGTTTAGGGGATCATTTGCCACCTTTACGTGTTCCTTTACCGAATGGGTATGAATTGCTTTTACGGGGAAGAATTGACCGTGTTGATAAGGCTAAAATTAATGACCAACTGTATTTACGAATTATCGACTATAAATCAAGTGCGCAACGTTTAAATTTACTAGACGTTTATTATGGACTTGCTTTACAAATGTTAACTTATTTAGACGTTATTTTAACGCAGTCAGAACAATGGCTAGGTTTACAAGCATCTCCAGCAGGTATTTTATATTTTCACGTTCACCATGCGATGATTTCGGAAAATGAAAAAATATCTGATGAACAATTGGAAAAAGCGTTGTTTAAACAATATCAAATGCAAGGAATGGTCATTTCAGATGAACAAGTTGCTCGTTCGATGGATACGTCATTGGAAGCAGGAAACAGTGATATTATTCCTGTTGGCTTGAAAAAAAGTGGTGGTTTTTATAGTCGATCAAAAATCGCGAATGAACAGACATTTTCCCTTTTACAAGCCCATATTCGTCAACTGATGATCAATGCGGGTCTTGAGATGGTCTCGGGAAAAGTTACGTTAAATCCTTTTGAATTTAAACAACAGAACGCTTGTAGATTTTGCCCATTTGATGCGGTTTGCCAATTTGATCCGATTTTAGAACATAACAATTATAACAAATTAAAACCGTTAAAAGATGATGATGTTTTACAACTGATTGAAAAAGAGGTGGATAATTGATGAAATGGACACCGGAACAAGAAGAAGCGATATATACATCGGGTCAAGATCTTCTCGTCTCAGCAGCAGCTGGGTCGGGAAAGACAGCTGTATTAGTTGAACGCATTATTCAAAAACTATTAAACGAACAAAATCCACTCGATATTGATTCATTGCTCGTTGTGACATTTACAAATGCAGCAGCCCAAGAAATGCGTAATCGTGTTGGTTTAGCCTTGGAAAAAGCATTACAAGAACAACCACATTCACACCATTTGAAAAAGCAACTGTCTTTATTGCAACGAGCATCAATATCAACCTTACACTCTTTTTGTATGGAAATTATAAGAGAACATGCATATTTACTAGAAATTGACCCAGCTTTTCGTATCGCGAATGATTTAGAAGCTGATTTGTTAAAACAAGACGTTATTGATGAGCTTTTTGAAGAAAAGTATGGAGCGGTAAAGGATGCCCAGGAACAGTTTTTTGCAGTTGTTGATCGTTTTTCGAGTGACCGTAGTGATGTTGAAATTGAACATCTCATTTTACAGTTATATACGTTTGCAAGACAACATCCATGGCCCTATGAATGGCTTGATCAATTAGTAAAAACTTATGAAATTAATCATAATACGGATGAAAAAGAACTCGTTTGGTTAGACGTTTTAAAACAGTATGTTCATACACAATTAACAGCTGTTGAACATGATATTCAATTAGCGTACGATATTGCCTCGGAAAGTGATGGTCCCTATCACTATATAGACGTTATTGAAGGGGAGCGCCAACTGCTAAAGGACGCAAAAGCGTGCCAAACGTGGGATGAATTACAGTCGTTTATGGAACAAAGTACGTTTAAACGATTACCTAGTCGGCGTGTAGAATGTAATAAAGATAAACAAGAATTAGTGAAAGATGTTCGTAACGGTTATCGAAAACGGTGGAACGATTTAAAATCATCGTTATTTACACGGAATTTAGCCGGACATATTGCCGATATGCAACAATTAGCCCCGATTATTAAACAATTGAGCATTCTTGTAAAAGAATTTGATCAACGTTATGCAGCCGTTAAGCGTGAAAATAGTCTCGTTGATTTTTTAGATTTAGAACATTATAGTTTACAAATATTACTTGATGAATCATCAACACCTAATCATATTGTTCCATCGAATATTGCTAAACAGTATAAACAATCGTTTGCGGAAGTATTAGTTGATGAATATCAAGATACTAACTTAGTCCAAGAGACGATATTAAGTTTATTAACCGATCAAACGGGCCCAGGTAATATGTTTATGGTCGGGGATGTGAAACAAAGCATTTATCGATTCCGTCATGCAGAACCATCATTATTTATTGAAAAATATCATACGTTTGCAAAGGACGACCATCCGGCAAAGCGGATTGAATTAGCGCGGAATTTCCGGAGTCGTGAACATGTCTTAACAGCAACGAACTATATTTTTCGGCAAATTTTAGATGAACACGTTGGGGAAATTAATTATGATAAAGAAGCGGAATTAGTTTATGCAAATAAGATGTATGATTCGTTACCATTATCCGATTTTGAACCGGAACTTATCCTTATTGATGAAGACCCTGAACAAAGTGAGCAGGATAATGATGCAGATTATGAAGATTTACAAACAGCGCAAATAGAAGCCCGGGCTTATGCGAAAAAAATTAACGAATGGATCGGCAAAGATGGCAAAAACCCTATGCAAATTGTCGATAAAAAGACTGAGAAACAACGTAATGTGCAATATCGTGATATTGTTATTTTGCTTCGTTCGCTCAATTGGGCACCTGTCATCGTCGATGAATTTAAACAACAAGGAATTCCTGTTTATGCTGATCTAAAGACCGGTTATTTTGCAGCAATCGAAATAAAAGTTGTTTTAAGTTTATTAAAAGTGATTGATAATCCGCATCAAGATATTCCATTAGCAGCTATTTTACGCTCACCGATCGTCGGATTAAATGAAGATGAACTGACTCAAATTCGATTAGCGGAAAAAGATGGCTCATATTATGACGCTTTACAAACGTTTGTCGCTGAAAATTCATCAGAGACCGTTAAAATTGTTAACAGTTTTCTGACGCAACTTGAGCACTTTCGTTTTTTAGCTCGGCAAGGCTCTTTATCAGATCTTATTTGGTCAATCTTTCGTGAAACGGGCTATTATGATTTCGTTGGTGGCATGCCCGGGGGAAGACAGAGACAAGCGAATTTACGGGCACTATACGACCGAGCAAAGGTTTATGAAACGACATCTTTTCGTGGATTGTTTCGCTTTTTACGGTTTA
>DATGSQ010000031.1:0-7833 GCA_035302425.1 Bacillota bacterium | reverse complement strand
TCATCGTAGCAACGTTTGGCAAATTCACTTGATTCGCTTAAAAATCCATACCCAGGATGAATGGCATCAACCTTTGCTTGTTTGGCAACCTCTATTATTTTATCACTATTTAAATAACTTTGTTGAACGGGTGGTGGACCGATTAAATAACTTTCATCCGCTTCTTGAACGTAGGGTGAATGTTCATCGGCTTCTGAATAAATAGCAACCGTTTGAATATTTAATCGCTTACATGTCCTAATAATACGTGAAGCAATTTCACCACGATTAGCAATAAGAATTTTTTTAATCATACCGTCATCCTTTCACAATCGTTTTAACAACCTAAATGACGTGCAATAATATGGCGTTGAATTTCCGATGTTCCTTCACCGATCTCTAGAAGTTTAGCATCTCGTAAAAATCGTTCAACCTCATACTCTCGCATATATCCATATCCACCGTGTATTTGAACAGCTTCATTCGCACTGCGAAAAGCGGTTTCTGTTGCGAACAATTTCGCATAAGCTGCTTCTTTAGCAAAGGGTCGATCATTGTCCTTTAACCAAGCTGCTTTATAAATCATATTACGGGAAAGCTCTGCTTCCATCGCCATATCAGCAAGTTTAAACTGAATCGCTTGAAAGTTTGACAAAGGCTTACCAAATTGTTCTCGTTCGTTCGCATAAGCGAGTGCACGTTCTAAAGAAGCTTCTGCAATACCTAAACCTAAAGCAGCAATAGAAATACGTCCACCATTAAGGGTTGATAAAAATTGCTTAAAACCTTTTTCAGGGTCGCCTAATAAATTTTCTTTAGGAACGCGAACATCTTCTAAAACTACTTCTGCAGTGTCAGAACCACGCATACCCATTTTGTCATAGTTGCTCGTAATTTTCACACCTTCAACATTAGTAGGGACGATTATTGCCGAAATAATATTTTTTCCACGTTCATCTTTTCCTGTTACAGCTGTAATAATAATGGTTTTGGCGAAACTAGCATTCGTAATAAAACTTTTTTCACCATTAATAATAAATTCATCACCTTCTAAAACAGCTGTTGTCCGTGTACCACCTGCATCTGAGCCAGCGTTTGGTTCTGTTAACCCGAAGGAACCTAATGCTTTACCTTCTGCTAGTGGCTTTAGAAACTTTTCCTTCTGTTCTTTCGTACCGAATGCGTAAATGGGACTTGCTCCAAGGGATACTGCTGCAGCATAGCTTAATCCTGTGCTCGCACATACTTTACTAATTTCTTCAACGGCTAAAGCGTAAGAAATTGTATCACCATCAGAGCCACCATACTCTTTTGAAAATGGCAGCCCGAGTAAACCAAGTTCCCCCATTTGTTCAAAAATATCGATCGGAAATTCTCCTGTTTTATCGATTTCAATAGCTCGTGGTTTTATAACTGTATTAGCAAAATCACGAACCATATCACGAATCATTTTTTGTTCATTTGTCAATTCAAAATTCATCAAATTCCTTCCCTTCTTAAGACCGACTAGTTGGTCTGTTTGTTAATTGAATAAGCGTCTTATTTAAATCACGCCTAAGTTCTTTTTCACATAAAACTGCTTCTAAGATGAAGTCAATAAATAACCGACTTATTTCTTCAATCGATTTCTCACCATCGCGGTTATACCATCTGTATGTCCAATTGACAATTCCTAATATCGCCATTGTCGTTATATGTACATCGAGGGATGGACGAAATTCACGACATTTTATACCTTCTACAATAATATCAGAAATAATTTGTTTAAATTGTTTTCTTTTTAGTTTAATTTGCTGCTCATAGGGTCCTTTTAAATAAACACTCTCTTGATAAAAAACTGTAATATGTGGTTTATAAAGATCAAATACTTTTATAAACTCCGCTAAAATGGCGATTAACTTTTCGGTTGGTGATCTATACGTTTGAATAACGTTTGCTGATTTGTCCAACACATAGGAAATAAACATATCATGCATGATGTAAAGAAGTTCATCTTTAGAAGAAAAGTGGTGATAAAATCCACCCTTTGATGTATGAGCATTTTCAATGATTTCATTAACACTTACACCATGAAAACCGTGTTTTTCGAATAAAACAATTGCACTTTGAATAATTCTTTCACGTATATTCGAGTCAATCACCCCTTCAATTATAAAATGAAGAGCCATTTACACTTTACCATAAAACATATTTTCAATAAAGCTTAAACAAAATATGTACGGATACTTTATAAACTGTCTTATAAAGTATCCGTCTATTTTTATTCTTCTTCAGAAAACGGTCGTTCATAAGGTGCTAATCGCCAAGTTGTGATCACTTGACCATGTTCATCTTCATCAATAATAAATGATCCATTACTTAACCGGTCACTTATTGGTAAATTTAATGGATAAATTTTTTCTGAGTAATTTTCCTTTGTTCGTAAAACGAATGCATCTTCATCATCGGTCAAATAAACATTCACTATTCGATGTGGTTTTCCTTTTAGCTCGCGCAAAATTAATTGACCACGATTAGCCCGCTTAGATAATTCGAGATCGTTTAATGCCATTCGTTTACAAGCCCCGCGCTGTGTCATTAAAACGAGCGATTGATTATTGTTCGGTTGAATAATAAAACCACTTGCAACATGTTCATCATCTTTTAATTGAATAGCAATAACTCCTGTTGCACGCTGGCCGACGGGATTTACTTCCTCTTCTTTATACAACAAACTATAACCAGTATTCGTTACGACAAAAATATTATTTTTTCCATCGGATAATTCAACATTAATTAATTCATCGCCTTCTCTTAAATTAAGAGCGATAAGCGGACGGGTAAAACGTTTGGCATCATATAAAGATAGTTCACTTCGTTTCACTAAACCATTTTTTGTAAAGAAAACGAGATAATGATCTTTATTTAATTCGCGAATAGGTATACAAGCAACAATTGTTTCATCATTATTAATCGCTGATAAATGTGACAAATGTTGTCCGACATCTTTCCAACGAATATCTGGTAATTCATGGACAGGAATCGACATATATCTTCCTTTATTCGTAAATAAAAGAATATTGTCCGTCGTATTAATTTCTAATAAACGAACGATAAAATCTTTATCTTTTAATGGAAAGTCTTCACCATTTGAAGCTGTATAAGAACGTAAGCTCGTCCGTTTAATATAGCCGTCTTTTGTTACTGAAACGAGTACATCCTCACTAGCAACCATCGCTTCGATATCGACTTCAATTGTTTCAATTTCTTGCTCAATCGTCGTTAATCGTTTTGTATGATACGTTTCTTTTACACGTCGTAAATCTTGTTTAATCGTTTGTAACAGCTTGTTCTCACTTGCCAAAATAGCTTCTAACTGTGTAATTGTTGTCTCAAGCTCTTTTGCTTCTTTTTCTAAAGCAGTCACATCTGTATTCGTCAACCGATACAATTGTAATGTTACAATTGCTTCAGCTTGTCGTTCAGTAAAGTCAAATTGCTCAATGATACGATTTTTCGCATCTTGTTTATTTTTTGATTGTCGAATCGTTTGGATGAGTTCATCTAAAACACTAATCGCTTTAATAAGCCCTGCGACGATATGAGCTCGTTCTTGCGCTTTATTTAAATCGAAGGTTGTTTGCCTTGTAACAACTTCTTTTTGGTGTTCGATATAAGCTTCAAGTATCTTTGGAAGGGAAAGTAACTTTGGTGTTTTATCTTGAATGGCAACCATATTGTAATTGTACGATACTTGTAAATCTGTATGTTTATATAAATAGTTTAAAACACCTTCACTATGAGCATCTTTACGCAGCTCAATAACAATGCGCAGACCTGTACGATCTGTTTCATCCCTAACTTCTGCAATCCCTTCAACTTTACGATCAAAAGCAAGTTCATCGATTTTTCGTACTAAGTTTGCTTTATTAACATCGTAAGGAATTTCATCGATAACGATTTTTTCGCGGTTGCCACGCATTTTTTCAATCGTTGCCCGTCCACGAATAATTATTCGCCCACGACCTGTTTTAAATGCTTTTTTAATCCCATCAGTACCTTGAACGATCCCGCCCGTTGGAAAATCCGGACCTTTAATAATTTTCATCAATTCCGCTACAGTTACGGTTGGTTTATCAATTTTTTTAATAACAGCATCAATGACTTCTTCCAAATTATGTGGTGGAATATCTGTTGCATAACCTGCAGATATACCTGTTGAACCATTGACGAGTAAATTAGGAAATTTCGCCGGAAAAACGACTGGTTCTTCATTCGTATCGTCAAAGTTTGGCACAAAATCGACCGTATCTTTTTCGATGTTACGTACAAGTTCTGAAGCAATTTTTGATAATTTCGTTTCTGTATAACGCATCGCTGCCGCAGGATCTCCATCAATACTTCCATTATTCCCATGCATTTCGATTAAAATATTGCGCATTTTCCAATCTTGACTTAAACGTACCATCGCATCATAAACTGATGTATCACCATGTGGATGGTAATTTCCGATAACCGTTCCAACGGTTCGTGCTGCTTTACGAAAGTTTTTATCATAAGTATTACCATCTTCATTCATCGCATATAATATGCGTCTTTGTACTGGTTTAAGCCCATCGCGCACATCGGGTAGGGCTCTTTCTTGAATAATATATTTACTATATCTGCCAAAGCGATCACCGATCACATCTTCAAGAGGCAGTGATAAAAGATTTTCAACTTCTGTCAAAGAAATACCTCCTCACTACGTTTGCAAACGACGATGCTCAATAATTCCATCGTCTTCTTCTAAACTAAATTCAACATTTCTTTCAATCCATTCACGTCTTGGGGCAACTTTATCACCCATTAACGTCGTCACACGTCTTTCGGCTCTTGCAATATCTTCAATTGTCACTTGAATTAATGTTCGCGTTTTTGGATCCATCGTCGTCTCCCAAAGTTGATCAGCATTCATTTCTCCAAGTCCTTTATAACGTTGAATGGTGTAGCCTGTTTTAAAAGTTTTTATCGCATCTTGCATTTCTCGTTCTTCCCAAGCATAAATAACTTGTTCACTTTTACCCCTACCTTTAGAAATTTTAAAAAGCGGAGGTAATGCGATATACACTTTACCTGCTTTAATAAGTGGAAACATATATCGATAAAAAAATGTTAATAACAACACTTGAATATGCGCCCCATCAGTATCGGCATCAGTCATAATAATAATTTTATCGTATTGAACATCATCTAAAACGAAATCACTACCAACTCCAGCACCGATCGTATGGATAATCGTTGCAATTTCCTCATTGCGCATAATATCTTCAAGTTTTGCTCTTTCAGTATTAATAACTTTCCCACGTAACGGTAAGATCGCTTGAAACGTGCGATCTCTTCCTTGTTTTGCCGAACCACCAGCAGAATCACCTTCAACGAGATAAAGTTCATTTTTATCCGGGTTTCTCGATTGAGCTGGCGTTAACTTTCCACTTAATAATGTATCTCGTTTCCGTCGTTTTTTTCCAGAACGAGCTTCTTCGCGTGCTTTTCTCGCCGCTTCCCTTGCTGCAAAGGATTTAATCGCTTTATCGATTAATAATTTTGCAACATCGGGATTCTCTTCTAAAAAGTAATTTAACTTTTCCGAAACGACTTGATCAACAGCAGATCTTGCCTCACTCGTGCCTAGACGCCCTTTCGTTTGTCCTTCAAATTGCAAATACTTTTCCGGTACACGAATTGATAATATAGCTGTTAATCCTTCTCGAATATCAGCGCCTTCTAGGTTTTTATCATTTTTCTTTAATAATTGATGACGTCGAGCATAATCATTAATCGTCCGGGTCATTGCTGAGCGGGCCCCGGATTCATGGGTTCCACCATCGATTGTCCGCACATGGTTTACGAACGATAACATATGCTCCGTATAACCATCGTTAAATTGAAAAGCGAAATCAACATGAATATCATCTTGCTCATTTTGAAACGCAACGATATCATGTAATGTTTTTTTATCCTCATTTAAATAGTTAACGAAGGAGACGATTCCATCTGGGTATGTAAAAGTCTCTGTTGACTCACTTCTTTCATCCGTGATGACGATTGTTAAATCCTTTAACAAAAAAGCTGCTTCTCGCATTCTTTCAACGATAATTTCATAATCAAATTTAATCGTTGAAAAAACTGTAGGATCAGGTTTAAACCTTATATATGTTCCTGTTTTATTCGTTTTTTCCCGTTTTTCTAACTCATGAATAGGTTTACCACCATTTTCATAACGTTGCACATAAGTGTAACCGTCACGATAAATAGTCACTTCTAACCATTCAGACAGAGCATTAACGACAGCGGCACCTACACCGTGGAGTCCACCACTCGTTTGATAGCCTCCTTGGCCAAACTTACCACCTGCATGTAAAATTGTAAAAATGACTTCCGGTGTCGGTTTACCTGTCGTATGCATACCTGTTGGAATGCCTCGACCATAATCACGAATTGAAATACTTTCATCATTATGAATGGTCACTTCAATACTCTCACCAAAACCAGCTAATGCTTCATCGACTGCATTGTCAACTATTTCGTAAACTAAATGGTGTAAACCACGAATATCAGTACTTCCGATGTACATCGCTGGACGTTTTCTTACAGCATCGAGTCCTTCTAGTACATGAATTGATTCATCAGTATATTGCATTTGCTTATCCATTTAATAATCGACCTTTCTCTATGAATAATAAAAGGTATGTCTATCACATCATAGAACATATGTTTTTATTTGTAAACATTCGTTATGTTGACCATAACAATTATTTTTTATTTATACAAATAAGAAAGGATGACAAATGTGCCACCCTCTCAATCGTTTGCTATCTTATTTTACTATTTAACTAAGACGGAATGAGCAACTTTAATACATAAATCCATAATAACCGTAACATCACGTTCATTTAAATAATCGTATGCCTCTTCATTTTTAATGCCTTGTTGTGCCCAAAATACTTTACAATCTGTTTGTGCAGCTGCTTTGGCGATTTCCGGTAAATGTTCAGGACGCCGGAAAATATTAATAATATCAATTGGCTCATCAATATCAAGTAATGAATCGTATGCCTTTTCACCTAAAACTTCATCAACGGTTGGATTAACCGGGATAATTTTGTAGCCGTGCTTTTGCATTTCTTTTGATACTTGATATGATGTTCTCTCAACATTCGCTGAAAGACCGACGACAGCAATCGTTTTTGCATGCGTTAAAATTTCTTTAATTTTATCATTACTCGGATTTTGCATCTGTCATCACTCACCTTTATATAATATAATAAAATATAATTAACTACTATGTAATAGCATTATATAGAAATACTTCTTGTACAATTATCATACCATATATACGATAGATAAGACTACATATGGTATACTTAATGTATTCATTTTATTATATCATTAGGAAGTTGGTAGAAAAGTGACTTATGTTATTTTTTCAATTATTGCTTATTTATTAGGATCAATACCTTCAGCACTTATCGTTGGGAAAGTTGGGTATAATATCGATGTACGCGAACATGGAAGTGGTAACTTAGGAGCGACAAATGCTTTTCGCACACTAGGTATTAAGGCAGGTAGTATTGTTGTTTTAGCCGATATTTTAAAAGGAACTATTGCGACAGTCCTTCCGTTATTATTTAATGTTGATATTTATACATTAATTATTGGTGTATTTGCTGTTATTGGTCATACATATCCGATTTTTGCAAAATTTAAAGGCGGTAAAGCAGTTGCGACATCTGGTGGTATTATTTTAGGGTTTAATCCATTGTTATTTGTCATTATGGTTGCTACATTTTTAATTGCCTTATATATTTCTAAATATGTTTCCCTCGCTTCAAT
>DATGSQ010000030.1:0-12094 GCA_035302425.1 Bacillota bacterium | reverse complement strand
GTTTCCGAACAAAGGGGGTTTTGTCATGCTAGATTATATTATTAAAAGACTTTTACAGGTCGTATTAGTTATTTTATTAGCACTTACGGCTGTGTTTTTCTTAATACGATTATCAGGAGATCCGGTAACACACTTCTTACCACCTGATGCACCACGTGAACAAATTGAAGAATATCGTGAGTTATTAGGATTTAACCGTCCGTTATATGTCCAATATTTTGACTTTATGAAAGATGCAGTTCAAGGTGACTTTGGTAAATCATTACGAAGTCAAGATGATGCTTTACAGCTCGTTCTCAATCGATTACCAGCGACCTTCCAATTAGCGATATCTGCTCTCGTTTTATCACTAATTGTTGCGATTCCCTTAGGGGTTATCTCAGCTTATAAACGAAATACATTGTTTGACCGTGTTGGTGTCGCCTTATCAGTTGTCGGACAAGCTGTTCCAGGCTTTTGGTTAGGTTTATTACTCATTTTCATTTTTGCAGCGAAATTGAAACTTTTACCTTCAAGCGGCGGGGGATCACTTACACATATGATATTACCGGCTATTACATTAGCAGCATATAGTGTGGCACGATTTACTCGATTTACTCGTTCAACAATGCTTGATGTTTTAGGAAAAGATTATATTCGAA
This sequence comes from Bacillota bacterium, assembly GCA_035302425.1. Lineage (GTDB taxonomy): Bacteria > Bacillota > Bacilli > Bacillales > Amphibacillaceae > CALAMD01. The sequence goes on along the minus strand of DATGSQ010000030.1, from coordinate 11,453 downwards.
CAGCAAAAGCATCTGGAGTGCCAACAGGTAGAGTCATTATGCGTTATGCTTTAAAAAATTCACTCATTCCGATTATTACACTCGTTGCTTTAGATTTAGGTGTTTTACTCGGTGGAGCAGTTATTACAGAAGTCGTTTTTGCTTGGCCGGGAGTTGGACGATTGCTCATGCAATCTTTAATGAATAGAGATTTTCCAATCGTTCTTGCGGGGATCTTTATTATTGCGCTTATATACGCACTAATAAACTTTATTGCTGATTTACTGTATGCCTATGTTAATCCGCAAATTCGAGTAAAGTAGGTGAAAATAAATGGCTACACAATTATCAAATAATGAGCAAGTTGTTGAACAACTACCAGAAAAAAAAGAATCAAAAGTACGTAACTTCTTCTCAAACTTAGTGCGTAGTTGGACAGGTTTGCTCGGTTTTATCATAATCGTTTCATTAATTTTAATTAGTATTTTCGGTGAGTGGATAGCCCCCTTTGATCCGTTACATGCTGAATTTAGCAAGAAGCTATTACCACCACTAACTGATGGACATATTTTAGGAACAGACCAACTCGGTCGAGATATTTTATCACGAATTATAGCCGGGGCAAGAGTTTCTGTAATTATCGGTTTAGCAACAGTTTTAGTTGCTGGGTTGTTTGGAACAATTGTCGGTATTATTGCCGGGTATTTTCGTGGTTGGATCGATGTTGTTTTAATGAGAATTGTTGATGTTCAATTAAGCTTTCCGTTTATTTTACTCGTTCTCGTCATTAGCGCTATTATCGGAACGGGGTTAAGAAATATTATTATTTCCTTAGCGATCGGTGGTTGGGTCATTTTTGCCCGAGTCATTCGTAGTGAAGTATTATCTTTACGCGAGCAAGAATTTATTACAGCGTGTGTCGCAACCGGGGTACCACGTATGCAAATTTTAGTAAGACATATCGTACCAAACTTATTTACTCCACTTATTATTTTGTCATCACTGCAAGTAGCAACATTTATTATTGCAGAAGCGTCGGTTAGCTTTTTAGGCTTTGGGGTACAACCACCTACACCAGCTTGGGGAAATATGTTAAGTGAAGGTAAAGATTACATTTTTACTTCTTGGTGGTTAATAACATTTCCAGGAATAGCGATTGTTATTACTGCTTTAGGGGTTAACTTCTTTGGTGACTGGTTAAGAGATACGCTAGATCCTGAATTAAAAGGCGAATAATGTGGAGGTGAGTTATATGTCAGATACACTTCTTAAGATAGAGGATTTAAGAATTGAGTTTAGAAGTGGCCGGGAAACGGTGCAACCGATTCGTGGGGTTAACTTTTATTTAAAAAAAGGTGAAACCTTAGGGGTTGTCGGTGAATCAGGTAGTGGTAAAAGTGTTACATCATTAGCTGTGATGGGCTTGTTACCGCCGAAAACGAGTCGAATAGCTTCGGGGAAAATTACTTACGATGGTAAAGATTTAACGACATTTAGTGATAGACAATTTCAAAAAATTCGTGGTAACGATATTTCGATGATTTTCCAAGAACCGATGACATCACTAAACCCTGTATTTACAATCGGTCAGCAATTAAGTGAGCCACTTAGACAACATAAAAATATGAATAAACAGCAAATGGAAGAAGCTATTATTAATGTGCTTAAACAAGTCGGAATTCCCCGCGCGGAGCAAATCATTCATGAATATCCTCACCAATTATCAGGTGGGATGCGGCAACGTGTGATGATCTCAATGGCTTTATTATGTGAGCCGAAATTAATGATTGCGGATGAACCGACGACAGCTTTAGACGTGACGATTCAAGCGCAAATATTAGAGCTGATGAAGAAAATCCGTGAAGAGACGGATATGAGTTTACTTTTAATTACTCACGATTTAGGCGTCGTCGCCGAGATGTGTGATCGAGTTGTCGTCATGTATGCAGGGGAAGTCGTAGAAATGGCGAGTACTAAGGAGTTATTTGATGATCCACGTCATCCATATACTCAAGGGCTCATTCAATCATTACCATCTAACAATGATCGAAAGGATCGTTTATACTCAATCCGTGGTCAAGTACCAAAACCAGGTGAAATAACACAAGGGTGTATTTTTGCAAATCGTTGTCCATTAGCCTTTGATAAATGTTTTGCACAAACACCACCAGTTATCGAAGAGGACGGACGGATGAGCAAATGTTGGCTCCAAGCACCTGCAAAAGAAGAGGTGAATTCAGTTGACTGAGCAACCATTACTTGAAGTTAAAAATTTAAAAAAATATTATGTCATTCCACAAGGGATGTTTAAAGAGGATATTGTCGTTCGAGCGGTTGATGATATTAGCTTTTCAGTAAATCGTGGAGAAACCTTTGCTGTTGTCGGTGAATCCGGTTGTGGAAAATCGACGACTGGTCGAACGATTTTACGCTTAACGGAGCCTACAGAAGGTGAAGTTTTATTCAATGGTAATAACATTTTAAACTTACCATACAACGAAATGCGGTTATTAAGAAGACGTATGCAAATGGTTTTCCAAGATCCTTATGCTTCATTAAATCCGAAGAAAACGATTCGACAAATTTTAACCGAACCATTACGGGTTCATAATTTATTTACAAAAGAAGAACGTATTCAAAAAGCTATCGACATTTTAAATATTGTCGGCTTATCAAAGGAACATTTAGACCGTTATCCACACGAATTCTCTGGTGGACAACGTCAAAGAATTGGTATAGCACGGGCAGTTATTTTACATCCTGACTTTATTATTGCGGATGAACCAGTGTCAGCCCTTGATGTTTCTGTTCAATCACAAGTTATTAACTTAATGTTAGATTTACAAAAAGAATTAGGCTTAACTTATTTGTTTATCTCACACGATTTAAGTGTCGTTGAACATATGACAGACCGTGTTGCGGTCATGTATTTAGGGAAAATTGTCGAAATTGCTGACACGGAGGAATTGTTTGATAATCCTAAACATCCGTACACACAAGCATTAATGTCAGCTGTTCCAATCTCTCATCCCGATGAGAAAAAGGAACGTATTATTTTAACAGGTGATGTTCCAAGCCCAGCAAACCCACCACCGGGATGTACGTTCCATACGCGGTGTCCGTTTGCGATGGATATTTGTAAAAAAGTTGCCCCACCATCTATTGAATTTGGTGATGGACATGTAGCAACTTGTCATTTATATACTAACAACGAGGGGGAAACTAACTAATGTTACTATCGATTCCTAATGAAGAATTTAAACAACGTCAACAAAACTTTATTGAAAAAATGAGCGAGAAAGACTGTGATGCAGCAGTTATATTTGCTGTAACAGATATTTTCTATTTAACGGGTTTTCATTTCCATCCAACGGAAAGACCAATTGGTTTAATTGTTGACCCACAAAATAAGTTTCATTTATTCGTTCCGCAGTTAGAGCATGAACATACAGAAGAATACGCCGTAGTTGACCATGTTCATTCTTATCCTGAGTACCCAGGATTAAGACATCCGATGCAATATTTCAAAGACGTTTTAATTGAGCATGGCGTTGCAGGGAAAACTATAGGTTATGATGCGATCGGTTATGGTTCATCACAAGGATATCGTGGTCCTTCAGTAGATCAATTAATCGATGCTAAACAATTTGTTTCTTTACACGGTGTTATTGAAGAGTTACGTTTTGTTAAATCAGATAATGAAATTGAACTTATTAAAGAATCATGCCGTTGGGGAAATTTAGCGCACCGACTTTTACAAAAGTATTCAAAAGCAGGCTATAGTGAAATTGAAATTACGAATAGAGCATCAAACGAAGCAACACTTGCGATGATTGAAACATTAGGTCCTGATTACAAGCCACATGGAGAAACAGCAAGTGCTTATTTCAGGGGGCAAATTGGTCCTGAATCAGCATTCCCACATGCGGTAACACAAAATATTATTTTATCTAAAGGTGATACATTAGTTACGGCAGCGGCAGCAAGTGTATTCGGTTATACGAGTGAATTAGAACGTGTTATGTTCGTTGAGGAATACTCAAAGGAACAGGAAAAATATTTCACACATATGTATGAAGCACAAGAAGTTGCCTTTAATGCGATTAAACCAGGTGCCCCATGTTCTTCTGTTGAAGAAGCTGTTCAACAGTATTTTGAAGAATCAGGTGTTAAACATTTAACAAGTCACCATACAGGACATGCTATTGGTTTACTCGGTCATGAAGCGCCATTCTTCGATTTAGGCGATCATACGATCATGGAACCAGGTATGGTCTTTACTGTCGAACCAGGTATTTATGTTCGTGGTCTTGGTGGTTTCCGTCATTCTGATACTATTTTAGTAACTGAAGATGGAATGGAAATGTTAACATACTACCCACGGGATATCGATTCACTCATTTGTAAATAATCTTTAAAAAACTAGCGCTTAGTCATTCACTTGGCTAGGTGCTTATTTTCTATGCAACACTTAAAACTTTCGACAGAGAGGAACAATAACAATGAAAATATTTATTTCCGCAGACATTGAGGGCATTTCCGGTGTTGCGACGATTCAACAATTGCTTACCCAATCGGAATATGAACGTATTCGTCGTATGATGACAGAGGAAGTTAATGCGGCCATTCGTGGAGCATTTAACGGAGGGGCAAAAGAAGTTGTCGTTGCAGATGGACATGGTAATATGTCGAACATTTTAATAGAAAAACTAGATCCACGGGCTCGTCTTGTTTCTGGGAATAACCGTGTAATGATGCAATTAGAAGGATTAGATGAATCCTTTGATGGAATAGTATTTGTAGGACATCATGGACGTGAGGGGGATTCCGATGCCGTTATTAGTCATACATTTGCTGGAATTTGTATTGACGAGATAATGGTTAATGGTAAAGTTCTTGGTGAAACAGAAATTAATTCAATAGTTGCAGGTACGGGATTTAATATCCCAGCGATTTTCATAAGTGGCGATGATGTATATGTCGACGAAGTAAAGGAAACATTACCAAATGTAACATCTGTTGTGACAAAATATGCACGAAATCGCATAGCTGCCGAACTTATTCATGCTGACGTCGTTCAACAGGCGATTGAAGAAAAAGTAGAACAATCCGTGCGTAATATTCATAAATTTTCACCATTAACTGTTGAAGGACCTTATACCTTTGAAATGCAATTTAAAGGACCGCAACAAGCGCAAATGACTTCAACCATTCCATCAGTGGAAATGTTAAGTCCAACTCGTATTACCTTTACATGTGATGATATTGTTACAGCATACAAACATATGTGGGGATGTATTATTATTGCAGCTGCAGCTACAAACGGTGTAAATGGAAGTGCAAATGCTTATTAATTCGTTTTAAAAGATATGAAAATTTAGTCACACTTAAACGTGAATAATAGACAATTTACATTTTCACAGTTATTATATAGTTAAAAGTAGTGAATAATTTACCTGGAGGTTTCCGTCATGAAAAGCAAATTAAAAGATTTTTTTATGTACTTATCGGAAAATGAATTTTTAAATGCAAATGCGCAACGTTACGGCTTAAAATTAGGTGCACAAAACGTTGTTGCTGGAACGAATATTGCTGAAACAGTTGAAAGTATTAAAGCATTAAATAAACATGGTATTTCATGTACGGTTGATAATCTTGGAGAATTTGTTTATGAAAAATCAGAAGCGACAGCAGCGAAAAATGAAATTTTAAATGTCATTGAAGCGATTCATGAAGAAGATCTCGATGCACATATTTCTTTAAAACCATCGCAACTTGGTTTAGATATCGATTTTGATTTTTGTTTAAACAATTTAAGAGAAATTGTTGATCGTGCTGCTAAGTATGATATTTTCGTTAACTTTGATATGGAAAACTATGAACGTTTACAACCTTCCTTTGATGCGATTGATGAATTAGTCAAAGACTACGATAATATCGGCACTGTTATCCAAGCGTACTTTTTCCGTGCACCAGTTGATTTAGAAAAATATAAAAATTTACGTCTCCGTTTAGTAAAAGGAGCCTATAAAGAGTCACCAGAAGTTGCTTTTCAAAGTAAAGCAGAAATTGATGAAAAGTATATCGAACAAATCGAATGGCATTTATTACATGGTAAATTTACATCAATCGCCACCCACGATCATAATGTCATTAACCATGTGAAGCGATTCGTTGAGCAACATAATATTCCAAGGGACAAGTTCGAGTTTCAAATGTTGTATGGTTTTAGAGAAAATATGCAACTAGAACTTGCTAAAGAAGGGTATAACTTCTGTACGTACGTCCCATTTGGTGATGATTGGTACGGGTATTTCATGCGCCGTTTAGCTGAACGACCAGAAAATATTAACTTAGTCTTAAAACAAGTGTTTAATAAAAAGACGAATACAATTCTCGGCGTTGCGCTAGGTGCGTTTGTACTTGGGCGTTTATCAAAGAGAAATAAAGATGAATAATGATTAAAAAAACAGGTGTCTTCCATAATAGGAAAACACCTGTTTTATTCTGTAGCGGCAACGCAGAGAAACTTCACAGGTTCATCCGTATGATTTTGCCAATAATGTGGTTTGGATGAATCTAAAAATATGCAATCATTCGGCTCTAAGGTAAATTTTTGTTCATTTAATAAAACGGTTAATGTTCCTTCAAGCACGTATAGAAATTCTTGCCCCTTATGTGTAAAGTTATTCCCCCGATTATCTCCCGGATGCAAGACGACTAAAATAGGATTAAATAACGGATTTTCCATAGCACCCTTTAAGTCACGATAAATAAAAGCATTTTTTTCATAATCAGCTTGTTCAAGGGCTCCACGGACTACTGTAGATGGTGTGTCGGTATGTGGCGTTGTGAAAAAATAGCTCGGATTAACACCTAAAGCTTCAGAAATTTTTTTAAAGGACTCTAGTGTAGCAGATGTTTTATCATGCTCTAATTGGGATATAAAACTAATAGATAAACCAGTTTTTTCTGCTACTTCTTTTAAAGTTAAGTTTTTTTCAAGGCGTAATTGTTTAATACGTTCTCCTAATTGTTCGCTCATGTAAGCATCCCCTCTATTGCATAAATGATTTTAACTTTTGTATATTTATGTAATATTGACTTAAATTATATCATGATTAGAAAAGTTTTGTTCTTCAAGAAAAATAATTGTATAAAATCAATGTAAATTACACTTTAAATTGACAATTGTTAAAAGCTACTTTAAACTTGAGTTAAATGAATTATAGCACCACTTAAAATATATGTACAATTTTTCTTTAGATTTCATTTTTTTATCATCTTTTGTTTAAAACATAAATATGAACATCAAGGAGAGATAAGCTATGGCAACAACACATTTTTTACCAAAGGACAAGTTACATTTTTTGTGGGATACTTCTCACGAGCCAGCTTTACGCATTAAAAGTGGTGATACAGTAGTATTGGAAACAGCCGAAATTACTGATGATCAAATTGAATTTAGTTCAAAAACAGAGGTCATTGACAAACTTGACTGGGATAGGATGTATCCATTATCAGGACCAATTTATGTTGAGGGTGCTGAGCCGGGTGATACGTTAGCCGTTGAAATTTTGGACTTACAAACGAGAGGTTGGGGCTGGGCAGGTGTTGTACCAGGCTTAGGACTACTCGCGGATGATTTTGATGAAACATTATTACGCACGTTTGATTTATCGGATGGTAAATATGTTCATTTTCGTGACGATATAAAAATACCAATAGAACCTTTCATGGGAACGATGGGTGTTTGTCCAAAGGATGCCAAAGAACAAAATGCTATTAAACCAGGTGTTTTTGGTGGAAACATTGATACGCGCCAGTTAACAAAGGGAACGACTTTATATTTACCAATTGAAGAAAAGGGTGCACTATTTAGTTGTGGTGATGGTCATGCTGCACAGGGCGATGGTGAAGTGTGTGGAACAGGTATTGAAGCACCACTTTATGCAAGTTTACGCTTCACACTTATTAAAGGTCAATCAATTCCAGCACCACAATATAAAACTAGTGGTGGACTAACTCCACTAGTAAAGGATAGTAACTTTTATGGAACAACAGGTGTTGGCGAAGATTTATACAAGGCGGCTCAAGATGCTATTCGCGCGATGGTTGATTATATTTCTAAAACGTACGATATGCCCAAAATAGAAGCTTATGTTTTATGTAGTTTATGTGTTGATTTAAAAATTTCTGAAATTGTAAATGTTGAGCAATATATCGTAAGTGCTTTGTTACCATTGTCAATATTTAAAAAGGAATAAATAATAATTATACTTGCCAAATAAAACTTATATCTGTTTTAACTCAAAATTGAAGCGGGTATAAGTTTTATCGGCAATATAATTGAAAAAAGTGTATGGGCCTTTTAGAAAAAATTCATATTAGTATGACTAACAGTAAAACTTATCTTTTGCTCAATTTCTTGCCATCGGACTAAAGTTACTAGCAATGCTTTTAGATGCGGAAAATATAATTTTTGCGCCGATATTAGGACGATTAGCGGGATCAAACCTATGAACAGTAGTGACAGAATTTTTAATGACGAAAATTAGGTTAGTTTTATTACCTATTAGTGTTTTAGCGATATGAGATGGTACAGCATACAAATTGGCGGATTCGTTAATCATACCGTTCTATCGCTTTATTTTTAACTTTAGAGCCGATTTATGTTATTCCACACACAACATCTGTCGTATATAAAATAAGTATCCACCTAATCGCACCCGATCTTATACCACCAAAATAACTTTAATGACTATTCTCATTTGTTTTTATTAATTTTACCATTATCCTATCGTTAAATTCGAGGAAATTTGTTGATTGTATTGGGAAAATTCCAACACTAATATTAGCTATATCGTTATTGATATTCGTCCGATGGGACAATTGGTGAGCCGCAAGATCCATTACATAACGAATGCATTTTCCAAAGGTTTTGTCGAAGGTTATTATACGATGGATGTTATAGTAGCATTTAGGTTTGGCGGAATATTTCTTAAGTCGGTTACTTCCCTAGGTGTACGTGGTCATCGCGAACTATCTAAAGTATTTATTAAAAGTTGGAATTATTACATTGATTAGCTTACCATTGCTCAATTTTCGATGACTCGGATTAGTGTTACAAGTGAAGTTTCAATGCAAATAAAACCGTACTTAAAATATTATAATACGATGGAAAGCGCTTGCCATAATTATATACAAAAATTTATTGATAAAAATACTTTAAAATATTTAGCAAGGAGACTTGAACAATGATTATTATATCAGAAGAAGAAATTATGAGTCATTACAAGATGGCTGATGCCATTCGTGATATGAAAGCAGGTTTAACAGCAAAAAATGACGGATTAATTGAAAACCCTTCACGCATTGTCATAGAAGTACCGGAAAGACATGCATCATCATTAAATATGCCAAGTGCAGACCTTTCTAATAATATGTTTGCGATGAAAGTTGTTACCATTTTTCCAGAAAATCCAAAGATCGGAAAACCGACAACTCAAGCCGTTTTGCTTTTGTCTGATGCTAAGACAGGTGAACATGTTAGTATGATGGGAGCGTCTTATTTAACGAGGCTTCGTACAGGGGCTTTAAGTGGAATTGCAACGGAAAAACTCGCTAAAGATGATGCAAGCGTATTAGGTGTTATCGGTACAGGTGGAATGGCGTTTGAACAAGTTTTAGGCGTTCTTGAGGTGCGTCCGATCGAAACAATTATTTTATTCAACCGTACGGAAGCGAAAGCCCACGATTTTAAACAAAAGTTAATTGATTTTGGCGTGACACAAACGATTACAGTTGTTGACCATGTTAAAAAGGTTGTTACTGATGCTGATATTATTAATTGTGCGACAAGATCTAAAGTGCCTGTTTTCGATGGTAACGATTTAAAACCCGGCACACATATTAACGGGGTCGGTTCTTATTTACCGACGATGCGAGAAGTAGATTTAACGACAATTGAGCGGGCGGACAAAATTGTCGTCGATGATTTCGCTGCGGTTAAAGAAGAGGCAGGGGAACTTATTCATGCGGCGAAAGTTTCTAACTGGAGTTTCGATGATGTATATGGTGAGTTACGCAACATTCATGAAACGGATGGATTAGTCCGGGAAAATGATTCGGAAATTACATTTTTCAAATGTGTTGGAACGGCATATTTTGATTTAATCGTTGCAATTGGTACATTTAAAAAAGCCCAAAAACTTAACCTTGGACAAACAGTTAAATTATAAAGAATTAAAAGATCTGTAAGCCATTACGGTTACAGGTCTTTTTAATTATCTTTGTTTAAAAGAGACGAGAAAGTATTTATTTTTCTGTATAATAAAAGTAAGCTATACTTAACATATGATTAATAAGTTTACAATATTTACTTTACGAGAGGATGAAGGCTAACGATGCGGCATCACCATTACGGTTCGGGTGCAATGATGAGTTTTAACTGGTTATGGATAGTTTTAATCATTTTAATTATCGCGATTGCAATTGGTGCACTCGTTCTTTTATTGAAAATAACACGAGAAAATCGACAAATTGCTTCAGAGCGCATGCATGCTTTAGAAATTTTAAACGAACGGTATGCCAAAGGTGAAATAAGCGAAGAAGAATACCATAAAAAGCGTAAAACAATTGAACAATATGATTATTTGAAATAGTTTTGTTAATTATGAATGAATTGGGGAAGTATGAATGGATGAAAGACAAAGAGATTTACAATTAGGAATTCGTACAACGGGTATTCGGGAATGGAAAAATGAAGATGGTCCATACAATCGTTATGAAGCGACACCATATTTAGCCCTTGATAAGTTGTTTGATACTTACTCATTGCCCGAAAATGCGAATCTAGTCGATTTTGGTTGTGGGCGTGGGAGAGTTTCATTTTACATGCATAATCATTTTCATATACCGGTTGTTGGTGTAGAAAATAACGATCAAACCTTTGATGAATTGTTAACGAATGAAATGACTTATTTACGCCACCATGGACAAATAGAAGCACCATTATATTTTGAATTTGGCTTGGCAGAAAACTATGAAATCCAACCTAACGATAATGTTTTTTACTTTTTCAATCCGTTTTCATTGAAAATATTTAAGCGGGTCGTACATAATATTTTACAATCATATAAAGAAAATGAACGGCCAATGGACATAATTTTTTATTATCCGTTATCTTCATTTAAACAAGTTTTAGATGATACACCATTTACATTAATTAATCGAATAAAAGTATCTGGGGTTGGCCATGGGAAACACGGTGAATTTTTAATATATCGTTTAATGCCAGAAAATGATACGAACTAAAAGCAGGTGAGCCTGCTTTTTTAGTATAATTATGTTGAATCAATTTCATAATTCATCGATTTAAAAAAGTATACAAAATCAAAATTTTATATTTTGTTTAACTTCAATAGATTCTCTGTGTATTGTTCGGCTACACTGCGCTTTCCACCGGCACGGCC
>DATGSQ010000029.1:0-4579 GCA_035302425.1 Bacillota bacterium | reverse complement strand
GCTTGCATCGCTGCATGCATTCGGGAAATATAACCATGATGGTCAGCTCCCCAAACATTAATTAAAAGATCAAAGCCACGTTCGAATTTATTTTTATGATAAGCGATATCAGGTGTTAAATATGTGTAACTACCATCATTTTTGACGAGCACACGGTCTTTGTCATCATCAAAGGATGTTGATTTTAACCACGTTGCATCATCTTTTTCATAAATATATCCTGCATTATTTAAAGCAGTAATAGCATCAGTAATTTGTTCATCCTTATATAAAGAACGTTCGGAAAACCAATGATCAAAAACAACACCGAATCGTTCGAGGTCTTCTTTAATTCGTTTGAGCATTTCCGCTAAGCCGTGTTCTTTAAAATGGGATAACCGTTCTTCAGATGATACGTGTACCCATTTATCACCGTCTTTTTTCGCTAATGCTTCACCGACAGCTTGGACGTCTTTTCCGAAGTAACCATCTTCAGGCAATTCAGCCTCCTGACCTAATGCTTGTAAATAACGCGCCTCGATAGATAATGCTAAATTGTCAATTTGTTGTCCTGCATCATTAATGTAATATTCGCGTTCAACATCATAACCAGCCTTTTCTAAAATATTACTTAGCACATCACCAAAGGCTGCTCCACGTGCATGGCCAAGATGTAGGCTACCTGTTGGGTTAACAGAGACGAACTCAACTTGGGCACGTTGTCCTGCCCCATCATCTGTTTCACCGTATGATTCACCTGCTTGTAAAATGGTCGGAATAATATCTTGTAAAAAGTCACGTTTCATAAAAAAATTAATAAAGCCCGGGCCAGCAATTTCGACTTTTTCTATCGATGCTTCCGTAAGATTTATATGCCCCTTTATATCCTCAGCGATTTCTCGCGGTGCTTTTTTAGCAATTCGGGCTAATTGCATCGCGATGTTCGTTGCAAAATCACCGTGCGATTTATCTTTTGGCACTTCCAAAATAATATTTGGTAGTTCCGTTTTTTCTGCTAAATTAGCTTGCACAACTGCCTGTGCAATCGCATTTTTTAATGCTATTTCTGTTTGTGCTAATACGTTCATTTAATAGTCCTCCTCTTGATACGTTAAAACGAGTTTATGCTTTCGTTCCTGTTGTCCATTTAATGAGACTGTATAATCAATTTCTAATTTTCCACTATATCGGGTAGGAATCGGTTCATACTTTAATCGTTGTGTAACTGTTTCTAAATGAATCGTTCCATGAGGATGTTCATACATCGTTTCATCAATTTGACCAACGACAAACTGTTGATGCATCGAAATTAACCCTGAACGTTTAATACTCACTTTATCCTTTTGAATGGTTATGAAATTGCCTATTTTAGCACCTTCATCAGTTACTTCATCATACAAAAGAACATCTCGCATACCACGACGGATAAACGTTCCACGTTGTTCAGTTTTCATCGTTTCAATTTGGCCTTGATCATTAATAATCGTTTTGAGCTTAATTATCACTTGCTTTTTCGTATCGTTCATTTTAGCATAAAAACTCCCATCAACAGTATAAGCATTTTGCCCTTTATTATAAAGAGATTTTTCGACATTTACCACTAAAGACGAATATTTAAACGGGAAATAACGGCTAAAATGATTGCGCGATTTCTAAACTATTTTATTATATTTATTCATCGTTATCCTTCCACGTATATTTTATTCAAACATAATTTTTATAGATCGTGCCACAAATAACTAATTGCTTAACACAATTGGCAAAAATAGTTGTTTTACTTCATGCTTATCATCGTAAATATTTTTTTAACACTATTAATTTTTTATCGCCTGCTTATAGTTAAGTATAAATATATATCGACAATAACGATATGACAACTGAACGAGTTTTATTTTTTGTTTAATTTCATTTACTTGTTCCCATAATGTATTTATGATGAACAGTTTTATCATTTAAAGGGGCAAGTGAATATGTTAAACAAACCGATGTCGTTACAAACAATAGTTGTCGTTCTTATTGCTACATTTATAAGTAGTCTATTAATCATTTTATTTATCGCCTTTTTACTTGGGCCACCTTCACTAACAAATGAGAAAAATACATCGATTTACAGTTATGATGGCCATTTAATCGGTTATGAACGTGGTGAGGAAAATCGACAATGGATTTCCCTTGATGAAGTGAAGGATCATTTTATTGATGCGGTCATTATTGCCGAGGATAAAAATTTTTATAAACATAGAGGTTTTGATCTTAAACGTACAGCCCATGCCCTTTGGAAAAACATTCGTTCATGGTCACTAAAAGAAGGGGCTAGTACATTAACTCAACAATATGCCCGTAATTTATATTTATCCCATGAAAAGACGTGGCTCCGTAAAATTAAAGAAGCCTTTTATACGATTCGTTTAGAAATGTTTTATACAAAGGATGAGATTTTAGAAGGTTATATAAATACGATTTATTTTGGCCACGGAACATACGGTGTTGAAACAGCAAGCAACTATTTTTTTAATAAAAAAGCAAATGAACTTACCATAGCGGAAGCGACGATGTTAGCAAGTATTCCAAGAGGGCCGACCTATTATTCACCATTGAATGACTTTAAACGAGCCAAACAACGGCAGCAACATATATTACGTTTACTAAAAAACAATGAAAATATTTCTGAAACTTCTTTTACCCTTGCTAAGCAGGAACATTTAACATTTACTCAAAAACAACGGCCGACTCAAGTACGACTCGGTGCTTATTTTCATGATTTAGTTCGTAAAGAAGCGAGTGAGCTGTTAAAAATTGACGAAGCTGCTATTCGAGCTAATGGTTACGAAATTTATACGACTTTAGGAGTTAACGAACAAATACAATTAGAAAAAACGATTGAGCAAACGATCGATGATATGAGTGACATTCAAGTAGGAGCAATAGCTGTTGAACAGCAAACAGGAGCGATTCGGGCCCTTGTCGGCGGCAAAGATTATGCAAAAAGTCCCTTTAATCGGGCGACGATGGCAAAACGTATGCCCGGTTCAGCTTTCAAACCTTTACTTTACTACATTGCCCTAGAGCATCATTATACACCGAGTACACGATTAATGAGTCAGCCGACATCATTCAAATTAGCGAATGAAAAAGTTTATGCTCCGAAAAATTACAACGGACATTATGCGAATGGACCGGTTACACTAGCCCAAGCCCTCGCATTATCTGATAACATTTTTGCGGTTAAAACACATTTATATTTAGGCGTTGAAAAACTACCGCTCTATAAAGATAAATTCGGTATAACGAGTAAACTCCCGGCAGTACCATCGCTTGCCCTTGGCACAGCTTCAGTGACTGTTTATGAAATGGTAACAGCTTTTGCTCGGCTCGCAAGTGGGGGAAAGGAAATTGAACCTTACACGATTGAAAAAATCGTCGACCAACATGGAAAAACTGTTTATGAACGAGGTAAAAATCTTTCATCGCGGCAGGTTCTCGATCCGAAGAAGTCCTTTATAATGACACACTTACTAACGGGGATGTTTAATCCGAAATATAATGACTATATGCAAGTGACGGGAACTACAATGATCGATAAAATTTCCCGGCAATATGCTGGAAAATCCGGCACAACATCCTATGATCGCTGGATGATTGGTTATAGCCCTTCCCTTACAACAGGTGTTTGGGTCGGTTATGATGATCATCGACCAATGGAAAAAGTAGCAGAAACTAATTATGCTAAAACAATTTGGGCAAATTTTATGGAAGCTGTTCACGAAAAAAAGGAGAAACAATCCTTTCCTATCCCACAAGGAATTGTCCAAGTGAAAGTTGACCCTGCAACAGGCTTTTTAGCTACTCCTTATTGTCCAAGTGAAGAAGTTATGTTTTATGAACAAAATAGTGAACCAACAACCTACTGCCAAGTCCATTATCCAAAGGATGAACAAGGGCGACAAATCGTTGAAACAGAAGAAAAGAAACAAACATTATTTGAAAAAATTATTGAGTTATTTTCATTTAAAAAATAGTAAAAAGACCGACTTCTAACAAAATTAGAAAGCGGTCTTTTTACGTGTCCTAGTAATTAAAGTTTTCCCTTACCTTATATAGTTTACAAAGTTTTCGTGAAAACCTCAATTATTTATTATAAAGTTCATTGCCTTGTCACAATTTAGTCTTTGCTAGAAAACGCCCGTTTAAGTTCATCGGAAGAATTGTTCCACATTTCTGCACTATGTTCTTGTAAAAAGTTACCGAGTAATTGTTTTGAATGTTCATCCATATGGTCAACAACGACATCGCCTTTTAACGATTTTTCCATATGTGACACATGTTCAGCTAACAATTTGTAACCACGCTTATTCGGCTTATCTATAAGTAATTCACTTGCTGCTACTCCATAGTAATACGGGCCGGCTTCACTACGCTCAACCGTAATCCAAGCGATCCAATATAACTTCCCATCAGGAACTTCACTTTTGTCATTATAATAACGCACACGTCTTTCAACATCACTGCGCGCATGCATCGCATCCATGTCGACATATGCTTTGTTTTCATTCGGATCGACGATGATCGATGACATATTTTCTAAACTAATTGAACCTGC
>DATGSQ010000028.1:0-7071 GCA_035302425.1 Bacillota bacterium | reverse complement strand
GTTGTTGCTCGGTTCGTTATATTTATCGCTCGTTTAGACTAAGTTTATGCTCGGATCTAATATTTAAAGAGGAATATACACTTGTAAAATCGAGTAGTTGAAATTTGCTAAAAAACGATATATATTATAAGTAGATTTGTTTTTAGTTACTTATGTTCACTACTTCACATTTAAAGTTACCGGTTTATCACTTTAGAGAGATAAATTATCGTAGTTCTAACTATTTAAATGTAACATTAAGCGATTTATGCTATCTATTATATATTTAAGCTAAAAACCGAACTTTTACAGACTCAGGTTTTAATGGATTTCAAAAGAATATAACTCATTGATAATAATAAACGACATAATTTTATTGGCTGAATTTAAGTTAGGTGTACATGAAAAACAAAACAGTTAAACACGAACGATAAATGTGTTACACTATAAATAAGTTCGTGTTTCCTGGAAAAATAAAAAAAGAAGGGGATGGTTTTACATGAAACGTGCGTTAATTAATATTGATTATACGTACGATTTTGTTGCTGATGATGGAAAGTTAACGTGTGGACTACCAGGACAAGTTCTCGAAGACTATATTGTTGAGCTTACAGAACAATTTATTAAAGATGGTGATTTTGTCGCTTTTGGTATTGATGCCCATGAAGAAGGTGACACGTACCATCCGGAATCGAAACTTTTTCCACCACATAATATAAATGACACTTCGGGCAAACAATTGTATGGTAAGTTACAAAATGTTTATGAAGCAAACAAAGATAAAGCTAATGTTTTTTACTATGATAAAACACGTTACAGCGCCTTTACCGGAACGAATTTAGAATTAAAATTACGTGAACGAAACATTCAAGAACTTCATCTTGTTGGAGTTTGTACAGATATTTGTATTTTGCACACAGCCATTGATGCTTACAATAAAGGTTTTCAAATTGTTGTTCACGAAAAAGGTGTTGCAAGCTTTAATGAAGGCGCACATAAGTGGGCTTTAGAACATTTTAAAAATACATTAGGTGCAAAAGTCGTTTAAAAGATTGCTAAGTTTAAATCGTAGCTTGTGCACGTAACAACGTTTTTCATTAAATTAAAGTGGCATTTTTGTTAAACAAGTCATGATATAAAACAATGAAAGGGGACAAACAACAATGTTTACACATCCTGAGTTATTACGTATCCCTGGGCCAACGCCTATTCCACCACGTGTTCAACAAGCGATGAATCGGACGATGTTTGGCCACCGTGGGAATGATATGAAACAATTATTACAAAATATACGTCATTCTTTAAAAGACGTTTTTGGTACAAAAGAAGAGATCGTTATTTTATCAAGTAGTGGAACATCAGCATTAGAAGCGGCTGTTGTTAATACTGTTCGTGAAGGTGATGACGTATTAGTTATTGTCGGTGGTGCCTTTGGTGAACGGTTCGCCAATATTTGTGAGACGTACAACCTTAATGTCCATCGATTAAATGTTACATGGGGCGAAGCAGTTAACCCGGAAGATATTCGCCAATTTTTACAAAAACATCCACAAACGAAAGCTGTTTTTGCAACGTATTGTGAAACATCAACAGGTGTTTTACATCCAATTGCTGAAATTAGTAAAGTCGTTCATGAGACAAGTGATGCCCTCATCATCGTTGATGGTGTTTCAGCTGTCGGTGGCGCTGTAACAAAAATGGACGAATGGGAAGTAGATGTGTTCGTTACAGGTTCACAAAAGGCATTTATGTTACCAGCGGGATTAAGTTTTATCGCCTTAAGTGAGCGAGCCGAGCAACGGGCAAAGGAAAATAAACAACCACGGTTTTATTTAGACGTATTAAAACATCAAACGTATTTAGCGGATAATTCTACACCCTTTACACCAAGTATGTCTGTTTTAATGGGACTTGAAGAAGTGCTAAACATGTTCAGTGAAGAAGGATTAGATAATGTTTATGCACGTCATGAATTAATGAAGGAAATGACCCGTGCTGCGTTAAAAGCATTGAACGTACCTTTACTCGTCGCTGATGAATTTGCTTCACCGACGGTTACATCAGCAATTATTGAAGAAGACGAAGCGGATCAATTGCGCGCCATTTTAAATGAAGAGTTTGGCTTAACCTTTGCGGGTGGGCAACAACATTTAAAAGGTAAAATTATTCGTATCGGGCATATGGGATACTGTTCGCCGGCTCACGTTTTACAAATGATCAGCTTATTAGAAATCGGCTTACAACGTCTTGGTAAGGATATTTCTATAGGCGAAGGTGTCAAAGCTGCACAACATGTATATATTACAGGAGGCAATTAACATCATGACATATAACGTTTTAATAACTGACCCATTAAGCGAGGCGGGTTTACAACCGTTACGCGAATCAGCCCATTTAAATGTTAAAGTTGCGACAAATTTAACGACAGATCAATTGTTACAAGAAATTGAAACGGCACATGCTTTGCTCGTTCGTAGCCAAACGAAAGTAACTCGGGAAGTCATTGAACGGGGAAAACAGTTAAAAGTTATTGGTCGAGCAGGTGTTGGAGTTGACAATATTGATCTTGAAGCGGCAACCGAACGGGGCATTATCGTCGTCAATGCACCAAATGGCAACATTAACTCAGCAGCAGAACATACGATAGCAATGCTTATGTCGCTCGCACGGAAAATTCCCCAAGCTTATAATTCATTAAAAAATGGTGAGTGGAACCGTTCAGCATATGTCGGTGTTGAAGTTAAAGGAAAAACATTAGGTGTCATCGGTCTAGGGCGAATTGGTACAGAAGTTGCTTATCGCGCTAAAGGCCAACGTATGGAAGTGATTGGCTATGACCCGTTTTTCACTGAAGAAAAGGCCGAAGCGATGGGTATTGGTTTTGGTACGATTGAAGAGGTTTTACAGGAAGCCGATTTTGTCACTGTCCATACACCGTTAATGGATGAAACGTACCATTTAATTGATAAACAAGCATTAAAGTTAATGAAAAAAAGTGCTTATATCATTAACTGTGCTCGAGGTGGTATTGTTGATGAAGATGCACTTTATGAAGCGATCGTCAATGGTGAAATCGCTGGGGCAGCCCTTGATGTTTTTGAAAATGAACCAATTACCGAACATCCATTATTAACCCTTGAACAAGTCATTGCAACGCCGCATTTAGGAGGCAGTACGATCGAAGCTCAAGAAAATGTCGCTATTGATGTAAGTAAAGATGTTGTCGGTATTTTGTCAGGCAAACTTGCCAAACATCCGGTAAATATACCTTCATTACCGATGGATGTTTTACAAAGGATTGAGCCATATTTTTCCCTTGCTGAAAAACTCGGTTCATTTTTAGCGACATTGACGACAGAGTTTGTTAAAGAAATTCATATATCCTACGCCGGAGTTTTAAACGATATTGAAACAGCGCCAATTACGCGGAGTGTTATTAAAGGACTATTACGGAACCATTTAGGTGAACGAATTAACAATATAAATGCAGCCTATATCGCCAAACAACGAGACATTGACATTCATGAACATAAAACGGCAAAGTCAAACGGGTTTACGAATCTATTAACCGTTGAAGCGAAATTAGCGGATAAAACTTATCGGATTGCGGGAACGTTATCAAAGGAATTTGGACCACGGATCGTTGAAATCAATCATTATATGACAGATGTTATTCCTGAAGGTCATTTTCTTTTCATTAATCATAAAGACCAACCAGGTGCGATAGGCCATGTTGGGACGTTATTAGCTGAAGAAAACATTAATATTGCTTTAATGCAAGTTGCTAGAAAAGAAGAAGGTGGCGATGCGATGATGATTTTAAATATCGACAAGCCATTATCAGAGAAAGCGAAAGAGAAGTTGCTAGACATTCATGATGTTTATCGTGTGACTGAAATCGATTTATAATGAAAATGTGTGTGAGACAAAACTGAATTAAGCTAATAAACAGCGTTCATCTTTTCTGAGCGCTGTTTTTATGATTTAAATCAATTTAAGATTCATTTTGCATAAATAAAATTTAGGTAAATAATTGAATCGTTAAAAAATTAGATAAAAGTCGCGGAGTTTTTAATGTAAAGGATTTTTAAAAACGCAAAAGACTAATCATAAAAAAGAGACTATTCCTTAAAGAACAAAAACGGATTGAATCAATTGCTTTAATGATTCAGTCCGTTTTCTTATTAATGCGGGCTAGGGTTGTCCTAGCCGCGCTTGATTTATTAAT
This sequence comes from Bacillota bacterium, assembly GCA_035302425.1. GTDB lineage: Bacteria > Bacillota > Bacilli > Bacillales > Amphibacillaceae > CALAMD01. Next base: position 2,864 of record DATGSQ010000028.1, on the reverse strand, counting down.
TTATAGTGAACCTAATGACTGTGTCGTCTTTTGGCGACGGGTAAAGGTTTGAATTTCCTCGTATCCAACGGAACGTGCAAGGTCAATTGATTTTTCGTATTTGTAACCAACGTGCTCTGGCTCGTGGGCATCAGAACTAAGAACTATTTCTACACCGGCATCGAAGCATTTTTGTAAAAATGTCGGATCTGGATAAATCTCTCCGATCGGTTTTCTTAAGCCAGCTGTACTTATTTCAATACATGTATCAGAATTGGCTAAAGATTCTACAACGCGGTCATATTCATGATCTAAAAATTGCTTGTCCTCTGGAATGTGACCAAAGATTTTAATAAGATCTATATGACCGACAAAATCAAACAGTTGTGATTCGGCTAAAGTGATTACTTGATCAAAATATTTCCTATAAACGTCTTTAATATTATGTTGATCATATTCATCTTTATGAATGTTTAAATCAATTCCCCAATCATCGATCCAATGGACGGAACCGATGACGTAATCAAAGGGATGTTTGTCAATAAAACGTTCCATTTCTTCTTCTTTTCCAGGTGTATAGTCCATTTCGATACCCATTTTTATAGGAAGTTTTTTTTCCCGGGCTTCATCGAAAAGTTCCTGGTATTGTTCAAATTGCAAGTGGCGACGATTGTCAACCCAAGCGTTCGATAAAATATGTTTCGTTTCAGAAAAAAAGTAAGCATGTTCAGATATACCAAGTTCGTTAATTCCTTTTTCTTGGGCACTTTCAATGTATTCCTTTAAATAATCAATTGAAAACCCACCAGTTTCTGCCATATGCACGTGGTAGTCTGTGAGCATGTATGAATTCCCCTCTGTTTTCAAGATATTTTCTAATTCATATGGAATATTTAATGGATAATAATAAATTGATTATTTTATTCGAGCACATCACTCCTGTTTAAGTCGTGATTCACATATATCGTACCATAGGATTTTATAAAGTACAGTTAATTGACTTTGCTTTTTTTAATCGTTATATTAAGACATATAAATAAGGAAACGTTGAAGAGAGTTAGTACAATGAATATGTCTTTTTCAGAGAGGAAATGGTTGGTGAAAGTTTCCAAAGACAGTCATTGGAACCTTTCTCGGAGTTCGCCTAATCGACAAGTTAGGCGCGGTGAAAATCCGTTAGCGAACAAAGTGTACAGTATATTACTGTAAACAAGGGTGGTACCACCAGACCTCGGTCCCTTATCGGATTTGAGGTTTTTTTGTCTTAAAAAATATTAAAAGAAGGTGCATATCGTTGAGTCAAAATAAAAAGTTTGTAGAAAAAGTTACCGCAATGGAAGATGACTTTGGTCAGTGGTATACAGATGTTGTTAAACAGGCTGAACTTGTTGATTACGGTCCTGTTCGTGGGACGATGATTATTAAACCGTACGGATATGCGATTTGGGAACATATTCGTGATGCGATTGATCAACAAATTAAAGAAACAGGTCATATGAACGTTTCATTTCCATTATTTATTCCCGAAAGTTTATTGCAAAAAGAAAAGGATCATATTGAAGGTTTTGCGCCGGAAGTTGCTTGGGTGACTCATGGCGGTGATGAGGAGTTAGCGGAGCGACTCGTCGTAAGGCCAACTTCAGAAGCACTGTTTTGTGATTATTATTCAAAAAACATCCATTCCTATCGTGATTTACCAAAGCTGTACAATCAGTGGAGTAATGTCGTTCGTTGGGAAAAAACAACTCGACCCTTTTTACGTTCATTAGAATTTCATTGGCAAGAAGGGCATACAGCTCATGCGACGTATGAAGAAGCGGCTGAAGAAACGGAAAAAATGTTAAACGTTTATGCCGATATTTGTGAAAACTATTTAGCGATGCCAGTTATTAAAGGGCAAAAAACAGAAAAGGAAAAGTTTGCTGGTGCTGAATATACATTAACTGTTGAAAGTCTTATGCATGATGGACGTGCTTTACAAGCCGGTACGTCACATAACTTCGGTGATGATTTTGCGAAAGCCTTCGATATTAAATATTTAGATGAGACTGGTAAAGAGCAATATGTCCACCAAACATCTTGGGGGATAACGACACGTCTCATCGGTGCGCTTATTATGGTTCATGGCGACAACCGGGGCTTAGTCATTCCACCACGTATTGCACCAACCCAAGCACTAATCGTTCCAATTGCTCAACATAAAGAAGGTGTTTTAGATAAAGCGTACGAATTACGAGATCAATTAAAAGATGTTGTACGCATTGATATTGATGCTAGTGACAATACACCTGGTTGGAAGTTTAATGAGAGTGAAATGAAAGGCTATCCAGTTCGTATTGAAATTGGGCCACGGGATATCGAAAAGGAACAAGTCGTTCTCGTTCGTCGTGATACCGGTGAAAAGGAGTTCGTGAAACTAGCAGACCTTGCTGAGAGACTCCCGGCTTTATTAGAGGAAATTCAACAAAACTTATTTGACCAGGCGTATGAACATCGGGAAAATATGACAACGGTCGCTACGACAATGGATGAATTTCAACAGACGATTGAAAACAAACGTGGCTTTGTCAAAGCAATGTGGTGTGGAGCGTTAGAGTGTGAAGAAGATATTCGTGAAAAAACTGGGGCAACATCCCGGTGTATTCCCTTTGAACAAGAAGAAGTAGCTAAAACGTGTGTCAGTTGTGGTAAAGAAGCGAAAGAACTCGTCTACTGGGCGCGCGCTTATTAAATAATCAATAAATAATAAAGATGCATCGTAAAAGTAGTTACCCACTACTTTTCGATGCATTTTTTATTTTGTTGCTGAGTAAGTAATTATTTGGTGATCCTTCGTCGGTTTTTGTAAATAGTTATCATTAGCCCTAAGTGTAATATTTTTAAAA
>DATGSQ010000027.1:0-27853 GCA_035302425.1 Bacillota bacterium | reverse complement strand
CGAAAGAGTTTAAGTTTTTCAACTCTGTTTTCGTACCGAATTCTTCTTGGCCGACTGGACGTAAGGAAAGGTTCGCATCACAACGGAGTGAACCTTCTTCCATGCGGCAATCGGAAACTCCTGTATATTGAATAATATTTTTTAATTTATCTAAATATGCATAGGCTTCATCCGGGGTACGAATATCCGGTTCTGAAACAATTTCAATAAGTGGTACACCTTGACGGTTATAGTCAACGAGGGAATAACCTTCATCGGTATGCTGCAATTTCCCTGCATCTTCTTCTAAGTGAATACGAGTAATGCCGATACGCTTTTTCTTTCCATCAACTTCAATGTCAATCCAACCGTTTTCCGCTAGTGGAAATTCATCTTGGGAAATTTGATAAGCTTTTGGGTTGTCTGGATAATAGTAATTTTTTCGATCAAAGAAGTTATGTGAATTAATGTCGCAATTAAGTGCCATTGCAGCTTTCATCGCAAAGTTTACCGCTTCTTCATTAAGCACAGGTAGTGTTCCGGGATAACCTAAATCTGCGGGACTAACGAGTGAGTTTGGTTCAGCTCCGAAAATGTTCGGACTTGGACTAAATATTTTCGATTTTGTTTTTAATTCAACGTGAACTTCTAATCCGATAACTGTTTCAAAATTCATCGATTTATTCCCCTCCTAACACTGGACGCTTTTTATGGTGGTTTGTCGCTTGTTCATATGCATAAGCTAATCGGTAAATGGTTTGTTCAGCAAAATGGTTACCAATAATTTGTAATCCGAGTGGTAAACCTTCTTCTTCAGTGAATCCACAAGGCAATGATAAGCTTGGTAAACCAGCTAAGTTCGCTGGTACAGTTAAAACATCATTTGCATAAACAGTTACAGGGTCAGCAACTTTTTCACCAATTTTTGGCGCTGGTGTCGGTGTTGATGGTCCAATAACGAGATCATATGATCCAAAAACCGTTTGGAACTCTTGACGAATTAATGTACGTACTTTTTGTGCTTTAATGTAATAATCATCAACGTTGTTAGCACTTAAAGCAAAGGTTCCAAGTAAAATACGCCGTTTTACCTCATCACCAAACCCTTCGGCACGTGATAATCTAAACAGTTCATCAACATTTTTCGCCTTTTCTGATCGTTTTCCAAAACGGACACCATCAAAACGAGCGAGAGCCGTTGATGCTTCAGCAGATGATAAAATATAATAAGTTGCTGCGGCATATTTCGAATGTGGCATAGAAATTTTATCCCATTTAACCCCTAATAATTCTAACATTTGCAAGGCGTTCATTACTGATTCTTTAACTTCAGGATCAACACCTTCGCCTAAATATTCTTCAGGAACCGCAACTTTTAAATCTTTTATATCCTTCGTTAATGCATCAGTATATGAAGAAATTTTTCGTTGAGCACTCGTTGAGTCTAATGGGTCATGTCCAGCGATAATTTCTAATATACGAGCATTATCCTCAACTGTTTGCGTTAGTGGCCCAATCGTATCTAATGAGGAGGCAAACGTCACAAGTCCATAACGTGATACTAAACCATAAGTTGGTTTCATGCCGACAATTCCATTAAATGATGCTGGTTGACGGATTGACCCTCCTGTATCCGTTCCAAGGGAAAACAGTACTTCTCCTGCGGCAACTGCTGCAGCTGAGCCACCGCTTGAACCACCCGGAACATGATCTAAATTCCACGGGTTATGTGTGACATGATAACTTGAGTTTTCAGTCGTTGAACCCATCGCAAATTCATCCATATTTAATTTACCAATCGTAATTGCCTTTTCGTCCTTTAGACGTTCAACGACAGTTGCGTCATATAGTGGATCATTGAAATTGTCTAAAATCTTACTTGCGCTCGTTGTACGTAGACCTTTTGTAACAATGTTATCTTTAATACCAACAGGTAAGGCAAATAGCTTAGCCTCCTTTGCTGGTTCATCATCAAGCTGTTTCGCTTGGTTACGGGCCTGTTCTTCATTTAAAGTAATAAAGGCCTTCACATCATCTTCAACTTCAGCAATTCGTTGAAACGACATGTCAACTAATTCAGATGGTGAGATTTCCTTTTTATGTAATTTGCTTTCTAATTCTTTAATCGTATATCCGAAAAATGACACGTGATTCCCTCCTTAATCCAATATCGCTGGCACTTTGAAATAGCCATCTTTTGCTTCCGGTGCATTTTTTAAAGCTTCTTCTTGTGTAAGCAAACGTTTTGGTTCGTCCGGACGTAAAACGTTCGTTTCTTGTAAAATATGAATCGTTGGCTCGACATCGTCTGTATTTAATTCTTGTAACATTGTAGCGAAATCAACAATTGACTGCATTTCTGTTACGTAATTTTCCGCTTCTTCGTCTGTCATCGCTATTTGCGAGACATTGGCAAGTTGCTTCACATCTTCTTTTGTGATCTTTGCCACTATACTCACTCCTCAAATAATTTCATTCATATTATTTGTTTATTTTTTAAAAGAAATCAACTGAAAAAATATGCTCTCAATACTATTGATAATAGCACTATCGTTACTGTTCGGCAAATAAACTATAAAAACATAAAGAAAACCTCTCAAAGCTGAAGCGCTAAGAGAGGCTTAGAAATTTTATTTAAACGATTAAAGCATTTCTGATGTTGTTTTACCTTGCATATGATGGAGTAAATAATCTGGGCCACCAGCTTTTGAATCTGTCCCTGACATATTAAATCCACCAAATGGTTGGTAACCAACAATTGCACCTGTACAGCCACGGTTGAAATATAGGTTTCCAACGTGGAAGTCTTCACGAGCTTTTTCGATATGGTGACGATTGTTTGTAATAACTGCGCCTGTTAAACCGTAATCAGTATTGTTTGCAATATCGATAGCTTCATCAAAATCTTTTGCTTTCGCTAATGCAAGAACTGGTCCGAAGATTTCTTCTTGCATAATACGTGCTTCAGGATCGACATCTGCGAATACTGTCGGTTGGATAAACCAGCCTTCACTATCATCACCTGTACCACCAGCAATAAGCTTTCCTTCTTCTTTACCGATTTCAATATAACCCATAATTTTATCATAAGCCCCTTGGTCGATCACTGGACCTGTGAAATGCTCATTAGTTGCTGGATCGCCAGCGGACATTTCTTTAGCTAGCTCAGCGACACGATCTTTCACTTGATCATAAACATCTTCATGAATGACCGCTCGGGAACATGCAGAACATTTTTGTCCAGAAAATCCAAAGGCAGATTGAACGATTGATTGAGCAGCTAATTCAAGATCAGCATTGTTATCGACAACAATTGTATCTTTACCGCCCATTTCTAAAATAGTTCGTTTGAGCCAAATTTGACCCTTATCTTCATGAACAACACCAGCACGTTGGAAAATACGTGTTCCAACTTCCCGGGAACCAGTGAAACTAATGAAACGTGTCTTCGGATGGTCAACTAAATAGTCTCCAACTTCGCCACCTGGTCCTGGAATATAGTTAACAACTCCTGCCGGCATACCAGCTTCTTCAAGAACTTCCATGAATTTATAAGCAATAATTGGTGTGGAACTTGCTGGTTTAAGCAGGACTGTATTTCCTGTTACCATTGCAGCTGTAGTTGTACCTGCCATAATGGCAAATAAGAAGTTCCATGGTGAAATAACGACTCCGACACCTAATGGGATGTAATGGAATTGGTTACGCTCAATTGGGCGGCTTTCTACTTCTTGGCCGACACCATTAGCGATTTTTACCATTTGGCGACCGTAGTACTCAAGGAAATCAATAGCTTCCGCTGTATCTGCATCAGCTTCGTTCCATGGCTTTCCACCTTCTTTAATAAGTTGAGCAGAAAACTCATGTTTACGACGACGAACAATTGCTGCAGCACGGAATAAAATGTCTGCTCTCATTTTCGGATCTGTTTTTCTCCACGTTTCAAAGGTTTCTTGAGCAATTTTATGAGCGCGCTCGGCAAGTTCTTCATTCGCTTTACTGACATATCCGAGAACTTCATTTTTATTTGCTGGATTGACGACTTTAATTTTATCTTCTGTCGTTACTCGTTCGCCACCAATAATAAGTGGATATTCTTTACCTAAATCTTTTTCCACTTTTTTTAGGGCTTCTTCCATTTGACGTCTGTTCTCTTCTTTAGTGAAATCTGTAAATGGTTCGTGCTTATATGCTGTTACCAATTAAAAAACCTCCTTGTTTTTTAAAAAATATCGAAAAATAACTAATTAGATATTAATAGAAAATATCTCATCAATATTAAGTGTAACTGAAATTTAAGCTTGTTTCAACAAATCTAACTTTCACAAATTGTTCACCACTTTTTTCAACATTTAAACTTTTTTATTGGACAATATGAACTGTAAAGTCGTCTTCATTTGCTTCGCGAAACATTAAGCTTTCTATTTGTTCGCTTGATTCAACACGAATTTCTAAGTCGTATTTCGTTGGAAATATTTCTTGGGCAATTCCGTAAATATATTGAGTAAAGCCTAAGATTTCTCCACTACCATAAAACTCAAGTGGAATTTTTACTTTCATTTTTTGTAATTCACCACTTATATAAAACCCTTCCCCAATAACTCCTGTATAGTTTGGGAAATAGTCTGAGATTTTATGACCGAAACTTGTAATTAATTCATGCTCATCAAAATACTTTTCTTTGCTTGCTGAAGATGGTAATAAAACATACTCTTCATTAATTGTTTCCCATTTATCAATTTCTGAACTACTTTTATCGACAAAGGTTTTCGCAACGAAATTTCCTGGTACAGGTGATGACGGTTCAGTTTCTCTAAATAAAGCGATCATAATCGGAATGTTTTTCAATTCTTCCATGTTACGTAATCGTTTGACGACTTTTTCCGCCATTTTTTTACCTTCACTCAACATTTCTTCTTCAGAAATATCACGATAATAGTAAGGACCGCCAATTTCTGTTTGATATTGATAAACAGATTTCATTGACAAGCCAATTGACATACCGACTAATTCAACGGTATTATCATCTTTTCTTTTTAAAAAGTTTTGTTCTAAAACGTGTGAAATGTAGCGTGGATTTTCTTCGTGTAATTTTTTCTTTTCACTCGTTTTTAAACCGTCTATATCTTTCATCGCTGGATTAAGTCCAGCTTGTAAGTCACGCTCAAGCCGCTCGAGATACTCATCATGTACGGCAAGTCCATCACGTTTTCGTTGCGCTATAGCTGCCTCGCGCTCATTTTCATATTGACTCTCCGTTAGTTTTCTCCCGAGCCATTTATAAACGGTATCCCGGGATAAATATTGCCCTTCTTCAAAATAATAGTCTTTTGGATCGAAATACTCTTTAGAGTGACGACGTAATCCATCTTCTAATTCATCGATATCAAAGCGATTAGCAACTTGTCCAACGATGACTCCCCGGGCTTGGCTCGGACGATAAGGAAGGATAATTTTGTAATTTTCATCTGATAATCGATGACTTGGAACGATCGAAATTTCTTGTTGTTCTTCTTCATCAGATAAAAGTATTTCATCTTGTTGTCGCGGGGCTAAACAGCTCGTTAATAATCCGATCATTAGAAGCCCTATAATGACTTTTCTCATTCGTATCTCCACCTTATCCTTTAAGCTCATTGACCGCTTCAATAAATTGTTCTTCATTCCATATCGTAACACCTAGTCGTTCAGCTTGCGTATATTTAGAACCTGCCCGCTCACCAGCAATTAATAAATCGGTATTTCCGCTAACACTACTTGTAATCGTACCACCGTATGTTTCAATTAACTGACCAGCTTCACGACGGGTATAATGTTCTAAGCGGCCGGTTAAAACGACTGTTTTTCCTGAAAATACATTTTCTTCCCTCGTTTCATCCGGAAGTGGTCCTGTATATTTCATATTAAGTCCTAACCGTTCTAAGTCGGCGATTAAGTTATTAACATCATCATTTTTAAAGTATTCAATAATTGACTTTGCCATAATGTCGCCGATATCTTCTATTTTAATGAGCTCATCATAGGTTGCCTGTTGGATCTTTTCCATCGTTTGAAAATGTATCGCTAACATACGTGCCGCTTTTGCACCGATATGCCGAATACCTAAACCGAATAATAATCGTTCTAATGAGTTTTCTTTGGAAACTTCAATGGCGTTTAGTAAATTACTCACAGATTTCTCGCCCATTCGTTCGAGCTTTAACAACTCATCACGGTCAAGACGGTATAAGTCAGCAATCGTCGTTACTAACTGTTCGCGAAACAACTGTGCGATGACTTTTTCACCTAGTCCATCAATGTTCATCGCATTCCGTGAAACGAAATGGATAAGTCCTTCCTGAAGTTGTGCTGGACAATTTGGATTTATGCAACGAAGAGCGACCTCATCGCCAATATGTGTCAATTCATGGCCGCATGCTGGACACTCATCAGGCATATAATATTTTTTCTCATCACCTGTTCGTTGCTCAAAAATAACTCGAACAACCTTTGGGATAATATCGCCGGCTTTTTTTAGGACGACAGTATCACCAATACGTACATCAAGTTCATGAATGAGATCTTCGTTATGTAACGATGCTCGTTGTACAGTTGTTCCATCGATTTGTACAGGCTCTAAAATCGCTGTCGGTGTAACGACTCCTGTTCGCCCAACACTAAGCTCAATGTCTTTTAATACGGTAACGGCTTCCATCGCAGGGAATTTATAAGCAATTGCCCAGCGTGGACTTGCAGCAGTAAAGCCTAGACGTTCTTGCAGTTCTAAATCGTCAACTTTTATAACGATTCCATCGATTTCATAATTTAAATGGGGTCGCTCTGTTGTCCATGTTTCAATATATTCAAGGACTTCATCAATTGTTGCACACTTTTTCCAATGGGGATTCGTCTTTAAGCCGAGTTTTTGTAAATAATTTAATCGTTCACTTTGCGTTGTTAAATCGCCTTCCCACTGTCCGATTCCGTAAACGTACATATCTAAATTTCGCTTAGCAGCAATTTTAGGATCGAGTTGTCTTAATGAACCTGCAGCTGCATTTCGCGGATTTGCAAATAATTGCTCATTTTTTTCCGCACGTTGTTCATTTAAAGATAAAAAGGATTGTTGTGGCATGAACGCTTCACCACGAACTTCGATTGTTTCATTTTCATTTAATTTTAAAGGAATGCTTGGAATCGTTCGTAAGTTTTCAGTAATATCTTCACCAACTGTCCCATCTCCACGCGTTGCTCCGCGAACAAACTGACCGTTTTCATAAACGAGTGAAATAGCTAGACCGTCAATTTTTAATTCACAAACATAAGTAACCTCATCACTGTTTGTTAGCTCTTTTATACGTTGATCAAAATGGCGAATATCCCCTTCGTTAAAGGCATTATTTAAACTTAACATCGGCTGCAAATGTTCGACTTTTTGAAAGGCATCGAGGGGCTCACCGCCGACTCGTTGGGTTGGTGAATGTTGCAAAATAAACTGCGGATACTTCTCTTCCAATTTACGTAATTTTTGTAACTGATGGTCATATTCAGCATCTGGAACAGTCGGTGCATCGAGCACGTGGTATTCATAATTGTATTTATTTAATAGATCGACGAGTTGTTCAATTTCCTCGCGAATTTGTTCGTTGACCATGTTGCTATCCTCCTATACTTTCGTAATCGGTGCAAATTTAGCAAGTAGTCGTTTAATACCTGTCGGTGCTGGAAAAGCGATATCTAGTTCCATATCATCTCCTGAGTGTTGGACATTGACAACTGTTCCAATACCCCATTTATTATGTTTAGCTTTATCTCCAGGCTCCCAAGCTAACGATTCAGCACCTTTTGTTTGTCGCTTAACGGCTTTACGTCGAGTAACTTGGCGTACTGTTTCTGCCGGTTTATCAAAGGCTCTTCCCGTAAAGGGGCGAAAGGGTTGTTCATGTTTTTGTTCAAGTCCTTTAAGTAAGTGATCTGGTATTTCTTCAATAAACCGACTTACTTGATTTGATGAAGGCCGTCCATACAATGTACGCATTTCGGCATGTGTTAGATAAAGTTTTTCCTCAGCCCGTGTAATCCCGACATAGGCAAGCCGTCGTTCTTCTTCTAGCTCTTCATCATTATCGAGCGAACGACTATGCGGGAAAATACCTTCTTCCATACCGATTAAAAAGACAACTGGAAACTCTAAACCTTTTGCTGAGTGCAACGTCATTAACGTAATTTTTTGTACTTGTTCAGGGTCAGATTCATCGACTTCATCAATATCGGCAATTAAAGCTAAATCCGTTAAAAAGGCAACAAGTGATTGATCATCTTCATTCGTTTTTTCAAAGTTTTGTGTCACGGTTTTAAATTCTTCTAAGTTTTCCAAGCGACTTTGAGCTTCAATTGTTCCTTCATTGTGTAACATTTCAACATAACCTGTTCGCTCAAGAATGACATCGACCATTTCTGTTACCGATAAAAATTCTTGTTGTTTTGCTAATGATTCGATTAAGTCTGCAAACTTTATAAGGGCATTAGCAGCTCGGGGAGTAACTCCGGTAAAATCAACTTCCTTTAATGTTTCCATAAAGGACAAATCATTTATTGCCGCATATTCCCTTAATCGTTCAATCGTCGTTTGGCCAATTCCACGTTTAGGTTCGTTAACAATTCTTTCAAAACTAATATCATCATTTGGATTTGTAATTAATCGTAAATAAGCGATCATATCTTTAATTTCCTTACGGTCATAGAACCTCGTGCCACCGACGATTTGATAAGCCATATTCGCTTTTACTAGCGTATCTTCAATCGCCCGTGATTGTGCGTTTGTTCGATATAATACAGCAATATCTTCTGGCTTATATTTCCCCGAGTCAATAAGTTGCTTCACCGTATCAGCAACAAATAATGCTTCATGCCTCTCCGTTGCCCCGCGATAATAATGAAGTTCCTCACCATCTTTATTTGTCGTCCAAAGCTTTTTCGGTTTATGTGAAGTGTTATTTTTAATAACGTCATTTGCCGCTTGTAAAATATTTTTCGTCGAGCGATAATTTTGTTCAAGTAAAATCGTCGTTGCCTTCGGATAATCCTTTTCAAACGATAAAATGTTACTAATATCTGCACCGCGCCAACGGTAAATTGACTGATCAGAATCACCGACGACACAAATATTTTTATAACGCTCTGATAGCATTTTAACTAGTTTATATTGCGCATGGTTCGTATCTTGATATTCATCAACATGAATATATTGAAAACGCCGTTGGTAGTATTGCAGGACTTCTGGCACTCTTTCAAATAGATGGATCGTTTGCATAATTAAATCATCGAAATCAAACGAATGATTTTTTTGGATAAATGTTTGGTACTGCTCATATACTTCCGCTACTCTTTCTTCATAATAGTTACCATTCATCTCAGCAAACTTTTTCGGTGTAATTAACTTATTTTTCGCAGCACTAATTTGATTAATCATCGCATGCGGATTGTATTGTTTTGGATCTAAATTTAAGTTTTTTAAAATTTGTCGAATAATCGTTAATTGATCACTACGATCTAAAATTGTAAACGAACGGTCATAACCGATGCGGTCACTATCCCGGCGTAAAATACGAACACACATCGCGTGGAATGTCATCACCCACATCGAATCGCCTTCTGTACCAATTAGTTCATGGATACGTTCTTTCATTTCCCGAGCAGCTTTGTTTGTAAAAGTAATCGCTAATATATTTCTTGGGGAAACATCTTTTTCATTAAGTAAATAAGCAATTCGGTGAGTGAGCACACGTGTCTTCCCACTTCCTGCTCCAGCCATAATAAGCAAAGGTCCTTCAGTATGTTGAACGGCTGCTTGTTGTTGTTCATTTAAACCTTTTAATAATTTTTCTGTCATAAGACTCAAGGGACAGGCACCACCTTTTCTTCAAAATTACTTAACTGCCGCAACAGTTTTTAATGCTTCACGAAAATCTGTATATATACTATTACCGACGACGATTATATCTGCATGTTCTTTCATCGCTTTTGCTTCCTGCGCATTCGTAATGCCACCGCCATAAATTAACTTCGTGTTCGTTAATTCATTTTTTACTTTTGCAACGAGATTTGGATCACCGTATGTTCCACTATATTCAACATAAAAGAAAGGAAATTTAAACATATGTTCCGCCATATATGCGTAGGCGAGAACATCTTCATCCATAGGAAGTGTACAATTTGCTTTTTGAAACGCCTTTGACTCTTCGTTTAAAATACAGTAACCCTCTATAAAAAACTCCGTCATATCCATCATATGTTTATATTGTTTAACAGCTTCATGATGGATATCCATCATCCATTTTTTTTCGGTACTATTTAAAACCATCGGGATAAAATAATAATCAAATCCAGGAGTTATTGCATCAATTGTTGAAACCTCTAATATACAAGGAACCATATAACGGCGAATACGTGATAATAAATCAAGTACACCTTCTAATGTAATATGATCCGTTCCGCCAACAATAACTGCATCAGTGTTTGATTCACATATTTGTTCTAAGTGTTCATCACTTATTTCCTTTGCAGGATCAAGTTTAAACATATGTTTCCATTCGTCCATCGGCATCATTGATAAATAGTCCTCCTACATTTTTGTTCACCATTCAGTTTATTATAGCAAAAAATTAACGATAATTTGAACTAATCCTTCACTGACATAAAAATGTTTGTTTTCACAAGAAAAGAGAGAGCCTATTTGCAAATCATTGTTTAGCTAAGCTCTCTATAAATAATAAAAACAAATTATGAAATTGACGTTTTATTTTAATATGCGATCAAAAACAAGCTTGTAGCCACCGCTCCCATAATCAATACAACGTCGGACACGAGATATTGTGGCTGTCGATGCTTTTGTTTTTGCTTCAATAGAGTTGTATGTTTGACCCTGTTTAAGCATTTTAGCAACTTGCAATCGTTGACTCAATGCTTGGACTTCATTCATCGTAGCAATGTCGTCAAAAAACTTATAACATTCTTCACGGGTTTGTAAAGATAAAATGGCATCAAACAATTCGTCTAACTGCTTGCCGCGTAATTTATCTATTTCCACGTCAAGCTCACCCCCCTATTTAATTCGCTTGAAAATTAACCGAGGCTTCTAAACCTGGATCCGTTGGTACGACATTAATCCACGTTTTCCCAGGGAGAAAGCCTACTTCCGCACCTTCTTTAACTGGGATAATTTGTCCATTATCATTTATCCAGTCAACTTGTTGAAGTTTTCCCTTTTGTAGTAAATAAGCATTTCCACCCGAAGCAAAATTAATTTTTCGTCGTCCTTCTTTGTCAATAACTTCATGGTCTGCTTCAATAATAAAGACGTTACTTACTTGTACAGGTTCTTCTGTATTTAATTCAACCGTTTGGGCATCGTCTTCATACCGTTCGTACTGCTCTGTTTGGTCATTATATTTATATTGTACAACGTGACCAGGATTTTGCCCAATATAACCGATGGAAACTTGTGCTACATTGTCTCCGAAAATTTCATCGTCCTCATCAATAAAAGGTAGTGATAAGTCCAATGATTTAGTTAATGAATATCCTTTGCTTTCCGCTACATCATTAACAGCGCCAAATTGTAAATATGAGTTATGTGGTGCTTTTCTAAAGGATTCACGTTTAAACAAATGGCCATCGTTATCATAAATCGCGCCATTTAAAAAGTCGACACCGCTCTTGGCGACAAGATCATTTACAAAATTAGCAGCCCCATGATAAACATAAATGGCCTCATAATCTTTAGCTAAGTTCATATAATATTCCCGTGCACTACGAACAGGTCCAACAACTTCCGGCTGTTCACTATGAAATAAAGCTAAAAACCGGGTAATGTTGCTCTCTGATAAGATTTCAAAAACGATATCTGCTTTCGATAAACCAGATTGTGGTCGTGCCTGTACTTGGTTGTTTACCATAACGCTAACGATACGGTGATCAACTGACTCATTTGTTTCAATGCCTGTCAATGGATATTTATTAGCGAACGTTTCTTCTTCCTCTTGTTCAACAACTTCTTCTTTCTCTTCTTCAATTGGTTGTTCAATCGTTTCCTTTTCTGAACATGAACATGCAGTAACAATTAGAATCATTGCAAAAAATAATAAAATAAGCTTTTGCCGCGTCATTTTGCACACCCCATTAATGATCATTAATTTTAACATTCAATTTCAAAAATTATATAATGCCTATTCTATCGTATCATATTTTTTCCTGTAAAAAGTATTTTATATTAAGATTTCCATAAAAAAAGCAGGAAGTTTATTCCCGCTTTTTTCTAAGTAAAACTTATGATGTTTAATTTTAAAAAATTCTTTTAAGTTACATCCGCAATAGTTACTCTTTTCCAATATCCTTTCGATAAAAGAAGTTTTCACTTACATCATATTCGGCTAAATAGTCATAAACTTTCGTTGCGGACTGTATTAAGGAACTAGATGTCGAACCAACGAGAAGAACACGTCCACCATTTGATAGTAATGTTTCATTCTCTACTTTCGTTCCAGCATGAACAATAAACACATCATCACTTTCTTGGAAAGGCAGTCGTTTTCCTTTTTCATATGCACCTGGATAGCCCTTTGATGCGACGACAACTCCTAAACATGACTCATTTCTCCACGTTAATTGTGGATCTTTTCCAGCAAGAACGTCAAGCATCACTTGGACAAGATCATTTTCTAACAATGGTAAAACGACTTGGGTTTCAGGATCACCAAAACGAGTATTAAATTCAATAACATAAGTTCCCTGATTTGTCTGCATCAGTCCTGCATATAAAATGCCTGTAAAGGGGCGCCCTTCTTTCACTAAACCGTCGGCAGCTACTTGTAATATATTTTCTACCGTGTAATTGTATATATCTTCAGTAATGTCGGGAACGGGGGCAAAGGAACCCATCCCACCAGTATTAGGGCCTTTATCATCATCAAACGCTCGTTTATGATCGCGAGCTGATACCATTGGAAAAACATTGTTTTCATGAACGAAAGCCATTAAGGAAAATTCCCGACCATCTAGAAACTCCTCGATAACGATCGTCTTGCCTGCTTCAGCAAAGGTTTTTTCTATCATCATTGCATCAATCGCTTCCAGAGCTTCTTCGACTGTCTTTGCGACGACAACCCCTTTTCCTTCCGCTAATCCGTCGGCTTTAACGACAATTGGAGCGCCTTGTTCATTAATATAACTTTTTGCCGCTTCAGAATCTGTAAAGGTTGCATATTTTGCTGTTGGGATGTTATATGTATCCATAAATTGTTTGGCAAAACTTTTACTTCCTTCTAATAAGGCTGCTTCCTTTGTCGGGGCGAATATTTTCAAGTTTTCTTCCTGAAAACGATTGGCAATTCCCGCATTTAATGGGTTTTCCGGGCCAACAATTGTTAAATCAATTTTCTTTTCTTTAGCAAATTGCACTAACTGATCAATATCCATTTCATCAATATCGACACATGTTGCTATTTGTTCGATGCCGCCATTACCCGGGGTGACGTATAAGTTTTTCACTTGATCACTTTTATGAAAATGAATGGCTAAACTATGTTCACGACCACCACGACCGACGATTAATACGTTCATTGATTATCCCACACTTTCATTTAATGTTTAAAATGACGCATGTTCGTAAAGACCATCGCAATGTTGTGCTCATTACAAACGGCAATTGAATCCGCATCACGTTTTGAACCACCCGGTTGAATAATTGCTGTAATACCAGCTTTAGCCGCTGCTTCAACAGTATCAGGCATCGGGAAAAACGCATCAGATGCTAATATAGCACCTTTCGCTTTTTCACCCGCTTGTTCGATCGCTATTTTCGCTGCACCGACGCGATTCATTTGGCCAGCACCAACACCAATGGTTTGTCCATCTTTCGCTAAGACAATAGCATTTGACTTCACATGTTTGACCGCTTTCCAGCCGAACAATAAATCAGCTAGCTCTGTCTCTGTAGGCTTACGCTCTGTTGGATATGCCAATTCACTTTCCGTCAACATTCCTGTATCATTCGTTTGAATAAGCGTTCCACCATTAATTGATTTTAATTGGTTGTACGTTTGTTTACTTGCATCAACTGGTAACGTTAATAAGCGTATGTTTTCCTTTTGTTGCAAAATGGTAAGTGCCGCTTTTGTAAAGGATGGAGCTATAACAATTTCTAAAAAGATTTCATTTAGCTTTTCGGCTGTTTTTTCGTCTACTTCACGGTTGCAAGCGACAATCCCACCAAATATTGAAAGTGGATCTGCTTCATAAGCTCTCATAAAGGCTTCATAAATATTTTCACCAACACCTATACCACATGGGTTCATATGTTTAACGGCAACAGCCGCTGGTTCATCATATTCAAGTGCAATTTCTAAAGCCGCTTCAGCATCTTGAATATTATTATAAGATAACTCTTTTCCATGTAGTTGTGTTGCGTTCGCTAAACTACTAGAAGATGCCAGTGGTTCTTTATAAAACGCTGCTTGTTGATGGGGATTTTCCCCATAACGTAACGATTGTACCTTTTCATATGTGACAGAGTATGCCTCTGGAAACTGCTCATTCGTACGTTTTGTAAAATATTGGGCGATTAGAACATCATACTGGGCTGTGTGACGAAATACTTTGGCTGCTAATTTCTCACGTAATTCATGATTAACTGAATCCTTTTGTAAAGCTTCTAAAACAACGTCATAATCCGTTGGGTCAACAACGGGTAAAACAGCTTCATAGTTTTTCGCCGCTGCACGTAACATCGTCGGTCCACCAATATCAATGTTTTCAACGATTATGTCATGGGTTGCCGCTTCATTAGCTAATGTTTCTTTAAAGGGATATAAATTAACAGCAACAAGATCAATTCTTGTAATGTCATTTACTTCTAATTCAGTTTCATGGGCTTCATTATTTATTTTGGCTAATAAACCGCCATGAATTTTCGGGTGTAACGTTTTTACACGTCCATCTAAAATCTCCGGAAACCCGGTAATATCGTCAACTGCTGTTACAGGAACATTTGCTTCTTGCAAAACCTTTAATGTCCCACCTGTTGAAATGATTTCATAATTTAACGCGACTAATCCTTTGGCAAAGGGGATGATATGCTCCTTATTTGACACACTAATGAGTGCTCGTTTTTTCAAGATATTTTCTCCTTTCAATCACTTGCTTAATCATGATGTTTTTTTAATAGCTGACAAATTGTATGTGGATAAAGCTTATGTTCGACAGCTTGGATTTTTTCTTTTAACGTTACTAACGTATCTTCGGTTGTAATTGGTACAGTTTCCTGGGCGATGATAGGACCTGTATCCATCCCAGCATCGACATAATGTATCGTTACCCCTGTTTCATTAACCCCGGCCTTAAAAGCTTGGCCAATCGCATCTAATCCAGGGAATTTCGGTAAAAGGGATGGGTGAATATTTACGATGCTTCCCTCATATTCGTTTAGTAATGTTGGACCGATCAATCGCATGTAACCAGCGAAGAAAATCCATTCGACGTTTGCCTTTTTTAGTTGTTCAACGATTTCCTTTTCATAAGCTGCTCGATTTTCATAATCTGCCACATTAAAGACGAAGGTTGGTGTACCGTATTTATTCGCTTTCTCAATGACGTGGGCATCTGGCTGGTCACAAACGAGTAAAACGACTTCACAAGGTAAATCTTTAGTTTCCATGATCGCTTCATAATTACTTCCTGTACCCGAAGCAAAAATAGCGATACGTTGTTTACTCATTAAAGTGCACTCCTTTTTCTGTCGTCACATGCCCGATAATTGTCGCTTGCTCACCTTGCTTTTGTAATATATTAATAGCTTGTTGTGCATCTCTTTCTTCAACGACAAGGGCCATACCAACACCCATATTAAAGACGCCGTACATTTCCTTTGTTGAAATATTGCCATGTTCCTGGATAAAGGGAAAAATTTCTGGAACTTCCCAAGCTTTAGGGTCAAGTTGAACACCTAATCCTTCAGGGATCATACGGGGGAAATTTTCATAAAATCCACCGCCTGTAATATGGGCAATTCCCTTAACAGGCAATGACTCAACAACTGCATGTACTTGTTTTGTATAAATTTTTGTCGGTTCTAAAACGATCTCACCTAAAGGACGAGAAAGACCTTCATAGGTTTTACTTAAATCAAACGGTTCAATTACTTGGCGAACGAGGGAATAGCCGTTGGAATGAATACCACTTGAAGGTAATCCGATAATGACATCACCGGCTTCAATCGTCTTACCTGTAATTATTTTTGACTTTTCGACAATTCCAACAGCAAAACCTGCTAAATCATATTCATCTACTTCATACATTCCTGGCATTTCTGCCGTTTCTCCACCGATTAAAGCGGCACCGGATTGTACACAACCTTCTGCAACACCAGCAACAATTTGCTCGATAACCGCCGGGTCATTTTTACCACAACCGATATAATCTAGGAAAAATAATGGTTGAGCTCCTTGGGCGACGATATCGTTCACACACATAGCGACTAAATCAATCCCGATTGTATCATGTTTATCCATCGCAAAAGCTAACATTAATTTTGTCCCGACACCATCAGTTCCTGAAACGAGAACAGGTTCTTCGTAATTTAACTTTGTTAACTCAAACAAACCTGCAAAGGAACCAATCCCACCGAGCACTTCCTGGCGCGTCGTTTTTGCAATATGTTTTTTCATTCGCTCAACAGCTTCATAACCTTTTTCGACATCGACACCGGCTTTTTTATAAACATCAGACATGACTTTACACGCTCCCATTTTCATCCATCATTAAATTTATTTAACCGAAAAATCCCGTTCATACGTAATTGAATAATTACCCGTGAAACACGCATCACAAATGCCTTGATTAATCGATTTTTCACGAACAATCGCTCGCTCCATTCCTTCCTGGGAAAGGAATGCTAAACTGTCCGCTCCTAATATTTTGCGCATTTCTTCTACGGAATGGTTCGCAGCTATTAACTCTTCACTTGTTGACATATCAATGCCATAGTAACAAGGGTATTTAATTGGTGGTGAAGAAATTCTCACATGTACTTCTTTTGCACCTGCTTCACGTAGCATACGAACAATTCGTTTACTCGTTGTACCACGAACAATTGAATCGTCTATCATAACAACACGTTTGCCATCAACAATGCCCCGAACAGGTGAAAGTTTCATCTTAACTCCTTGTTCTCGCAATTCTTGGGAAGGTTGGATAAATGTTCGACCAACGTAACGATTTTTAATGACCCCCATTTCATAGGGTAGACCTATTGATTCCGCGTAACCAATCGCTGCTGAAATGCTAGAGTCAGGAATACCTGTGACAACATCAGCGTCAACCGGTGCTTCTTTTGCTAGTTCATAACCTGTTCGTTTTCGGGCAGCATGGACGTTTACATAGTTTAAATCACTATCAGGTCGAGAGAAGTAAACATATTCCATTGCACACATTTTACGTTGTTCCCGCAAAGCAAATCGAGTTGATTCAATACCATCTTCACTAATCGTTAATAATTCACCTGGTAATACTTCACGTTCAAAAGTTGCACCAATAATGTTAAAAGCACACGTTTCTGACGAGACGACATAGGCATCACCCAACCGTCCAACGGATAATGGACGAATACCATGGGAGTCTAATGCAACATACATTTTATCTTCTGTTAATATTAAAAATGCATAAGCCCCGACAAGTTGTTGTAAAGCGGAAACGAGGGATTCTTCGGTAACTTGTTTACTATTTCGTTTAATGAGATGTGCTAAAATTTCTGTATGTGCCGTCGTTTGTAAAATGCTCCCCGAGTTTTCAAGCTGACTACGTAATTCGTAGGCATTCATCACATTTCCGTTATGGGCTAAAGCCATGCTTCCTGATTGTGAGCGAAATAACATTGGCTGGACATATTCAACACTTTCCTCACCTTCATTAGCATTACGAACATGACCAATCGCCGCTTGACCAGTAATTTTGTCAAACTGGACACGTTTAAACACATCATTCACTAAGCCAAGATCTCGTCGTAAACGTAGTACTTCCCCATTACTCGTCACTAAACCGGCTCCATCTTGACCACGATGTTGTAGGGCATGTAATCCGTAATACGTTATTTCCGCTGCTTTTTTATGGTTCCATATACCGAATAATCCACCCTCTTCATTCATTTGTTCTCTGATAGAATGCATGGGATACTTTGCCTCCATAAATTATTTAAATTTTTGACTGACTCATCTATAACAATTGCTCCATTATGACGAATGACATATTGACCATCAGCTGTTACTTCACCTAGCTTTTTCGCATCTTGAACTAATTCCTCAAACACGGCTTTATTTTCTTGTTTAATTGAAACAACCATACGTGATTGGGTTTCACTGAAAAGTTCTGCTGTCACATCTTTAGAAATTGTTAATGATAAACCTAAGTTTTCATTTTCGCTAATCGCCTTAGCTAGAGCAACTGCTAATCCACCTTTACCGACATTGTATGCGGATTGAACGATACCTTCTTCAATTGCTTGTAACAATTGGGTTTGTCGCTCTTTTTCAACGGCTAAATTAATTGAAGGTACTTTTCCTTCATACGTTTTGTTTAATAGTTTTTGCAATTCACTACCACCAAAGGCAGCTTCAGCTTCACCAATCACATAGACAAGATCCCCCGCTTCTTGAAAAGTACTTGGTGTAATATGTTTAAGGGATTTATGAAGTCCGACCATGCCGATTATTGGCGTTGGAAAAACAGCCCCATGTTTCGATTGGTTGTATAAGGACACATTACCACTAACAACGGGTGTTTCTAAAACAAGACATGCTTCACTAATTCCTTCGATACTTTGTTCCATTTGCCAAAAGATTTCCGGATTTGTTGGATTACCGTAATTTAATCCGTCCGTTAAACCGAGCGGACGTGCTCCGGAACAGACGAGTTCGCGAGCTGCTTCAGCTACTGCAATTTTACCGCCGTTGTATGGATCTAAAAAGACGTAGCGGGAATTACAGTTAGCGACGGAAGCAACGGCTTTATCGTAACCTGGGATTTGCACAGCTCCTGCCCCAAGACTTGGTGGAGCGACCGTTTGTTTTTGTGCATTTGTATCAAACTGATTATAAATCCATTGTTTATCACTAATCGTCGGCTGTTCTAATAGTCGTTTTAACGTTTTTGTATAATCTTCAATTGTCGGCACAAAAGGTTCCATCTGTTGAAACTTTTTAAAATATGCTGCCTCTTCCGATGGCATATAATAAACAGGTGCTGCTTCATCGAGATTATCAACAGGAATATTAGCCATCACTTCACCTTTATGAACGATGCGAAACATTTTTTCTTCAATGACTTCACCAATGGCACACGCATGAACATCGTGCTTTTTAAAAATATTAATAATCTCATCTTCGCGACCCTTTTTAACGACGAGTAGCATTCGTTCTTGTGATTCTGATAACATAATTTCATAAGCGTTCATATTTTCTTCGCGAAGGGGCACGTGATCTAAATTAAGTTCAACACCCGTTCCCGCACTACTTGCCATTTCACTTGCTGAGGATGTTAAGCCAGCCGCTCCCATATCTTGCATGCCAACGAGGGCATCTGATTGAACGACTTCCAGACATGCTTCAATGAGCTTTTTTTCGATTGTCGGATCACCAATCGCAACAGATGATGTATGTTCTTCATCTTCCGCAATTTCATCTGAAGAAAATGTCGCCCCATGAATACCGTCCTTTCCAGTATCACGCCCAGCATAAATGACGACATTACCGACACCTTCTGCAACGCCACGTTGAATATTTTCATGATCAATTAAACCGATACACATCGCATTAACGAGAGGACTTTCATCAAAACTATCATCGAATTGAACTTCTCCGGCAATTGTTGGTACTTCTAACGTATTTCCGTAATGAGCCATGCCGCGTACGACTTCTTTAAATAAATATCGGTTACGTTCTGATGACAATTCACCAAAACGTAAAGCGTTCAATAGAGCAATCGGACGTGCGCCCATGGAAAAAACATCGCGAACGATACCCCCAACACCTGTAGCTGCCCCTTCAAAGGGTTCAACAGCCGATGGGCTATTGTGACTTTCCATTTTAAAGACGACGGCTTGTCCATCGCCAATATCAACAACGCCTGCCCCTTCACCTGGCCCCATAATAACTTGTGGCCCTTCCGTTGGAAATTTACGAAGCAATGGTCGTGACGTTTTATAACTACAATGTTCCGACCACATAACCGAAAAAATACCAGTTTCTGTGTAATTCGGATATCTACCTAATACTTCCTTGGCCATTTGATATTCTTCATCGGATAATCCCATCTCACGATAAAGTTTCTCCTGTTCAATTCGCTTCGGATCAATGTTTAGAACCATTAAAAAGCCCTCCTGTTTTTCATTTTTAATTGTGGCACTATGCAAAAGATTTTATAAATAAATTCATTGACTAACTTGAAATATAACAACTTTACTCAGCTAACCCGAGACGGTTAAAAATTTCATCAACATTTTTTAAATGGTACGTATAATCAAAACAATCGGCAATTTCGCCTTTTGTTAAATGTTCGGTTATTTGTGGGTCGTTTTCAATAAGTTCTTTAAAGGACGTTTGTCTTTCCCAAGCTTCCATCGCTTTTGGTTGAACGAGATCATAAGCAGCTTCCCGAACAACACCTTTTTCAATTAACGCTAAAAGAACGCGTTGTGAGAAGATAAGTCCATGGGTTGCATCGATATTTTTTTTCATTTGTTCAGGATAAACGGTTAAATTTTTCACGATATTCGTAAACCGATTTAACATATAATTAAGAGCAATCGTTGCATCGGGCAAAATGATTCGTTCAGCTGATGAGTGAGATATATCGCGTTCATGCCAAAGGGCGACATTATCATACGCTGTTGACATATATCCACGGATGACCCGAGCCATTCCTGTCATGTTTTCCGAACCGATCGGATTTCGTTTATGGGGCATCGCTGATGAGCCCGTTTGGCCCGCAGCGAAAAACTCTTCAACTTCCCGGGTTTCTGTTTTTTGTAAGCCACGAATTTCAACAGCCATTTTTTCAATCGATGTAGCTATTAACGCTAATGTTGCTATATAAGCTGCATGGCGGTCGCGTTGTAACGTTTGTGTCGATACTGGCGCACGTTTTAGACCGAGATTTTCACAAACGTATTGTTCTACATATGGATCGATATTCGCATATGTACCGACCGCACCCGATATTTTTCCATAAGCAATATGATCAGCTGCTAGATTAAACCGTTCTAAATTACGCTTCATTTCTTCATACCAAAGAGCAACTTTTAAACCAAATGTTGTTGGCTCTGCATGAACACCGTGGGTACGTCCCATCATAACGGTATGTTTATGTTCAATCGCCTTTTCTTTTAAAACCTCAATAAAACGTGTAATATCCTTTCGTAAAATGTCGTTCGCTTGTTTAATTAAATATGATAATGCTGTATCAACGACGTCTGTTGAAGTTAAACCATAATGAATCCATTTTCTTTCATCTCCTAATGATTCCGAAACAGAGCGGGTAAAAGCGACAACATCATGTCTTGTTTCTTGTTCAATTTCATAAATACGTTCTACATTAAACGTTGCCTTATTACGAATTTTTTTTGCATCTTCTTCAGGAACAATTCCGAGTTCACTTAACGCTTCACAAGCGAGGATTTCTACTTCGAGCCATGCCTTATATTTATTTTCTTCTGTCCAAATAGCGCCCATCTCTTCACGTGTATATCGTTCGATCATCGATTAATTCGCTCCTCAAATTCAGTCGTTAATTTTTGTAAAACATCTACGTTCTCATGAACAAATGTTACGTGTCCCATTTTTCGTTTTTCTTTAGCTTCAGCTTTGCCGTATAAATGAACATAGGCTCGCTTCAGTTTTGGCATTATTTCGTATAGCTTTTCCATATGTTCTCCTAAAATATTAACCATTTGCGCCTGTTGTAAAAGATTTATCGGCGCTAACGGTAGGCTACAAATCGCTCGAATATGTTGCGCAAACTGGTCAATCGAACATGCTTCAATCGTATAATGTCCTGAGTTATGGGGTCGTGGAGCCATTTCATTAATATAAATGTCACTGCCGGATGCGAACATTTCGATTGCAAAGGTCCCGACAATCTCCATATGATGGGCAATTTTTTCTGCCGCTTCTAATGCCTTTTCCTCAACAGCTTTCGTAATATTTGCGGGAACTATCGTTTTATGAAGAATATGATTGCGATGTTCATTCTCAGCAATTGGGAAACATTCAATATCACCTTCAGCCGTGCGTGTTAAAACGACAGATATTTCCCGATCAAAGGTAATCCATTGTTCAATAATACATGGACTGTTTTTTTCAACGAAGTTTACTGCTTCTGCTAACTCTGCCATAGAGTCAATTTTCAACTGGCCTTTCCCATCGTAACCACCACGTGTCGTCTTAATAACGATGGGAAATGTTAAGTCGTTTAACGCCTGTTCTGTCGTTGCTTTATCCGAAACAATAAAAAACGGTGCAACAGGAACCTTTAACTGAGCGAGCAATGTTTTTTCTTGCTCACGGTCTTGGGTAATTTGTAAAGCGTAGGCGCCTTGGGGAAGCTTTCCTTTTTCTTCAATATATGTAGCTGCCTTTAAATCGACATTTTCAAATTCATAGGTGATAACATCGCTAATATTAGTTAATTGCTTAATTCCTTCCATATCGTCATAGGCTGTAACTATATGATGATCAGCAACTTGCGCGGTTGGACAATTCGGTGTTGGGTCTAAAACGGCAATGTTGTAACCCATATATTTCGCCGATAAAGCCATCATTCGTCCGAGTTGGCCACCGCCGATAATGCCGATCGTTTTTCCCGGTAAAATTTGCTTCGTCTGTTTACTTTTTGGCAAGATTATCCCTCATTTCTTGAACGTTTGCTTGCATATTTTCTCGATAGTCACTTAATTTTTGCGCAATGTCTTTATCAGATGCACTTAAAATTTGGGCGGCAAATAGTCCTGCATTCGTCGCTCCCGCTTTACCAATTGCCATCGTCGCCGTTGGAACACCACCGGGCATTTATACGATTGATAGTAAGGAATCCATACCATTTAGTGCGCGACTTTGCACAGGTACACCGATCACGGGTAAAGTCGTCTGAGATGCGACCATTCCCGGTAAATGTGCTGCACCTCCCGCACCGGCAATAATAACTTTCAATCCACGTTCTCGGGCTCGTTTAGCATAAGTAAACATTGCATCTGGTGTTCGATGAGCAGAAATGACATCTTTTTCATAACTTATATTTAACTCATCAAGTACACGACATGCATGTTCCATCGTTTCCCAATCGGAAATACTACCCATAATAATGCCAACTTGTACCATTGCAATCACTCTTTCATTAAAAATTTATCGTTTGTATAAACCCATGAAAAAACTATTCATTCTCTCGAAAAAACGATGAGAGAAGATGAATAGTTTGCAAAGACATTTTAAATGTCAAACAAAGTTAACATATGTTCATCTTCCCTCATAGTCCAGCATTTACGGTGCTAGGTAGAAACTTTCAGCCATATTCTGAAGATATATGAGGTTATTTTTGTCATTTTAAGCTTACCAAATTCATTTTATTAATGCCACTTAAATGCGAACGTTTTTTGATAACTTTATATTTATTGTTCGTGTTTCAGTCACATTTGTTTAATTCCTTATATAATATTCACTTAAGATAATGTTTCCTTAATTTTTTAAGATTTACTTTCTTCATTTCGTTTACGATATAAACGACCACGTCGAACTTGTTTAACCCAAAATCCGCCATGAATATGTTTTGGTTCATATGAAATAATAAAGGCTTTCGGATCAATTTCTTGGATCGTCTCATACAATTGAAGTTCATATTTCCTAGGGGTTAAAATTTGCATCGACAAACGATCACCTTCCATCCCATAAGAAAACCAACTCGTTACTCCATAGCCTTTTTCCCGTAATTTACGCGTAAAAGCGATATCTGGATTTGATGAAACGACATTAACCGTAATATAACCAAGGGCTAATTTCTCTTCAATTTTCATACCAACAACAACACCAATTCCATATCCTAACGCATAAGCGACGATATTTTGAATTTCATTTAAATTTTCTAAAACGAGGCCAAGTCCGATAATATAAATAACGATTTCCACCATACTGACGAGTGCCGCTACGTAGCGACGACCTTTCATCGTTAAAATCATTCGCATCGTAAAAAATGATACATAGACGATATTAATGACTAAAATAATGATAACGACAGCATATGCATTACTTAACAATTAATCCCCTCCAAAGACAAACGACTAAACATTTGACAATAAAAAGTGATAAAAGAGACTGCTTATAGTTTTGACTATAAGCAACCTCTCTAATCATCATTACCCTTATTCGTTTGGTCCATAAACCCTTCTTTTAATATCGCGTTCCCGACCGCGGAGACGATTGTTTAATGTACGTTTCCAATTAGGAGCGAGTAAATCAACTGAGGCGAGCTCTTCGGTTAACTTTAAATTATCTTTATAAACGTGCATCACTTCATTTGCCGCAGCAATCGTCCACTCGGGATATGGGCGTTCAATAAGTTCAAAATCAATTCGGGAAATAATATGCCCTTCTTCTAATACTCGAAAATACCAGCCGGTTCTGCCAGTATTTTGAATGCGTAAAGCTAAATCTTTAATCCGGTGGCGTCGTGCTGGTCGCCAACACGGCTGTCTTGGCTGTGATACTTGAATAATTGCATCACCTAATTTATACGTATCTCCTATACAAACGGAATATTCATCCATTTCTAAGACGGCTAAATTTTCCCCCATTCCACCAATATCAATATCAATTTCTAATTCTTCTTGCCATAATTTATAATGTTTAATCGGATAAGCAAATAACGCTTTTTCAGGACCACCATGATTTTTCTTATCACCTTGTTCATCACCAGCAAGCCCTGTTTTACTTACCCATATTTGAGATTCTGTTGGTTTTTTAAAAATACCCGTCGTCCATTCCCGGTCCATTGGGTCTTTCGCCTCTGGATCCCCTAATGTTTTCACTTTACCTGTAAAAATTTTATATACAAAAGGTTCGTACATATTAGCACCATCTTTCTTCTGTATGATATAGTAAGAACACACTTACTATATAGTTTACTTGATTTCTTTTAAAATGAAAAATTTACCGAATATAGTTAATTAATGGAGGGAAGTAATGATGAGTAAACAAGTTGCAACCTTTGCTGGTGGATGTTTTTGGTGTATGGTAAAGCCGTTTGATCAATGGGATGGCGTTATTGAAGTTATTTCGGGATATACTGGGGGACATACGGAAAATCCAACGTATGAACAAGTTAAAGCAGGCAATACAGGTCATTATGAAGCTGTGCAAATTACATATGATCCTTCAATCATTACATATGAAACAATTGTCGATGTTTTTTGGCAACAAATCGACCCAACAGATGATGGTGGTCAGTTTCATGACCGTGGTGATTCATATCGAACAGCGATTTTTTACCACTCGGAAGAACAACGGAATATCGCCGAAAAATCAAAACATGAATTAGCTAATAGTGGCAAGTTTTCCCAACCGATTGTTACGGAAATTTTACCTGCCGCTACATTTTATCCAGCAGAAGATTATCATCAAGATTTTTATAAAAAGGATCCTGAAGTTTACGAAAAAGATCGCGCAAAATCAGGTCGGGATGAGTTCATTCAAAAATATTGGCAAGATTAAGGTGGGAGTACTTTGCCACGCAATGAATCATTAATTCCATTAAAAACACTACTATTTTCTTTTCATGCGACAAATACAATTATGATTAGTTTTTTACCGTTATATTTATCTTTTAAAGGCCTTAATGGAACAGAAATCGGTTGGGTATTAGCCGTTGGTCCTCTCGCATCAATTGTTTCACAACCAGTTTGGGGGTATTTAAGCGATAAATATAAAACGGTTAAATGGATGATTGTTATTTGTATCGTCGGATTTTTACTTAGTAGTATAGTCTTTTTCCAAATGGAGTATTTGGGCTACATTTTACTCGTTGGAGCAATTTTATATTTCTTTTCTTCTCCTGTTGGCGCACTTGCCGATAGTTTAGGGCAACGTCGAGCGGATGATTTAAATGTATCTTTCGGGACGATTCGTACGTGGGGGTCACTCGGCTTTGCCTTATCCGCGCTCCTTATCGGTGAATTACTCGAGCGAACAGGTATCGAATATATGGTTTGGCCGTATGTGATTATCGGTTCTGTCGCTTTACTCGTCTCCTTTCGTTTGACGGATGTACAAGTTGATACGACACCTATTCGTTTAAGTGATGTTAGTAAACTATTACATAATAAAACATTCGTTATCTTTTTAACGTTAATGATGTTTATTACAATTACCCACCGAACAAATGATAGTTTTATCGGTTTATACATAACAAGTATCGGTGGTAGCGAAAACTTAGTCGGGCTCGCTTGGTTCGTTGGTGTATTTAGTGAAGCGATCGTCTTTGCCTTAGGTGCGTTCTGGTTTCGTAAATTTCCTTCACTCGTCTTTATTATTATTGCGGGTATTTTATATACCTTTCGTTGGTTTTTGTATGCAACGGTTAATGATCCTTTATTCATCATCGGCTTACAAGTTCTACACGGTTTAACGTTTGGTGTTTTTTATTTAGCTGCTTTCGATTTTATAACACGAATAATTCCGAAGCTGTTACAAGCGACAGGTCATTTAATTTTTTACTCAGTCTTTTTCGGTATTTCGGGCATTATCGGTTCAATCGGCGGCGGGATAATTTTAGAACATTATTCAGGTGGAACACTTTATGTTGTTATTGGATGTTCTTCCCTTATTGGCACGATTAGCTTTATTGTTTTTTACTTACGACAAAGACGTGTGACTACATAATAAATTTTTTACATACGAGGTAGATGTTAATGACAAAAGTTTTTCTCCCCTTTAAAAAAGCTACAAAGAGTGAGAATAAAATATTAGATCAATATAAAAAGTGGTATGAAAATACTTATAAAAGTCCACTCATCGAAATTGACGACACTTACTATTACATACTTCGCACAAGTAATTTATTTAGTCAGAGAAAATTACGAAAAATTGTCGTCGTTACAAAAACTGGCCGAATGGTTGAAGATTCAGGTACAACAAAAAGTATTCTTAGCATTTATACGTATTTTCATTATTTAAATGCATTTCATAAAGATATTACGCAGGATAGTAAGCGTGATGGGCATGAACAGTTTAAATTTTTAATCCCTTCGCTTGAAGATATTATCGAAAGTTTAACGACTAAAGTTGATGAAGCAGAGTATGAGACTCTCAATAATCAGTTAGCCTATTACAATGAAGCTAAACAGCTAGTTAATGAAATTGCTGTCGCCGCTAAAAAGTGTTTACAAGTTAAGGAAGAACTACGGCAAATGGGTCATGATGCAATATTCAATAAGGCAGAAATTATTCAACTTCGTAAGGCTATTTATGAACGGGAAGAAAAACGCGGGAAACTTGAAGCTCTTATGCTCGAAAACAGTTTACAAACACGAAAAGCGATTAAAAAAATATTAACGAAAGAGTCCTATCGTGCTCTCATTAAAAATAAAGAAAGTATTGAGCGTGTCATTAAAGAAGCGGACTATCTTGAATATTTAGCCCAACACTTTATCCAAGTTGGACAAACTGATTGGACGTTTGATGAAGAATGGCTTGGCATAGACAAAGGCAATTTTACGGTAGAAAAATATATTAATGAATTAAGAAATGAAAGTTTAGGAGAAATTTTTATGAGAACAAATGTCGCTATTTTAATGAAGGAGCATTGG
>DATGSQ010000026.1:0-20055 GCA_035302425.1 Bacillota bacterium | reverse complement strand
TGAATTAATTGAAAAGCTCAATGTTAGCTACCCTTCCATTCGGGCTCTTACTGAAAAACAATTGATCCAAACGGTGCGAAAAGAAATATATCGTTCCCCGTATGATATTCGCCATTTTAAACGATCAAAACCGTTACATTTAACCGACGAACAGCGGGCGGCGATACAGCCGATTCAACAAACGGTTGCCAAGAATAGTCATGAGGTGTTTTTATTACACGGAGTTACAGGAAGCGGAAAAACAGAAATTTATTTACAAGCAATCGCACAAGTACTTAATCGCAAAGAGGAAGCGATCGTCTTAGTTCCGGAAATTTCTTTAACACCCCAAATGGTGAAACGCTTTAAAGAACGATTTGGAGAACAAGTCGCCGTTTTACATAGTGCTTTATCAGCTGGTGAAAAATATGATGAATGGCGAAAAATTCAACGCCAAGAAGTAAAAGTCGTCGTTGGTGCTCGTTCAGCCATTTTTGCTCCCTTTACAAATTTAGGCATTATTATTATCGATGAAGAACATGAATATACGTATAAACAAGAAGAACAACCACGTTATCACGCACGAGATGTTGCTATATGGCGGGGAAAATACCATAATTGCCCGGTTGTTCTTGGGAGTGCGACCCCGGCATTAGAGTCCTACGCCCGGGCGCAAAAAGATGTTTATAAATTGTTAACGTTGAAAAAGCGAACGAACAAACAACCGATGCCCCGTGTCGAAATCGTTGATATGCGGGAAGAAATTCATCGCGGTAATCGAACGATGTTTTCTAAACAACTCACTGACGCAATTTATGAGCGCCTAGAAAAACAGGAACAAATCGTCTTATTTTTAAATCGGCGTGGCTACTCAACCTTCGTTATGTGTCGAGATTGTGGACATGTTAACGAATGTCCCCATTGTGATATAGCTTTAACGTATCATAAAGGATCGCAACAGCTAAAATGCCATTATTGCAATTTTATCGAAAATGTTCCGCAAACTTGTCCAGCCTGTGAAAGCGACCTTATCCGTTATTTTGGTACAGGAACGGAAAAAGTAGAAGAGGCGCTTAAGCAACATATTCCGGAGGCTTCTATTTTACGCATGGACGTCGATACGACTCGGCGCAAAGGAGCCCATGAATTAATTTTAAATAAATTTGCTAACAAAGAAGCAAATATTTTACTCGGAACACAAATGATTGCTAAAGGTTTAGATTTTAAAAATGTAACCCTCGTAGGCGTCTTAGTAGCTGATTCACTTTTACATTTACCTGACTTTCGCTCAGCGGAAAAAACCTTTCAATTATTAACACAAGTGAGTGGACGAGCGGGTCGTCATACGTTACCGGGTGAAGTGATCGTCCAAACTTATACACCTGACCATTACAGTATTACGTTAGCGAGTGAATATGACTTTTTAACATTTTATAAAAGAGAAATGACTTATCGACGGCAGTTCCAATATCCACCGTACGTTTATTTAATTTTAATTACAGTGACACATCCAAGTTTGCAACAAGCATCTTTAATTACACAAAAAATTGTCCAACAATTAGTAACGTATGTAAGTGAGCAAACGGTTATTTTAGGTCCCGCACCATCACCAATTGCCCGGATTAAAAATAGATATCGTTACCAATGCATGATAAAATATAAACGTGAGCCACATATTGGGAAAATTATTGCTAAAGTGATCGAACCATATGTAGAGTTAGTTCAAAAAGAAAATGGCTCAATAATCGTTGATATGCAACCTTATCAATTAATGTAAGAAAGAGTGGTTTTACTAATGAAAAAAATCGTTTTTATGGGAACACCGGATTTTTCCGTTTCAATTTTAGAGCAATTAATTAATTGTGAATATGAGATCGTTTTAGTCGTCACCCAACCAGACCGTCCAGTTGGTCGTAAACGAACATTAACACCACCACCTGTTAAAAAGCTTGCCCTCGAACACAATTTACCTGTATTTCAACCGGAAAATATTAAAGAACAATATGAACATATTTTAACTTATGACCCGGACATTATAGTGACAGCAGCCTATGGACAAATATTACCGAAAGAACTTTTGGAAAATCCACCTTATAAATGTATTAATGTCCATGCATCATTGTTACCTGAATTACGTGGTGGAGCACCGATTCATTATGCGATTTTACAAGGAAAGCAAGAGACGGGAATAACAATTATGTATATGGTTGAACAACTTGATGCAGGGGACATTATTTCCCAAGAAAAAATTGCGATTGAAGAAACAGACGATGTCGGTTCGTTACATGATAAACTCGCTAACCTTGGCGGAGACTTACTTTTAAAAACATTACCGCAAATTTTTGCTGACGATATTCATCCGGTGAAACAAGATGAACAGTTAGTTACATACGCTCCAAATATTACGCGTCAACTAGAAAAAATTAATTGGGAAGATTCCTACGAAGAAGTGTACAACCATATTCGGGGATTACGCCCTTGGCCAGTAGCATATACGACCTTTAACGACCAACAAATGAAAGTATGGTGGGGCGAGAAAGATGGCAATACTTATAAGGGACAGCCGGGGGAAATTGTCGAAGTGACAGATGATGCGATCGTTGTTGTTTGTGGTGATCAAAGAGCGATTCGTCTCAAAGAAATTCAACCTGCCGGAAGCAGACGAATGGACGTCTCGCACTATTTACACGGTGCTAAAGAGCAAGTGAAAAAGGGAATTATTTTAGGTGATTAAATGTCAACTTATCAAATCCGGGAAATTATTCTCGACGTATTGTTAAAAATTGAAAAAGCAAAAAGCTACAGTCACCTTCTCATTGATGATGTTATTAGACGAGAAAAATTACAAGCGAACGATGCTCGACTTTTAACAGAAATTGTTTACGGAACAGTGCAACGACAAATAACATTAGATTATTATATTGATCAATTCGTTAAAAAGCGAAAACAATTAAAAGATTGGGTAAGACATCTACTACGGCTCTCTATTTATCAAATGGCTTTTTTAGATAGAGTTCCCGAATATGCAATTATTAATGAGGCTGTAGATATTGCCAAACGTCGCGGGCATAAAGGTATTGCTTCACTCGTCAATGGTGTTTTGCGAAATATCCAACGCAAAGGATTAGTTGATCCAAAAGAGATTGATAACTTATCTATTCGCACAAGTCATCCACAGTGGCTCATAGACCGCTGGTTAGATATGTATGGAAAAGAAATAACTGAACAAATGTGTGTCGTTAATTTACAAAAGAAACCATTGTCTGTTCGTATACAACCGTTAAAAATTACTTTAAATGAAGCGCTCGATGAACTTGAAAAAGATGGTATAATAGGAGAACAATCAAAATTTTCCAAGCAAGGCATAGTCATTAAACAAGGAAATATTATTCGTTCACGACTATTTCAAGAAGGATATTTAACGATCCAAGATCAGACGTCGATGATAACAGCAGAGATGTTAAAGGTTAAACCAGGAATGAAAGTGTTAGATACGTGTAGTGCTCCCGGTGGTAAAGTGACACACATTGCGGAACTTATGGAAAATAAAGGGTCAATTTATGCCTACGACTTACATTTGAAAAAAATATCATTAATTGAAAAACAAGCAAAAAAATTACAACTATCTATTATTCAATCTAAGCAAAAGGATGCAAGGGAACTTAGGACAAGTCATTCTGAAAAATCCTTTGACCGTATTTTGATCGATGCCCCATGTTCTGGATTAGGTGTTATTCGTAGTAAACCAGATATTAAATATAATAAAACAATAGATGATATTAAACGATTAGCAGCCATTCAGTTAAATATTTTATTAGAAGTTGCACCATTATTAAAGGATAACGGACAAATCGTTTACAGTACATGTACAGTTGATCAATTAGAAAACGAGCAAGTTATTGAAAAGTTTATAAATAAAATGGATGAATTTATCGTTGACGAACAATTTTTTAATGAATTACCGAAATTTTTACAAGATGGTCCGGGTATAACGAAGTGGGGATTGCAAATTTTTCCACAAACTTACAATACAGACGGATTTTTCTTAACACGCCTTAAACGAAAAGATAAATAATCTTTTATATAAATAGATTTATGTGCTTGTAAATGAGGGTGGTAAATTTGGAAGCTAAATTTTTAACCGATCGTGGACTAATTCGAACACATAATGAAGATGCTGGCGGAATTTTTTACAATAAATCTGGTCAGTTATTAGCTGTTATTGCTGATGGAATGGGCGGGCATAAAGCGGGGGATATCGCTAGTCAGTTAGCCGTTTCATTAATGCAAGAAAAGTGGTTAAAAGAAAAAGAGACAACTTCACCGGAACAAACTGAAAAATGGCTTACAGATACAATTGCTGCTTTGAATGTAACGATTTATGAACGTTCATTAGAACATGAAAACTTTAATAGTATGGGAACGACGATTGTATCGGCGATTGTCACTGATGATTATGTAACAGTCGCACATATTGGGGATAGTCGTTGTTATATTTACAATGAAAATGGTTTTACTCAGGTGACAGAAGATCATTCCCTCGTCAACGAATTAATGCGTTCTGGACAAATATCGAAAGCAGATGCTAAAAATCATCCCCGTAAAAATATCGTCTTAAAAGCATTAGGTACTGAAAAGGAAGAGTTAGCGGATGTGCAAACGATGAGTTGGGAGAAAAATAATAAATTGTTGTTATGTTCCGATGGGCTAACGGATAAAGTGATGGATGATGAATTAGCTAAACTTATTGCTCAAGATGAACAGGTCGATACAATCGGTCAACAAATGATCGATTTAGCAAATGATCGTGGTGGCGAGGATAACATATCACTAGTCATCGTTAACTATCCCTTCTCAGATGAAGGTGGTGATCACGCATGTTAATTGGTCGACTTTTAAACGAACGGTATAAAATTAAATCGATGATCGGTGGCGGAGGTATGGCGAATGTATATTTAGCCGATGATACGATTTTAAATCGTGAGGTCGCCATTAAAGTTTTACGATTAGAATACGCAAACGATCATGAATTTATCACCCGTTTTGATAGAGAGGCGCAAGCAGCATCAAGTCTTTCCCATCCGAATATCGTCAATATTTATGATGTTGGTGAGGAAGAACATATTTTATATATGGTTATGGAATATGTTGATGGTTACACATTAAAAGAATACATTCAAAAGTTCGGTCCGTTAAGTATTGAAGAATCCGTACATATTATGCAACAAATAACTCACGCGATTGCCCATGCCCATGCATATGATTTAGTGCACCGTGATATAAAACCACAAAACATTTTAATTGACCATAATGGCCAAGTGAAAGTAACTGATTTTGGTATTGCCGTCGCCTTAAGTGCAACCGCCTTGACGAAGACGAACTCTGTTTTAGGGTCTGTCCATTACTTATCACCAGAACAAGCCCGTGGTGGTTTAGCGACGAAAAAGTCAGACATATATTCTTTAGGTATCGTTTTTTATGAATTATTAACAGGACAATTACCGTTTTCCGGTGAATCGCCTGTTTCAATCGCCTTAAAACATTTACAAAATGATATTCCCTTTGTTCGTACTTTTAATCCAAATATTCCACAAAGTATCGAAAATATCGTTTTACAAGCAACTGCAAAGGATCCTTTTTATCGTTACGAAACGGTTTATGATATGAATGTCGCTTTATCAACAGCTTTAGAACCAGAAAATTTACACAGTGAACGATTCACTATACCCGAAGAGGATGGTGAAGTGACAAAAGCAATTCCAATAATAACGAATGAACAGATGAATGAATCGTATAATGACGATCAAACAATTGTTTACCATGAACAGGATGCAACTCAGACGTATGATCGCCCAGAGGAACAACCGAAAAAGAAGCCGAAAAAGAAAAAACGACGTAAAGGATTAATAATTACACTAATATCTCTATTTGGTATACTCGCCGCAACATTGATCGCTCTATTTATTTTCCCAGGTATTTTGCAACCGAAAGATGTTGTCATTCCAGATGTTGTTGGAGAACTTTTTGATGACGCAAAGGAAGAACTTGAACGATTAAATTTACACGTTGAACGAGAAATGGTCTTTTCCGAAGACATCGATGTCGATCACGTCGTTCGCATGGATCCGAAAGAAGGGCGAACAGTTAAAGAAAAATCAACGGTCACTCTTTTCGTAAGTGAGGGGCCACCAACAGTGACTTTCGGTAATTATGTTGGTGAAGATTTTCAACAAGTAAAACGTCTATTAGAAAATGAAGGTTTTGAAGTAACTCATTATGATAAAGCTTCAGATGAGCCTATTGGGCAAATTTTAACACAAGTACAACCAGAACCCGATAGTGAAGTCGTTCCTGCAGAAACCCGAGTTATTTTTGAAGTGAGCAGTGGCCCAGAGACGAATGCTGTTGGCAATTTAATCGGTTTAAATGAACAAGAAGCACGAGATTTCTTAGAAGCGAATGAATTAAAAGTAAATGTAATTGAGGAACATTCGGATACGGTAGAAAAAGGTTATGTTATTCGTCAGGAACCTGCAGCACAAACGGAGCTAGAAAAGGGAGCAACAGTAACCGTCTATATTTCAAAAGGTCCTAAACAGTTACCACCAGCGCAGCATACTGTATCCTTTACTGTACCTTATACGGGTGAAGATGGTGAGAAGCAAACCGTTCTTATTTATATAAACGACATGGAAAATGATTTAGCGAATGTTTACTTATCTGAAGAGATCGATCATGATAAAGAGTACACAATTACTTTAATGATTGCACCGAATAAAACAGGTGAATATAAAGTAATGCGTGATGATGATATGCTCATTAAACGATCAATACCGTATAAAGAAGGTGGTTAAAACTGCTAGAAGGAAGAATTGTTAAAGCGTTAAGTGGCTTTTATAATGTAAAAACTGCTGATGGTAACATTTATGAATGTCGTGGACGTGGTGTGTTTCGTAAACGCAAAATAACTCCTCTCGTTGGGGATTTCGTTAAATTTAAAATTGATTCACAAAATAAAGGGTATATTAAAGAAATCGAACTCAGAAAAAATGAATTATCCCGTCCACCTGTAGCTAATATTGACCAAGCAATAATCGTTAGTTCAGCAGCGGAACCTAGTTTTAGTCAATTATTACTCGACCGGTTTCTCATTGCTGTCGAAGCTAACCGTATTGAACCGATTATTTTAATTTCTAAAATTGATTTAATCGATGAAACTGAGTTAAACAAGTTACTAAACGTTAAAAAAACTTATGAAAAAATTGGCTATCCGACGTTATTTGTATCGATAAAGCAGCCGGATACAATCGAAAAAGTACGACCTTTTTTACGTCATAAAATATCAGTCATTGCTGGTCAATCAGGTGTTGGTAAATCATCAATTTTAAATAGTTTAGATAAATCTTTACAAATAGCAACTGGTGAAATATCAAAAAGCTTAGGACGCGGACGCCATACGACCCGTCACGTAGAATTGCTTCACGTTTCTGATGGCCTTGTTGCTGATACACCGGGATTTAGTTCATTGGAATTTACCGAACTAGAAGTCGAAGAACTCGGACATTGTTTTCCAGAAATTCGTAAGGTGAGCAAAAACTGTCGCTTTCGCGGTTGTTTGCACGACCAAGAACCACATTGTGCAGTGAAGGAAGCTGTTGAAAACAATGAAATATGTAATCGACGTTATGAACATTATATAAAAATTTTAGAAGAAATAAAAAGTAGAAAGCCGAGGTATTAACGATGGTAAAAATTGCACCTTCAATTCTCTCCGCAGATTTTGCCAATTTGGCAGCTGAAATAAAAGACGTTGATCAAGGCGGAGCTGATTATATTCATGTCGATGTTATGGATGGACATTTTGTGCCGAATATAACGATAGGACCGTTAATCGTTGAAGCGATTAAACCTGTAACAAATTTACCTTTAGACGTTCATTTAATGATTGAAAATCCTGAACGATATATTGAACAGTTTGCCAATGCAGGTGCTACGTATATTTCTGTTCACCAAGAAACATGTGTCCATTTACACAGAGTCATACAACAAATTAAATCCTTTAACGTTAAAGCAGGTGTAGCACTTAATCCGGCGACACCAGCATCCTTTATTAAAGACATTTTACATGAACTCGACTTAGTCGTCGTTATGACAGTGAATCCAGGTTTTGGTGGTCAAGCGTTTATTCATGAAGTCGTTAATAAAATAAAGCAATTAAATGATTGGCGGGCGCAAAGGAACTTATCTTTTGCGATTGAAATTGATGGCGGGGTAAATGTTGATACAGCTAAATTGTGTACAGATGCTGGAGCGGATATCCTCGTTGCGGGTAGTGCCGTTTTTAATGAAAAAGATCGCCATCAAGCGATAACATCTATTAGAGATGCTACTAAATAAAGCAACAATGCTTGTTATAGACGAACAAACCGTAAATTTAAAACTCTAACAAAATGACAGTACTTTTTTATTAAATGAAAGCATATAGTAAATAACAGAAGTGAGTGATTTATGAGTAGCGGTTAAAACCATATCAGTTCGTCCTAACAAGGGGGGAGAATTTTTGCGGTTTTACATTATTAAACTCCCAAGATTTATTGGTGGCTTTGTCAGAGTTATTATGAGTGCGTTTCATAAAGAAAAATAATAAAAATAGCTTTTGTCATTTATTTCGGCGACAAAAGCTATTTTACATTACTTGTATAATTTCCATAAATATAGCACCCCTTTAATAACATAAAACATTATGGATGCTTATATTGAAAGTGTTATTATACACGTTTTATTTTACCTGATTTTAAAGCCCGGGCTGAAACATAAACACGTTGTGGTTTACCATCAATCATCACACGAACTTTTTGTAAATTTGCTTTCCATTTACGTCGGTTTGAATTCAATGCGTGTGAACGCTTATTGCCAGAACCTGTTTTACGTCCAGTGACGACACATTGTCTTGCCATAGTATTTCCCTCCTAAACAAACCCCTTAATCAACTGTCACACGAATATAATTTATCATATGAAAACGTTTATTGCAATTAATTTTTAACTTAACTTTTCACAAATAATATTTTATTACAGTCAGTGAGTGTGGGCTTCTATTTACTTTATTACAGTTTTTCGAACGATTTAACCGTTGAAAGCTTTTAATCGTTGGAATGTTGTAGTAAGATTATCTTATCATAATATCGTCAGAGGAGGAAAATTATGTCCGTCCAATTAAGAACTGAGATGGGTGAAATTACGGTTACACATGAAGTGATCGCAACAATTGCTGGTGGAGCAGCTGTTGAATGTTATGGTATTGTTGGTATGGCTTCGAAAAGTCATATACGTGATGGAATTGCCGATATTTTACGTAAAGAAAATTATTCACGTGGTGTCATCGTTAGACAAGAAAATAGTGATCTACACATTGACATGTATATTATCGTCAGTTACGGAACGAAAATTTCGGAAGTTGCTAACAATGTCCAATCACAAGTGAAATATGCTTTAAACCAAGCCCTTGGACTTAATATAGATTCCGTTAATATATATATTCAAGATGTACGGGTAACGGAATGAACATTTAGTATGGAGGATGAAGGAAAGTGGATGTTAGAACAATTGATGGATTAACGTTAACAGAAATGATATTAACAGGTGCAAACCATTTAAAAAACAATTCAGATAAAATTGATGCGCTTAATGTTTTTCCTGTCCCTGATGGTGACACAGGGACAAATATGAATTTATCGATGACTTCAGGTGTCGAAGAAGTAAAAAGTGTCAATAGTAATAGCATTTCTGAAGTTGCGCAAGCTTTTTCTAAAGGTTTGCTTATGGGAGCCCGGGGTAACTCAGGGGTTATTCTTTCCCAAATTTTTCGCGGATTTGCGAGTGGTTTAGCAAATAAAAATGAAGTAACAACGACTGAATTAGCCGATGCTTTCGACCAAGGTGTTAAAACGGCTTATCAAGCAGTAATGAAGCCTGTCGAAGGAACAATTTTAACGGTCGCTAAAGATGTGGCAAATGTCGCTGTTAAAGAAGCGAAGTATGAACAAAATATGATTAATTTTATGGAAAAAGTCGTAAAAGAATCCCATGCATCTTTAGAACGGACCCCTGACTTATTACCGATATTAAAAGAAGTCGGCGTCGTTGATTCCGGGGGACAAGGATTAGTGACGATATACGAAGGATTTTTAGCCTCATTAAAAGGTGAAGAATTACCAGAGTTAAGTATTGATGCAACAGATATGGAAGATATGATTAAAGCTGAGCATCATAAAGTCGCGCAAGATTTTATGACTGCCGATGAGATTGAATTTGGTTATTGTACGGAATTTATGGTGAAATTTGACGAACAAAAGTTACAAGAACACCCCTTCGATGAAATAGATTATCGTAACCATTTGAGTAATCATGGGGATTCATTGCTCGTCGTCTCCGATCATGAGGTCGTCAAAGTACATATTCACACAGAATATCCGGGAGATGTAATGACATATAGCCAAAAATATGGACACCTCATTAATATCGATATTGAAAATATGCGGGAACAACATAGTACGATTGTTGAAAGTCAAAAACAACCGGTTGAAAAAGCAGCCTACGGAATTATTACGGTTGCCTTAGGTTCGGGTATTAAAGCGCTTTTTGAAAGTCTTGGAGCTAACGTAGTTCTCGAAGGTGGACAAACAATGAATCCGAGTACGAAAGATATTTCCGATGCGATTAAAAAAGCCCATGCAGAAAAAATAATTATTTTACCTAATAATAAAAATATCGTCATGGCAGCAGAGCAAGCGGCACAATTAGCCGATGAAGAGGTAGTCGTTGTTCCAACAGCAACAATTCCCCAAGGGATTAGTGCTTTACTTTCTTTCCATCCAGAAATGGATTTAGCTGAAAATAAGACGCAAATGGCCGAGGCGATGGATTACGTTAAAACTGGACAAGTAACTTATGCGGTAAGAGATACGGAAATTAATAATTTGTTTATTAAAAAAGGGCAATTTATGGGCATTGCCGACGGGAAAATTACTTGCTGTCATGATAATCGTGATGAAACATTCAAACAACTTATTGCAGATCTTATTGATGAAGATGATGAAATTTTAACAATTTTATATGGAGAAGATGTGACGGATGAAGCAGTAGAACAACTAGCTAATCATCTAGAAACAACTTATCCAGACATTGAAATCGAAGTACATCAAGGAAATCAACCAATTTATTCGTATATTTTATCTGTTGAGTAAATCATTTATCGTTAATGAATGAAAGGTGAACGAGACATGAAATTTAATTCGGTTTTTGATATTATTGGTCCCGTCATGGTTGGGCCTTCAAGCTCGCATACAGCCGGAGCGGCACGGATTGGTAAAGTTGCGCGAACATTGTTTGGTAAAGAACCTAAATGGGCAAAAATTTACTTGTACGAATCCTTCGCAAAAACTTATAAAGGCCACGGGACAGATTTTGCACTTGTTGGCGGTTTAATGAATTATGATACTGACCATCCACAAATGAGTAGTTCCTTAAAAATAGCGGAAGAAAAAGGGATGTCAATTGAATTTATTGAAGATAGTGCAAAGGTATCGCATCCAAATACTGTCAGAATCCAAATTGGTGATGACAACGTGAGCTTGGAACTTGTTGGTATTTCAATTGGTGGTGGAAAAATAGAAATTACTGAACTTAACGGTTTTGCCCTAAGACTGTCAGGAAATCATCCGGCATTATTAATTCTTCATAATGATCGGACAGGGGCTATCGCTTCAGTGACAAAAATTTTAGCGAAATATGAGTTAAATATCGGACATATGGAAGTTAATCGAAAAGATGTCGGTAAAGAGGCTTTGATGGTTATTGAAGTTGATGAAAATGTAGAGCCACATGTCATTTATGAACTTAAAAATGCTAAACATATTATCCAAGTGACGAAGATCGTTAGTTAGTTATGAAAGGAAGATCGATTCATGTTTCGAACGGTAGCACAATTAGTAGAAATAGCAAAACGAGAAAATATTCCAATTTCGGAAGTGATGATACGCCAAGAAATGGAAGTTAAAAATCGGACTCGTGAAGAAGTATACGAACAAATGGAACGAAATTTAACAGTTATGGAAGAAGCGATTGAACAAAGTTTGCAAGGAGTCACATCTGTTACTGGCTTAACTGGTGGTGATGCAGTTTTAGTGCAACAATATATGGAAAATCACGAACCACTTTCTGGACACATATTACTCGATGCGGTAAGTAAGGCGATGGGTACTAATGAAGTAAATGCTGCGATGGGTATTATTTGTGCGACACCAACAGCCGGAAGTGCTGGTTGTGTACCGGGGACATTGTTTGCCGTCAAAAATCAATTAAAACCAACCCGGGATGAAATGATCCGTTATTTGTTCACAGCGGGAGCCTTTGGATTTGTTGTAGCGAACAATGCGTTTATTTCTGGAGCTGCAGGTGGGTGTCAAGCAGAAGTTGGCTCAGCAGGGGCGATGGCATCAGCGGCAATTGTCGAGATGGCAGGCGGTACACCAGAGCAAAGTGCTGAAGCCTTTGCAATCACATTAAAAAATATGTTAGGTCTCGTTTGTGACCCAGTAGCGGGTTTAGTTGAAGTTCCCTGTGTGAAAAGAAACGCAGCAGGCTCTTCCCTTGCCATCGTTTCAGCCGATTTAGCACTAGCTGGAGTAAAAAGTCGTATCCCTTGTGACGAAGTGATTGGAGCGATGTATCGAATAGGGCAAACGATGCCACCACAACTTCGTGAAACGGGTGAAGGTGGCTTAGCCGATACACCGACGGGGCGATTTTTAAAAGAGAAAATATTCGGATATTCAAGTTAAGGAATGAGTCGTTTTATGCTAAAAGAACGTGTGCAATCTTTAAAAGGGATCGGAGAAAAGGTCGAACAACAATTAAACGAATTAAATATATATACGGTTGAAGACTTAATATTTTATTTCCCTTCACGGTATAATTTTTTTGAGCATAAACCGTTACATGAACTTGCTCACGGTGAACAAGCGACAATTGTCGGTAAAGTAGCGAGTGAACCTGTCCTTTCATATTTTGGACATCGACAATCGCGACTCGCTTTTACGTTAATGGTTGAGCATATCGCTGTTCGGGCCGTTATTTTTAACCGGGCATTTTTAAAAAAACAAATCATTGTTGGTGAGATGGCAACACTGAAAGGGAAGTGGGATGCTCATCGCTTACAATTAACAGTGCAAACGTTTGAAAGAGGAGAACCTGCACAAACGACAGAGATTGATCCGATTTATCCTTTGAA
Organism: Bacillota bacterium; assembly: GCA_035302425.1. Lineage (GTDB taxonomy): Bacteria > Bacillota > Bacilli > Bacillales > Amphibacillaceae > CALAMD01. The sequence goes on along the minus strand of DATGSQ010000026.1, from coordinate 6,786 downwards.
AAATGTATTGACAAACTATCGTTTTCAACAATTTGTTAAAACAGCTTTAGAAGCGATACATACATCGATTAAGGAAATTTTACCTATCAATTATTTAACGGCTTATAAATTGCCAACACGTTTTTCTGCCTTAAAAACAATGCATGTACCGGAAAGTCCACTACATTTAAAACATGCCCGTCGACGATTTATTTATGAAGAATTTCTTTTATTTCAATTAAAAATGCAACTGCTACGTCAACATAAACGAGAGTCAGAACGTGGACAAGCGCAACATTATGAACCTCTACTCATCCAAAAATTTATCGATGAGTTGCCCTTTACATTAACAGATGCGCAACGAAAAGCGTTAAATGAAATTTTAGCGGATATGAAATCACCTTATCGAATGAATCGACTATTACAAGGTGATGTCGGGTCTGGAAAAACGATCGTTGCTGCGATTAGTTTATATGCAAGCGTGACAGCTAGTAAACAAGGGGCGCTTATGGTTCCTACTGAAATTTTAGCTGAACAACATTACGAATCATTAAAACAATTACTCGGCCATAAAATTAATATCGCTCTATTAACGGGTTCTACAAAGGAAAAAGAACGACGGGAAATTTTACAACAAGTAGCGAACCAAACGATTGATTTACTGATCGGAACCCATGCCCTTATTCAAAAAGATGTTGAATTTGCTCATTTAGGATTTGTCGTTATCGATGAACAACATCGATTTGGCGTTGAACAACGTCGTACATTACGACAAAAAGGCTTTCAACCAGATACACTGTTTATGACAGCGACACCAATTCCAAGAACATTAGCAATTACCGCTTTTGGTGATATGGACATTTCTGTTATTAATGAACTACCAAAAGGCCGTAAACAAGTACAAACGTATTGGGTAAAAGACAATATGTTTGAACGAGTGTTAAATTTTATTAAGGAACGTGTAAAACAAGGTGAGCAAGCCTATGTCGTCTGCCCGCTCATTGAAGAATCCGATAAACTTGACATTCAAAATGCGCTTGATGTTTACGAACGGCTCCAACAGTTTTATGAAAATGATGTTAATGTCGGTCTCTTACACGGACAGTTACACTCAAAGGAGAAAGAAGCGACGATGCAACAATTTACGAGCGGAAAAGTTGATGTGCTCGTTTCAACGACAGTTATTGAAGTTGGTGTAAACGTTCCCCAAGCGACGATTATGGTTATATATGATGCTGAACGTTTCGGTTTAGCCCAATTACATCAATTACGGGGTCGTGTCGGTCGTAGTGACTTACAAAGTTATTGTATTTTAATTGCTGACCCTAAAGGCGATACAGGAAAAGAGCGCATGCGTATTATGACATCGACGAATGATGGCTTTGAATTAGCGGAAGAAGATTTAAAATTGCGTGGACCTGGTGATTTCTTTGGTCATAAACAAAGTGGACTACCTGAATTTAAAGTTGCTGATATGATTCGCGATTACCGAGCTTTAGAAACAGCACGCCAAGATGCGATAGATATCGTTACAGAAGACTTATTAAACCGTGATCCTGATTATTTGCCATTGAAAACATTACTTGAAAGTGACGCATCATTACAACAGCAGCTCGATTAACTTAAGTATGTACTTGCATAAAAATTAGGGGTGTTATATATTATTTTTAGTACCTAGTCTTAACATTAACGAATAAATTCTATTGGACGGTGCGAAAATGAGATTAAGTAAAGACAAACGACAACATCTTTTACAAGAAACTATACGAAAGACACCCTTTGTCACTGATGAAGAATTAGCGAAAAAATTTTCTGTAAGTATTCAAACAATCCGGCTTGACCGTATGGAATTATCTATTCCCGAACTACGCGAAAGAATTAAATCTGTCGCAACGAATCAATGGAATGAAACGGTTAAAGCGTTGCCTATTGATGAAGTAATCGGGGAGATAATTGATTTACAATTAGATGAACGGGCGATTTCTATTTTAGAAATTCAACCAGAACATGTTTTTTCAAGAAATAAAATTGCCCGGGGACACCATTTATTTGCTCAAGCAAACTCTTTAGCAGTGGCCGTCATCGATGATGAATTAGCGCTAACAGTAAAAGCAAATATTAATTTTACCCAACAAGTTAAAGAGAAAGATCGTGTCGTCGCTAAAGCGAAAGTCATTCAAGAACCGAATGATAAAGGATTAACAGTTGTCGAAGTGAAAAGTTACGTCAATCAAAAGAAAGTGTTCAGTGGTTTATTTACGATGTATCGATCGACGGAATATAAAGGAGAAAATTAATATGAAATTAGCTATTGATGCTATGGGTGGCGATCATGCTCCAAAGGAAATCGTTTTAGGAGCCATGGAAGCTATTCAAAAAATAGACGGTTTAGAAATCATATTAGTCGGTGATGAACAAAAAATTACCGAACATTTAACCGATCGTAAAAATATTTCAATCGTCCATACTGAGGAATATATAACGGGTGAAGATGAACCTGTGAGGGCCGTGCGCCGTAAGAAAAACTCATCTCTCGTCTTAATGGCGAATATGGTCAAGGAAGGAAAAGCAGATGCTTGTCTATCGGCGGGAAATACTGGTGCATTAATGAGTGCTGGTCTTTTTATTGTCGGACGAATTAAAGGAATTGAACGGCCAGCCTTAAGTCCAACATTACCAACATTAGACGGTCAAGGATTTGTCTTTTTAGATGTGGGAGCTAATGTTAATGCAACAGAAAATCATCTTTTACAATATGCGATTATGGGTTCAATTTATGCGGAAAAAGTTCGCTCAATTGATAAGCCACGTATTGGTTTATTGAACGTTGGTACAGAAGAAGGTAAAGGAAGTGACCTGGCGAGAAAGGCCTTTGATTTATTAACAGAAGCGCCAATCAATTTTGTTGGAAATGTTGAAGCCCGGGATTTATTGCTCGGTGCAGCCGATGTCGTCGTTACTGATGGTTTTAGTGGGAATGTCGCTTTAAAAACGATTGAAGGTACAGCGATGACGATGTTTTCTATGTTAAAAAATACATTTATGAGTTCTTTTAAAACAAAATTTGCCGCAGCTTTAGTGAAAAGTGACTTAAAAAAGTTACAGACTGAACTTGATTATTCCGAATATGGTGGAGCAGCCTTGTTCGGCTTAGCCGCCCCAGTAATTAAGGCACACGGTTCATCAAACGGACGGGCTATATACAACGCGATTAAACAAGCATGCTATATGGTCGAACAAAATGTTACTGAAACGATTCAAGCGACGGTAAAGGATCTGACAAATAAAAAGGAGTGAAATTATGGGTCAAATAGCTTTCATGTTTCCCGGCCAAGGATCGCAACAAGTTGGCATGGGGAAAGAATTTTATGATCAATATGATGACGTTAAAGCAATATTTAAACGTGCAAATGAACTATTAAACAAAGATATAGAAAAACTAATGTTAGAAGGACCACAAGAAGAGCTAACAGAAACAGAAAATGCACAACCCGCACTTTTATTATCTAGTTACATCGTTTTAACATTGTTAGCGAAAGAAAATATTAAGCCAGCTGTTGCTGTTGGACATAGTTTAGGGGAATATAGTGCTCTTGTTGCAGCAGAAGCTCTTACCTTAGAAGATGCTTTACCACTTGTGCAACGCCGTGGTCAATTGATGGAACAAGCCTTTCCAAAAGGACAAGGAACAATGGCGGCTGTTTTAGGCTTAACAGAAGAAGAAATTGCTCAAACATTAAAGCAATTACCGGCTGAAGAAATTGTTGATATTGCTAATTTAAATTGTCCCGGGCAAATTGTTATTTCTGGAACACAATTAGGCGTTGAGCAGGCGGTTCCTTTATTAAATGAAGCGGGTGCACGTCGTGTAATTCCATTAAATGTAAGTGGTCCTTTCCATTCACGTTTAATGAAACGAGCAAATGAAGATTTTTCTAAGACGTTAGCTAAAACACCGTTTCAACGAGGAAAAATACCGGTTTATGCAAATGTGACAGCAGCGCCAGTAACGGATGAAACAGAAATTAAAGACCTTTTACAACAACAAATGTATTCACCTGTAAGATTTGCTCAGTCAATTCAACATATGATTGACGCCGGGGTAAATGTCTTTGTTGAAGTTGGACACGGCCGAGTATTAAGTGGACTCGTTAAAAAAATTAATCGTAACGTACATACATTTTCAATACAAAATATTAAATCGATGGAAAAGTTTATTGATTGGTATAAGGGGGCATTTGCATGATTCTTGCGGGAAAAAACGCGTTAGTAACAGGTGCTTCACGGGGTATCGGTCGAGCAATTGCTCTTGAATTAGCAACACACGGAGCAAATGTGGCCGTTAACTATGCGGGGAGTAAAGATAAGGCTGAAGAAGTTGTTAATGACATTAAACAACTTGGTCGAGAGTCTGTCGCTATTCAAGCTAATGTTGCTAATGAGACAGATGTTAAAGAAATGGTTAAACATACGATTGATACTTTAGGGTCAATCGATATATTAGTAAACAATGCGGGAATTACGAAGGATAATTTGTTAATGCGAATGAAGTTAACAGATTTTGAACAAGTTATTGATACGAACTTAAAGGGTGTTTTTCTCTGTACAAAAGCTGTTACACGGCCAATGATGCGCCAACGTCATGGAAAAATTGTTAATGTCGCATCTATCGTCGGTGTTAGCGGTAATCCAGGCCAAGCAAATTACGTAGCCGCTAAAGCGGGTGTTATTGGTATGACAAAATCGAATGCACAAGAACTTGCTAGCCGTAACATTCATGTTAACGCTGTTGCACCAGGCTTTATCTCAACAGATATGACTGATGCATTAACAGATGAGCAACGGGAACAAATGTTAGCGATGATCCCATTAGCTAAATTAGGACAACCTGAAGATGTAGCTAAAGTCGTGCGCTTTTTAGCATCAGATGATGCAAATTATATAACCGGACAAACATTACGTGTTGATGGTGGAATGGTAATGGCTTAAAATTAATACGTGCAATCTTTTGAAGGGAGGTGACGGCAAATGTCAGATGTTTTTGAACGTGTAAAAGAAATCATCGTTGATCAACTCGATGTCGATGAGTCTGTCGTAACGATGGAAGCATCATTTACAGATGACTTAGAAGCAGATTCATTAGATGTTGTTGAACTTGTTATGGAATTAGAAGATGAGTTTGATATGGAAATTGCTGATGAAGAAGCAGAAAAAATTGTTACGGTAGGGGATGCTGTTGAATACATAAACAGCCAACAGTCGTAATTGTCATTACTTTTATATATGGGGAGTCTCATTTATATGGGACTCCTTAATCTTTGTTTAAAGAGGTGAAAATGTATATGGATATTGAAACGTTTGAAAAAGAATACAAGGTACAATTTAATGATAAACAATTGCTCAAACAATCGTTTACACATTCATCGTACGTGAATGAGCATCAATATAAACATTTACAAGACAATGAGCGTCTCGAATTTTTAGGAGATGCGGTCTTGGAACTTGCTGTATCTAAACATATATTTCATAAATATAAAACGATGTCTGAAGGTGAGATGACACAACTTCGCTCAGCCCTTGTCTGTGAACCATCCCTAGCAAAAATTGCTAAGGACATTCATTTTGGTAATTATATTACATTAGGAAAAGGCGAGGAACAAACAGGCGGACGATTTCGCCCATCAATATTAGCTGATGTTTTTGAAGCATTTTTAGGTGCTTTATATTTAGATCAAGGATTTAACCATGTCGTCAAATTTTTAGAAAAACATATGTTTTCCCGAATAAAAGATGGTGCTTATTCACATACGATGGATTATAAAAGTGAATTACAAGAAATTGTTCAACAATATCTAGGTTCGATAGCGACCTATGACATAATTGCTGAAAGTGGGCCCGCACATAATCGTCATTTTGTCGCTCAAGTATCTGTACATCATTTACTAACGGCAACTGGTGAAGGAAGAACTAAAAAAGAAGCCGAACAACAAGCGGCTAAACGAGCTTTAGATCAAATTATAATTAAAGATGGGCAAATATCAATTAATCGATTAGACCCATAAAGCGATGGGTAAACGAGTCACACATATGTGCATTTTTTAAAAAAGATAATTATAACAGTTGAGGTAAATGATGGGATTTAAAGATGAATTAAAAAAAGAATTAAACAATACTATAAAAGACATTGATTTAAGTGTTGCAAACGTATGGTCTATGACATATAAAGAACATTTAATTCAAGTAAAATATTCAGTTTATGAAGAAACGCTCCTCATTGATGGTGTTGAGCGAGCTAAAAATAAGCGTCAATCTATTTGGACGCATCTAATTCCGACAAGTAAATTGAAGGCAACGTTTCAAGACGAACAAGGCAATCTACAACGTGTTACTGTAAAATTTACGGGTTTAATGAAGTTGCACATTAAAGTTAATGTGGGCCGCGAAACTATTTTAAAAGATAAATTTAAACTTGAAATGATTGCGCCATGGGAAAAAAGGAAAAACTTGTTTCGTTAATTGAACATCAAGTTTCCCAACATGGAAAAGTTGTTGAGCATCAACTTCCAGATGAACAATACTTGTATAATGACGAATTAAAGGTAACAGAACCCGGGTTAATTGATTTAATGGAAAAGGATGAGTATGATCCATTTCAAGTGAAAAAACTGCTTAAAGCACTGCGAGGTCAAATGGTTGAACGAACAGATAAAGCGAGACAAACCACATATGAAATAATTATATCTGATCGAATTAGAACGTATGACGAAGCCTTTATAGCATCGTTACAAGAGAGTGATTTCGATGAAA
>DATGSQ010000025.1:0-52243 GCA_035302425.1 Bacillota bacterium | reverse complement strand
CAAAACCGCAAACGAAGGGCATATTGGACGTTCCATCGTTACCTTCAAACGCAAAATCGCAAACGAAGGGCGTATTGAACACTCCATCGTTACCTTCAAACGCAAATTCCCAAACGAAGGGCATATTGGACGCTCCAACGTCACCTTCAAACGCAAAATCGCAAACGAAGGGCATATTGGACGCTCCAACGTTCCCTTCCTTTGCAAAATCATAAACGAAGGGCGTGTTGGACGTTCCAACGTTACCTTCAAACGCAAATTCCCAAACGAAGGGCATATTGAACACTCCATCGTTACCTTCAATCGCAAATTCCCAAACGAAGGGTATATTGATAGCTCCACTGTTACCTTTAAAGGAATAGTAGAACGATTCATCGTAACTAATTGTTAAAACAACATTAATAAACATGAATATTCTGACGCTTTTTAGATAAAAAAGCGGGTCGTATCGTTTCGTTAACTCATACGACCCGTTTTAAAAAATCTAAGTTAATTTTAATTATACGTCATACTGTACTTGTCCATTATATTCTTCCGTTTCATCAACATCATCTGATACGAGCCCAGCAAGAACGTGAACCCGTAGCATAAGTCCGATTAATTTATTATCATCATTAACGACCGCTAAAGGAAACGGTGATTCTAATGCTTTAGGAATTAAATCGTTCACATATTCATCTTGTTTGACGATTGTAATATCCTTTCTCAAAACTTCTTCTAAAGTCTTTTTCTCTCGCACACCTTTAATCGCATCATCAATTGTCACAATTCCTTGAATATGACGACCACGGTCAACGACAAAGACACTTGAAATGCCGTTTTCCTTCATTTCTTTAATCGCTACGTTCAACCCATCTTTCAAGGAAACGAGAGCATTTGGCTTAATCATAATATGATCTGCTTGAAATACTTTTGACCGATCAATATCTTTAATGAACTCGGAAATGTATTCATTTGCTGGTCGTTCAATAATTTCTTCAGGCGTTCCAATTTGTTCAACGTGACCATCTTTCATGACTGCTACCCGATCACCTAATCTAAAAGCTTCATTCACATCGTGAGTAATAAATATAATCGTTTTTTGGAGACGATTTTGAATGTCTAAAAGTTCAAGTTGCATTTCGCGCCGAATGAGTGGGTCAAGGGCACTGAACGGTTCATCCATTAGCAAAATATCAGGATCATTCGCAAGGGCACGAGCTAAGCCGACACGTTGTTGCATACCGCCGGATAATTCTTCAGGATATTTATCTTCATATCCTTTAAGTCCGACGAGTTCAATATTATCACGAGCAATTTTACGACGTTCTTCTTTATCAAATTTACGAACTTCTAAACCATATTCAACATTTTCTAAAACAGTTCGATGATTAAACAAACCGAAATGTTGGAAAACCATCGCAATTTTTTCCTGACGAACTTTTGTAAGTTCAGATTTTTTACATTTTGTAATATCTTGTCCATCAATATAAACAGAACCTGTTGTCGGTTTATGCAACATATTAAAACAACGTATAAGTGTCGACTTTCCGCTTCCGGATAGTCCCATAACGACGAAAAGTTCACCTTTTTTAATTTCCATCGTCGCATCGTAAACACCGACTGTATGACCTGTTTTTTCTAAAATATCTTCTTTTGACATCCCTTCTTCAATAAGCGGAATAGCTGATTTTGGACGTGAGCCAAAAATCTTTGATACACGCTCTAATTTTATTTGTGATGTCATTCATTTATCCTCCTATGCTTTTGAAATCGATCGGCAACACCGTTTGTAATTCGATCGATAATAATCGCTAAAAAGACGATACTAATACCTGCTTCAAAACCAAGTGCAATATCTATTCTATTAATCGAAATGAGCACTTGCTCTCCTAATCCTTGGGCACCAACCATTGATGCTACGACAACCATTGCTAATGCCATCATCGTCGTTTGGTTAACACCTGCCATTATTGTTGGTAATGCTTGTGGTAATTGTACTTTAAATAAAATTTGCCAACGGGAAGAACCAAAGGATTGAGCTGATTCAATAACCTCTTGGTCGACTCCACGAATCGCTAATTCTGTCAAACGAATAACAGGTGGCAATGCATAAATAAGTGTTGCAAAAATAGCGGAAACATTTCCTAAACCAAAGAAAAAGATTGCCGGAATTAAATAGACGAAACTTGGCATCGTTTGCATCGCATCTAAAATCGGTCGCATAAACGTTGAAAACAATCGACTAAACGACATCCATATGCCAAAGGGAATTCCGATAATTAATGAAATAGCGACAGCCGAAATAATTATCGCTATCGTCATCATCATATCATCCCAAAGACCAAACGAACCGATGAGAAAAATGTAAATGGCGTAAAGAATACCTGAGAGGAAAGATCGAAAGTACCATCCTAAAGCAAAAATAATTAGGATGAATACAAACCAGGGTAAAGAGGTTAAAAAGCTATCAATCCCATTGATCGTTCGTGATGCTAAAAAGTAAATGACTTCAAATAAGCTTGCAAAGGTTTTATCTAGAAAATCAACAATACGATCGGCTATTTCACCGAGTTTAAAATCTACTTGTGGAAAACTATCCATAATATACTGCGATTAACTGCAGTTGCTTACACCTCTCTTTATAATTTAAAAACAACGGCAGCTAGATTTCGCACTAGCTGCCACCAATAACTAATTTATAGCATCAAGTACTTTTGTTGCTACATCATCATCTAACCAAGCTGTCCAAACATCTTCAAACTCTTTCATCCACCAAAGGGCAGCTTCCTCAGCAGAAGCATCAGTGTCTTCCATATAATTTAACGCTTCTTCCGTTAAATCATTACTCGTTTCATAGTTTGATAGAAAATCAATAACATCTGGCGCTTGATCAGGTAAATGTTTGTTTACAGCGATAACGACATCATTTGGTGGGAATTCCGTACCCCGATCTTCATCCCATTGCTCACGATCAAACGGTGGTTCTTCTAATAACGTTAAATCATATTTAGCTGTCACCCAAGTTGGCGACCAATAATACCCTACCCATGCTTCTCCTGCTTCATAAGCACGAACTAAGTCAGCAACGGCTGCTGAATCTGATCCAGGAATAAAATCATTTAACGTTTCATCTAAACCGTACGTTTCGAATTTTTGGGAAATATGCTCTTGAACCGCCCAACCACTTGGACCGTTAATGACACGTCCACGGGATGGATCTTCAGGGTCAACGAACACATCCGGATATTTTTTCAAATCTTCAACGGTGCGTAAATCCGGTGCCATCGGTTCAATCCCACGTTCAGGATCTCCTTCAATAACATACGTTGGAACGTACAATCCTTGGTCATTATCATTAAAGTTTGTTGCTAGCTTAACGATATCACCTGATTCAATCGATTCTTCGTAAAGTTCTTTAATATTGTCTGTCCAAATTTCCATATACGCATTTATATCACCTTCACGTAAACCTTGTACAGTAGCTGCTGTTGAACCAGCGATGACATCTGTATCATACCCAAAACCTTCTTCAATAATTGTTTGGGCGATATGGTTGTGTACGCGAATACTATCCCACCCCGCATCAGCGAAAACAATTTTGTCTATTTCACCATCATCTTCACCACAGGCTGCGAGTAAGAGCAAAACAATTGCTCCTAACAAAACATAAAGTCTCTTCAATGAAATAACTCCTTCTATGAATTTTAGTAATTTAGTTAGTTCATATTCCCTATTTATATAACATCGAACGAACATTTGGGCGATGAACATTTATAAGTTTATCGAAGTACTGAAAAGACCGCAAATGTCATTGACAGCTATTTTATCGGTTTAATGATGATGTACGAGTCTCTCAATCAAATAACAATGCTTTCTAAACATATTTGACACTTTTCTCGTAAATGCTTACAAATAACAAGTTTTTGGATTATTTTAGTTGACAAATATTGAGCATTATTAAGTACGACTATATTTTTTAATAATTTCTATAATTTGATCGCTAGCTGCGACACGATTGTACTTTTTCATCGCATCCTCATATAGTGGACGATTTTTTTGCAAGTTTCTCAAATACTCTAATAACGTTTCGCTTGTTAGATTTTCTTCTTCTAAAACGAGAGCAAAGTTTTGTTTAACAAAGGATTTAGCATTATCAATTTGATCGCCACGACTAGCGGCAAGTGATAGTGGGATGAGAAGCATCGGTATTTTTAATGCTAAAAATTCAAAAATTGCATTTGCTCCTGCGCGTGAAACGACATAATCAGTCATTGCAAAAATATGTTTTAATTCCTCATGAATATATTCAAATTGAATATATCCTTCTCGTTGCAACGAATGATCGACTTCACCTTTTCCACAAACGTGAACAATTTGATACGTTTTTAATAAATCTTGTAAACTGTCCCGAATAATTGCATTTATTTTTTGTGAACCTGCACTACCACCCATTACAAGAAGAACAGGTTTTCCTTCATTAAATGTAGTCAACTTCATTCCTTCATTTTTATTTCCCTTAAATAGCTCATCACGTATAACGGCGCCAACGTGAATCGTTTTATCCGCGGGTAAATATTGTTTTGTTTCGGGAAAAGTTGTTAAAACGTGTTTTGTAAAAGGTATTGAAAGTTTATTCGCTAATCCCGGTGTTACATCTGACTCGTGGATAATCGTCGGTATTCTACGTAACTTCGCGGCTAATATTACAGGTACAGAAACGAAGCCACCTTTTGAGAAAATAATATTCGGTTTTACCTTGCCGATAATTTTCCACGCTTGTAAAATGCCTTTTACGACACGAAAGGGATCTTTAAAATTTTCTAATGACATATAACGCCTTAATTTTCCTGTTGATATCGGATAATATGTTACTTCATCTATATTATTAATTAATGTTTTTTCAATGCCATCTTTTGACCCGATATAGCTAACTTGCCAGCCGTCTTTTAAAAATTTTGGGATAAGTGCTAAGTTAACCATGACATGGCCGGCTGTTCCGCCACCTGTGAACATAATGTGCTTTCTAGCCATACAATACTTCTCCTTCTTTCTTATTCAATCAAAAAACAGTATAATTGGTATGTTGCTAATCTTTTCCTAAATTTAAATATATCGAAAAGGAAGACTTAACATGCATAAAACTGAGCGATTGAAAGATAAATTCAAATTGTTTATAACGATTTTAGTCCCCATTTTAATTACGCAAGTCATCTTATCAATGATGAACTTCGTCGATACTGTTATGTCAGGTCGAGCAGGTGCGACAGATTTAGCTGGTGTTGCCATCGGCTCAAGTATTTGGATGCCTGTTTTTACAGGAATTAATGGAATTCTTATCGCTGTTACACCAATCATCGCCCAATATATCGGCGCACAAAAAACTGATAAAATCGCCACAACAATTAAACAAGCCGTTTATTTAGCGATTTTACTCGCTATAACCGTTATTGCTATTGGCTCCCTATTATTAAATCCTATTTTAAATTTAATGGATTTAGAAGATCATGTCCACTATACTGCAAAATATTATTTAGTCGCTTTAGGAGCGGGAATTGTTCCGCAATTTGTATTTACGACGTTGCGCAGTGTTATCGACGCTCATGGCAAAACACGTCTGACGATGATTATCATTTTAATCGCTCTTCCATTAAATGTTTTCTTAAATTATGTGTTTATTTTTGGTAACTTCGGTGTTCCCGCTTATGGCGGTGTTGGTTCTGGTATTGCAACAGCCATTTCCTTTTGGGCGGGCTGTTTTATAGCCATTTTTGTCGTCTACAAAAACAAACCGTTTCAACAGTACAATTTATTAACAAACTGGGTAAAGCCATCATTAAATCATTGGAAAGAACAACTAAAAATCGGTGTTCCTACAGGTTTTGCTATTTTTTTTGAAACGAGCATTTTTGCCGCAGTTACTTTACTTATGAGCGCTTACAGTACATATACAATTGCAGCCCACCAAGCGGCCATAAATTTTGTTTCATTACTTTATATGGTTCCTTTAAGCGTCGGTATGACATTGACGATAGCTATCGGTTATGAAGTTGGCGCGCGTCGCTTTTACGATGCGCGCTCCTATGGTTATCTTGGCATTAGTAGTGGTATATTTATTGCCGTTTTCTCCGGTATTATTTTATTTATTTTTAATGATTTTGTCGCAAGTCTTTATTCTAACAATCCCGATGTTATTCGTTTAATTAAACAATTTATATATTACGCCATTATTTTCCAAATTGCCGATGCGTTTGGTGCCCCTATTCAAGGTGCTCTGCGCGGTTATAAAGATGTTAATATCACATTAGTGATTGCATTAATATCCTATTGGGGCATCGGTTTACCAACTGGGTATGTTCTCGCTAACTATACTGCCCTCGAACCCTTTGGCTATTGGATCGGTTTAATCGTCGGGTTAGGAACCGGAGCTATTGCTCTTTTTACAAGACTTATGTACGTCCAAAAAACATATACTAAATATTCAGTGACTGCTGTTGATCAAGCAAAATAATGTTCATTTAATTAATAGGCCGGGAAAAATGCCATTTGTAATACAAAAATAACTCCGAACACATATAAAATCCAATGAACTTCCCGCCCTTTACCACTGACGAGCTTTAACAATGGATACGTAATGAATCCCATCGCAATTCCTGTAGCGATACTTCCTGTTAAAGGCATCGTTAAAATAATAGCAAATGCTGGAAATGCTTCATCAAAGGTTTTCCAATTAATTCTAGCTAAACCAGACATCATAAAACAACCGACGATAATTAATACGGGAGCTGTAATTGCGGGTAAATCAGCAATGGCTCCAATAATTGGTGAAAAGAAAATTGCTAATGTAAACAAAATAGCGACAACAACTGATGTCAAACCAGTCCGACCACCGACGGCAACGCCTGAGGTTGACTCAATGTAAGCTGTTGCCGGACTTGTTCCGAACATTGATCCGACAGTTGTTGCTGTAGCATCTGCTAAAAGTGCCGGCTTTGCCCGTGGTAATTTATCATTTTTCATAAGTCCACCTTGTTCAGCAACACCGATTAATGTTCCAGTCGTATCAAAAAGAGTGACGAGTAAAAAGGCAAAAACGACTGTATATAGTCCGTGGGAAAATACCCCACTAATATCAATATCAAAAAAGACAGGTGTTGGTGGGGCAGAAACAAATTCGGTAAATTGAATATGACCTGTAAAATAACCGATTATACCTGTTATTAACATGCCAATAAATAGAGCACCTTTAACCCGCCAAGCCATTAAAATTAATGTAATAATTAATCCCACTAACGTTAATAATGTAATAGGCGCTCCTAGATCACCTAATGCGACCATATTTACTTCATCAGCAACGACGATTCCAGACATTTTCAGCCCTAAAAAGGCGATAAATAAACCGATTCCCGATGTAATTCCAAATTTTAAAGATAGTGGAATGGCATTTAAAAGGGTTTCTCTAATTTTCGTCAAACTTAAAATAAAAAATAAAATTCCAGCTAAAAAAACCGTTCCAAAAACGACTTGATATGTAACCCCTTGAGAAAGAACAACACTCGTGAAATATGCATTAATTCCCATTCCTGGTGCAATAGCAATCGGGTAATTCGCAAATAACCCCATGAGCAATGTACCTACAACCGCGGTTATAATTGTTGCCATAAATACTTGATCAAAAGGAACACCTGCAGCGGATAAAACAGCAGGGTTAACGACGACAATATATACCATCGTTAAAAATGTTGTCATACCTGCAATTACTTCTGTACGAACATCTGTATGGTTTTCTTTTAATTTAAAAAACTTCTCCATCATTAATCTCCTCGTATTATGTATTCTAACGTCATTTTTAATATAATATTTAATTCTAAAAAATAAACTTTTTTTAAAAGCTTGTGTATCATAACACAATTTTCTCTATTTAGCATGTACTGTTTGTTTAATTTCATGTTATTTGTCGTTAGTTTTTAAATAGACATAGAAAAACCTCGCTTGCATGATGTACAAGCGAGGTAAGTTAGCACTAATTATCCTTCTAACAATAAATCGTAAGGATCTTCGAGAAGTTGTTTAATGCGTACTAAAAATTGTACAGCATCTTTTCCATCGACGATTCGATGGTCATAGGATAGAGCTAAATACATCATTGGACGAACTTCAATTGAATCATCAGGCATGACTACTGGACGTTTTTGGATCGTATGCATACCTAAAATACCAACTTGTGGCGCATTTAAAATTGGGGTTGATAAAAGTGAACCGAAAATACCACCATTTGTAATTGTAAATGTACCACCTTGGAGATCGTCTAAAGTCAATTTATTATCCCGAGCTTTCGTCGCTAAATCGATAATCTCCTTTTCAATACCTGCAAAATCTAATTTATCCGCATCGCGAACAACTGGAACGACTAAACCTTCTTCTGTCGATACCGCCATGCCGATATCGTAAAACTTTTTAATAACAAGCTCATTATCTTGGATTTCTGCGTTTAATAATGGGAAATCCTTTAAAGCACCGACAACTGCTTTAGTGAAAAATGACATAAATCCGAGACGAACACCATGTTTTTCTTCAAATTTATCACGGCGCTCACTACGTAAATTCATGACCGCTGTCATATCAACTTCATTAAAGGTCGTTAACATAGCTGCAGTATGTTGGGCTTCAACGAGACGCTTAGCAATCGTCATGCGGCGACGTGACATACGAACACGCTCAACAGGCTTCGCATCCTCTGCAGATACAACAGGTGCTGGAGCTTGTGCAGGTTTTTCTTGGGTTTGCTTTTGATTTGCCTTCGCTGCTTCAACATCTTCAGGACGAATACGACCAAGTGGATCGCGTGGTAAAACTTCACTTAAATCGACGCCTAATTCTCGTGCTCTCTTACGTGCAGCTGGTGTTGCAACAACTTCTGGTGCTTCCTCAGTTGTTTCAGCAGCTGCAGGCGCTTCCTCAGCTACTTCTTTCTTGGTTTCTTCTGTTGCTTCAGGCGGCGCATCAGCTGTTACAGTTCCTTTACCACTTTCATCTACTTTAGCGACAACATCACCGACCTCAACATCATCGCCTTCTTCTGCTAATATTTCAACAATAACTCCAGCGTAATCTGATGGTACTTCAACGTTTACTTTATCCGTTTCAAGTTCAATGACAGGATCACCTTTAGCAACTGTATCACCAACTTTAACGAGCCACTCTGATATTGTTCCTTCTGTAATCGATTCTGCAAGTTCTGGTACTATAATTTCTTTCATTAAGAATTTCCTCCCTTTGACGGATTAATCGCTTCTCTTACAATTTGTTCTTGAACTACTCGATGAATATTTGCATCGCCAACGGATGGTGATGAACGTTCAGGACGTCCGACATAACGTAATGTTTGACCATCCTGTAAAAACTCTCTTAATATTTCTGAGACATAATTCCAACTACCCATATTTTTCGGCTCTTCTTGTACCCAAACAATTTCCTCTAAATTCGGCAATTGTTTTAACTCATGTTCTAGTTGTTTTTTAGGGAATGGATACAATTGCTCAACGCGTAGTGCACGTAGCCAATTAAAGCTTTCATCAGATTCATCAATAGCCGCTTCAATATCAACCATTACTTTTCCACTACCTAATAAAAGACGTTTCGCATTTTTCTTACTCACCCTTAAATTAGGCTGCTGACGTAACGGTTCGAATTTTCCATCCGTAAACTCTTTTGCTTCAGATGCTACACGTTCGTTACGCAATAAGCTTTTCGGTGACATGACAACGAGCGGACGTGCTTGGTCCGTTCCACCTAGGGCTGCCTGTCTTCTTAATAAATGGAAGAACTGGGCAGATGATGTAACATTCGCTACGATCCAATTGTTTTCTGCTGCCATTTGTAAAAATCTTTCTAAGCGTGCACTTGAATGTTCTGGGCCTTGTCCCTCGTAACCGTGGGGTAATAATAAGACCATATTTGATTTGTCGCCCCACTTAGCTCGGGCAGCTGACATAAATTGGTCGAAAATAACTTGGGCAACATTCGCAAAGTCTCCAAACTGTGCTTCCCAAATGACGAGTGTATCTTCTGAATAAACACTATAACCATATTCAAACCCAAGGACACCAGCTTCTGATAATGGACTGTTACGAATATCGAAGGATGCCTTTGCTTCTTCAAGTCCGTGAATTGGACAATATTTTTCATTTGTCTCTTCATCATAAAGGACGAGATGACGATGGGCGAAAGTTCCCCGTTCAGAATCTTGACCAGTCAAACGAATTGGTGTGCCATCCGCAACAATTGAAGCGTAAGCAAGTGCTTCTGCAGCGCCCCAATCTGCTTTTTGTCCTTCATCTAACATTTTTTCACGACGTTTGAAAACGCGGGATAAACGTCTGAATTGATTAAATCCTTCTGGTCTTTCGAGTAAACCATCGTGTAATGATTTCAATGTTTCAAAAGGAATTGCTGTGTCAATTTCATCTAAGTCAGACCCGAGTTCTATAGGCATTTCTAAAGTTTCTGCTGAAGGTAAATCCGCTTCCTTCATACTATCATAAATTGCTCTTAAGTCAGACTCAACTTTTTCTTGTAATGATGGAAGGGTTTGTTCATCAATGACTCCATCATTTAACAAGCGCTCAGCATAAACTTCAACAACTGTAGGATGTTCATCAATCGCCTTATATAATAACGGTTGTGTTGCCCGTGGCTCATCCATTTCGTTATGCCCATAGCGACGATAGCCGACGAGATCAATAACAAAATCTTTATTAAACTTTTTACGATATTTATAAGCTAATGTAATTGCTGCAACACAAGCAACCGGATCATCAGCATTTACATGAATAACCGGAATTTCAAACCCTTTTGCTAAATCACTTGCATAACGTGTTGAACGACCCTCTTCTTGATCTGTCGTATAACCGACTAAGTTATTAGCAATAACATGGATCGTTCCACCAATTTGGTAGCCAGGAATACCACTTAAATTTAATGTTTCAGCGACAATACCTTCACCAATGAATGCCGCATCTCCATGGACTAATACACTAAAGGCTTTATTTAAATCTTGATCTGGATAACCTTTATTTGAACGGTTATCTTGGGCGGCACGTGTAAAGCCCGCAACAACTGGATTAACATATTCTAAATGTGATGGATTATGTGCCATTGTTACCCGGGTTGATACTTCGTCATCACTTTTTACTTCTCGGGTTCCACCAAAATGGTAACTTACATCACCTGTCCACCCTGAGCTAAGTCCTGGTGAACTTTCTGACGGAACTAGTCCTTTATCAGGTGAATGCTGGAACTCTGAGAAAATTAAATCGACAGGTTTGCTTAAAACGTGAGCAAGAACACTTAAACGTCCACGATGTGCCATACCCATCATGACATCTTTAATTTTATCTTCGGAAGCATATTTAATAATACGATCGAGAATTGGCACTAACATCTCTAATCCTTCGATTGAAAAACGCTTTTGACCAACAAAGGTTTTGTGTAAAAAGTTTTCAAAACCTTCAACATGGGCCAGACGATCTAAGAGTTGCGTTTTTTCTTCGTTCGATAAATCATGAGTATATGTGCGTGCTTCAATATTTTCTTGCAACCATTGACGTTCTTCATCACTATTTACATGATCAAATTCATAAGAAATTGTACCTGTATAAACTTCTTTTAAATAGTTAACGACATCATATCCATTGTCAACACCAACAGGAGCGTCTTCCCATAAAACTTTAGCATCTATTTCTTTTAAATCTGCATCCGTTAAGCCATATGTATCTAGTTTTAGCAATTTTGCTTGGGAATTTTCCTTACCAACAGGATAAATGTCTGCCTCTAAATGACCATGGCGACGAATGGCATCAATTAACTTCATGGCAGAAGTCACTTTTTTAAGGTCAATAGTCGGTGCAGCTATATCAACGTACGTTTGATCTGACTGATCGATCCATTGTGGGGCACCGTATTGTTGGAATAATTCACGAATTGTTGGATCTACTTTTTCCGGATCTTCTTTAAACAGCTCGTATTGTTCCTCAATATACCCTATATTCGGACCATGAAAATTTTTCCAGAATCTTTGAGTCGATTCACCATTTTGTGTCACGTTTTTATACCCCCATTAAGAAGATAACTTTATCCGTAATATTACGGCTAATTTCCATTTACTATTATAGAGATGACAGCTCTTCTCATCAACTAATATACTCTATTTCCTATGTTGTTACAACAGAGCGCAATAAAACTATCCTAAGAAACGTTTTTTTCGTTTAAAAATATTTTGCCCCACCTTTCATGGAACTATTTTCACAACCATTTTTAGAAAAAACATAGAACTTATTTCACATTAGATTAGTTTTTCTGTATAATAAAAGTAACTTCTTTAAAAATAATTACATAACCTTATTTTCAAGTGACATAAAGGAGGCTACTTTACGATGAAATTAGCAATTATTCTTGGCGTTGCACTCGTTTTTCTAACGTCTTGCTTAACATCTGCCTATGAATCAAAACCAGGAGTTCCTAAAAAAGACCAATATTAAAAGTTGTAAAAGTAGAGGGATGTTAATAATATGCTCTCTACTTTTTCTTTTTTAAAACATATTAGGAAAGTTTTGTTGGCGAAGTACTTCATAAATAATAATTGCTGCTGAATTTGATAAATTCAATGACCGGACGTTGTCAGACATATGAATTTTTAAGCAATGATCTTCTTTACCTTCTATGAGCTCCTTTGGAATTCCCTTTGACTCACTTCCGAATATAAAAAATAACTGCCGCTCTTGATTACTAAAGTCAAATTCCGTGTAATAAGTAGTTCCGAAGTTTTCTATAAAATAATATTCCCCCTTTGGATAAGTTGTAAACAATTGATTGATGGAATCATAATGTTTAACATCTACATCCTCCCAATAATCTAATCCCGCTCGACGTAACATTTTATCATCAGTTGAAAACCCAAGTGGATGAATGAGATGTAAAGTCGTATGTGTTGCTAAACAAGTGCGAGCAATATTACCTGTATTTGCGGGAATTTCTGGTTCATATAAAACAATATGTCTCCCCATCTCCTTGACTCCCTTACAAAACGTTTAAACATAAATATTCTAACATATTTTGCTTATATTACCATCTTATATTTAACGAATTCGCAAAAATTTATACGCCGTTTTAGTTGTCCACATAAGACTATCCTCATATGACCAATAACGATACCGACAATTTGTAAACTGTGTATTAACAAGGGGCATGCGCTGAGAGTCTTTTGCGGTAACAATCGTGGCATGGTCCCACTTGTTTTCTCCAGAAAAATCATACAAAATAATATCTCCAAGCCGCAATTGTTTAGGTGAAGTTACTTCTTGCCCTTTTATTTTCCCTAAATATGTTGTAAAGTCATCTAATGTTCCTAAGTCTTTTGTTTGTTGCTCAAGCAATGCTGTTTGACTAAACCCCGCTAATAAACATTGATAAATGAAGCTAAAACTATTATGTTTCTCCTTGGAAAAAATCGGATTAATACTACTCCACCAACGTTCAGCATAACGAACCGCTGCTAGCCGGCTATAAGATTCATTATCATGAAAAAGATGTGGTACACTTTGTAAAGTATCTATTGTTATATTGTTTTCTCTATTATTAATTTGTTTATGTTCAACGATTTTATTTTTTTGCTCTTTAACTAAATACGGAATTATTTTTTCTTCAATTGACATAACTTTATTTTGTTCACGGATTAATAATGATATGTGTAAAAAATATTCATAAGAGAAAAAATCTTTACTTTGATAAACGCGATAAACTTTACCACGCGCATTGATTCTAACAATTTTTGCATGACGCTTTTGAAATAACGCTTTTTTTCGTTTCCACCATGTATCTATTACATGTTCATTTTGAAAAAAACGTTCCCATTTTGTTATTATTTTTTGCATAAAAATCGCCCCCACTACTCTTATATGAAAAGCATGAAACAATTAGAGCATTTTTAGGGGCGTCTATTAATTTTTTTGTTCGAATATTAACAATTGCTCTTTACGATCGATCCCACCACCAAATCCTGTTAATGAACCGTCTGAGCCGATGACACGATGACAAGGTAAGACGATCGAAAATGGATTTTTATTTAACGCCCCACCAACTGCACGCACAGCCTTAGGACGATTAATCATCATCGCGACTTTTTTATAAGTAACCGTTTCTCCATAAGGTATATTCATTAACGCACGCCATACATCTTTTTGAAAATCAGTTCCAAATAATATGTTCGGAACGGTAAATGTCGTTAACGTTTTATTAAAATAAGCTGTTAATTCGTCTTTTATTTGATGGTTAATTATTTTATTTTGTAAATCATTCAGAAGCTTTGCTTTCGATAAATAGTTTTTAATTTTTTGTTCGTTCTTACTAAAGGAACCAAAGTCAATTCTTAAAATATCATCCGGTGTTGCTGTTAACGTGAGTGGTCCAAGGGGTGTTTGTAATTCGTCATAAAAAACGATTTGTTTTGTCATTTTATTTACCCACTTTCTCAAGTTTAAATCGTAAACCTTTTTCCATTTCTACACGAACACGCTCATCTTCTTCTTTTACTAAAGCACGTTCAATTGCTTCATAAGCTTCATCTGTACCAATTTTCCCCAAAGCCCAGGCAGCTGTTCCCCGAATAACTGGTCGCACGTCTTCCTGCATGACAGCGATAAGTTCGCTAACAGCTGTTTCATCCTTGTAATGAGCTAAAGCGATTATCGCATTGCGTTGAAGTGGATTTTTCCCACGCCAAAAACCTGATAAATGGCCGAATTTTTCCCGAAACTCCCGGTTTGAAATTCGTAACATCGGTTTTAACTTCGGTTGAACGACTTCCGGGTCAGGTTCAAATTCTCGATGGTTATGGAAATCGATTCGTTTATTTCTCGGACAGACTAACTGGCACGTATCACACCCATAAACCCGTGTTCCGAGTTTGTCGCGAAATTCATCCGGTAAAAAGTCTTTCGTTTGTGTCAAATAAGCGAGACATCTTTGCGCATTTAATTGTCCCCCTTCAACGATGGCACCTGTTGGACAAGCATCCATACATATTCGACAATCCCCACAACTATCTTCAACAGGTTCATCGGGTTCAAAAGGTATATTCGTTATAAGTTCTCCTAAATAAACAAAGGAACCAAATTCCTCTGTAATAATCGCCGTGTTTTTACCAGAAAAGCCGATTCCCGCCCGTTCAGCAACCGCACGGTCTGACAATTCACCTGTATCGACCATTAATTTGCTTTTTAAATGTGGCACTTGTTCTAAAATAAATTCGGTTAACTTTTCTAAACGATCACGTAAAACGACATGATAATCAATTCCCCAGGATGCCCGGGCGAAAATTCCCCGCCGGTTTTCTTTCGTATGTTTTGGTGGATTTTTCACACGTGTCGGATAAGCTAAAGCAATTGAAATAATCGATTGTGCTTCCGGTAGTAGTACTTGTGGTTCAGTTCGTTCTTTAACCGTTCCCTTTTCAAAACCCGATGCATAGCCAAGGGATTGTTGACGACGGAGACGTTCTTTTAATTCGGTAAAGGGATCTGCTGTTGTAAAACCAATTTTATCGATACCAATTTCCTTACTATAGGCAATAATATCTTCTTTTAATTGCTGAACGTTCATTTTTTCGCCTCCTTTTGAACTTTTTATCATAAATGCCGACGTTCACTCATATTATATTAAATCTAACATACATTCCTTTTCAAATAATAGTTGAAAATATATCCTTTTTTAATACTATTAAAGGTAATGTTGTACTTTACGCTTAATATAAAGAGGTTTATAATAAGTATATGAGGAGGAGATAAACATGTCTGCATACCCAATTATACTATCACAACTAACATTTACTCACCGCGACAACTTGTCATATCCATATGAAGAGCGCGGTCTACAATTTGGGGATGGAATTTATGAGGTTATTCGTATATATGATGGCCGTTATCACTTATTTCAAGAACACATTGATCGACTATTTCGTTCAGCGGAAGCTATTAAACTAACATTACCCTTTACGAAGGCGGAGGTTTCCGAGAAATTACTTGAATTACTTGAAAAAAACGACATGAAAGCCGATGGAAAAGTTTATTTGCAAGCAACACGTGGTTCCGTAAAACGTGATCACGCCTTTCCGTCAGACGATATTGTGGCAAATTTCTACGCATATGTCGAAGATCAATCACGTAATCTCGACTTTTTAGAAAATGGTGTTAAAACAATTACACAAGATGATTTACGTTGGAAGCTTTGCCATATTAAAAGTTTAAATTTACTTCCAAACGTTCTCGCTAAACAAGCGGCTCGTGAAAATGGTTGCTATGAATCTATATTACATATAGATGGTATGGTAACTGAAGGAAGTTCAGCAAATATTTATTTAGTGAAAGATGGAAAAATTTACACCCATCCAGCAACTGAGCGAATATTAAAAGGCTGTGTCCGTATGCTCGTTGAACGCTTAGCAGATAAATTAAACATTCCATTTGTTGAAGAGACGTTCACTTTAGATGATATTAAAACAGCCGATGAAATGTTTTTAACAAGTAGCACATCTGAGGTTATGCCAATTATCGAAGTCGATAGTGCCCAAGTAGCTGATGGTAAACCAGGTTCGATTACTCGTCAACTACAAAAAGCTTATGAAGTTGATGCGCAAATTACGCAAAATACGATGAAAGAAACTGTTTAACGTCTAAATAACCTATTAAAGACTTTTAGAAGAGACGAACAAACAAATATTTATTTTAGACTTATATTATAGTACTCTCTCTATTTTCCCGTTCGTCTTTTCTTCATTTTTAATATATTGCCCTTTTGTAAGCGCAACCATATTTTTTAGAAAAGGAATGATATTTTATGACACAAAATAAACGTGCCGTTAAAACAGATGATTTTACTCGTTTAAATGTTTACAGTGACCCGCAAGTTTCTCCAGCAAATAATAGTTTTACTTTCGTTTCAACAATTATTAACGAAAAGAAAAAGTATTCTTCAACCATTCATCTTTATGACCTAGAAAAACAGCAGGCGAAACAATGGACATATACAGATCATAAAGATAGCCATCCACGATTTTCACCCTGTGGGAAATATATCGCTTTTCAATCAAGCCGAAGTGGTCGTCCACAAATTTGGCTCATGCCTACAGATGGCGGTGAAGCAAAACAAATAACGAGCTTTACATACGGAGCGATGAATCCACATTGGTCTAAAGATGGTCGTCACATTATTTTTACTGCTCCTCTTGAAAGGGATACTGATGTTGCCACACAAAAGGAATTATCAAAAGCGGAGTATAAAAAAGAACAGCAAGCAAAGCAAGAAAAACCGCTCATCGTTAAGCGAATAAAATATAAATCAGATGCCCAAGGTTTTCATGATGACAAACGAATACAAATTATTATGTACGATTTAGAGCATGAAACCTTTACACAATTAACTTCAGGTGACTTTAATCATCAATACGAAGACATTTCTCCCGACGGTCAACACGTTTTATTTTCTAGCAATTTAAATGAAACGGAAGATTATGAAGTTAAATCATATTTATATACTGTACATACTTCGACGAAAGAAGTGACGAAAATTACTCCTGAGGAAGGGGCCTTTGGACAAGCTACTTATTCACCAACTGGTAAATATATCACATATGTCGGCCATGAATTCGCCTACAAAGGAGCAACTTTAACCGAGCTTTACGTATTAAATTTAGAAACAACGGAAAAGATTTGTTTAAGCGCGGACTGGGACTTTGCGGTTGGTGATTATATGATCGGTGATACGCGTTTAGGAGCGTCACATACAGGACCCGTTTGGTCAGCTGATGAAAAGCAAATTTATTTTATCGGGACGAGAAATGGAGCAACAGGTCTTTTTTCCGTTAATTTTGATAAACAATTAACGACGTTATATGAGGATAATAGCCATATTTTCGGTTTTGCCTATCAACGGGAAAGCGATTCATTTATTTTAGGCATTAGTACACCGACGAATCCCGGCGATTTTTATTTACTTGAAAAAAATACTAACGATATTAAACAATTAACAAAAGCGAATGACACATATTTAAATGAAGTCGCTTTAAGTGACCCTGAAGAGTTAACAATTACTGCGGAAGATGGTTGGGAAATTCAAGGATGGTTATTAAAGCCATACAATTTTACAGAAGGCAAAAAATACCCGTTCGTTTTAGAAGTTCATGGTGGACCTCATGCGATGTATGGGCAAACATATTTCCATGAGATGCAATTACTCGCCGCTAAAGGTTATGTCGTCCTTTATACGAATCCACGAGGCAGTCACGGTTATGGGCAAAAGTTTGTCGATGCTGTTCGTGGTGATTATGGTGGAAGTGACTATACAGACTTAATGACAGCTGTTGATACGGCTTTAGAATCGTATAGTTTTATCGATGAAGATCGTCTCGGCGTCACTGGTGGAAGTTACGGGGGCTTTATGACGAACTGGATTGTTGGCCAGACAGACCGCTTTAAAGCAGCTGTCACACAACGTTCCATCTCTAATTGGTTAAGCTTTTATGGGGTGAGTGATATCGGTTATTTCTTTACAAAATGGGAACTTGGCATCGATTTATTAGAAGATCCAGCAAAGCTGTGGGATTTCTCTCCTTTAAAACATGCCAAAAATGTTGAAACACCATTACTCATCTTACACGGTGAACTCGATTACCGCTGTCCGATTGAACAAGCCGAACAACTATTTATAACGTTAAAAAAGTTGAAAAAAGATGTAGAGTTTGTTAGGTTTCCAAACGCTAATCATGAATTAAGTCGCAGTGGTGATCCAAAAATGCGTATCGAGCGATTAAATCATATTTGTCGCTGGTTTGAACAATATTTATAAAATATTAAAAAACCATCCGTTTTAGGCGGATGGTTTTTTAATGGATATATTTATTTAAAAATTGCTCTAAATGTTCGTAATAAGCTGCTTCATGTAAAACGATTGCTTCACCATGACTTGCATCGTCAAACAAATGTAAATAAGCTTCACTTGCAGTTGCATCATAAAGCTTTTTCGTTAAATCTGTTGGCACAAACGTATCGGCTTTTCCATGAAAATATAAAATCGGTACACGAGCCTTTTTAACTTGATTTAAGGCAGATGCTTCCTTTAATGAATAATTAGCTTTAAATTTAGAGACAACTCCTGTCGTGTGTAAAACTGGAAAAGCTGGCAAATGGAACATTCGTTTCATTTGGTAAGCAAAGAGATCATGAACACTCGTGTAAGGACTATCAGCAACAACTGCTTTCACTTGTGGTGGTAGATCTTCCCCACTCGTCATTAAAACAGTCCCTGCGCCCATTGATAAACCGTGTAAAACGATTTCGATATCATCACCGAGTTCAGCAATTATTTTCTCTATCCATTGCACATAATCTAAACGATCGTGCCAACCAAAACCGATATAATCGCCGCCACTTTCTCCGTGACCACGAGCATCAGCTGTAAACAAATGATACCCTAAATCCTCATAATAATGTTCACCATATAACCCCATATCTGAAGCGCGGCCTAAATAGCCGTGAGCCATGACGACGACTTTATTTGACGGTTGTTTAGCCCGTAAAAAATAACCTTGTAACGCTAACCCATCAGTTGATGTCATTTCCCATCGTTCAAAGGGTTGATTTTTTACCCAATCCCGCCAATCACCTTGTAAAAAAACT
Organism: Bacillota bacterium; assembly: GCA_035302425.1. Taxonomy (GTDB): domain Bacteria; phylum Bacillota; class Bacilli; order Bacillales; family Amphibacillaceae; genus CALAMD01. Next base: position 32,537 of record DATGSQ010000025.1, on the reverse strand, counting down.
TCCATCGCTTCATCAGATACTTCGAGGTCTTCATTATTTTGAAGAAAGTCTTTAACATTTCTCGCAATCGCTAAATCGTAAAAATAAAAACTAGCCATTATATTTATGACAAAAAGCAAAGCAAAAAGGATGCCGCTTATTTGAAATATACGACGTTTTTTCATGATCGTAACACCTCTTATTTATAGACAACTCATATATCTATTATACTTAAAAATTACTACATAGAATAGATGATATTTTTGGTAAAAAACTCTTATTGTTGTCATTAAATAATCGATGTCACCTGTTATTTCGTTTGTAACTTTTCAATAAATGCTTTTAAGACACGTACGCCGATGACACAATCAGCCAATGATGTCCATTCATCCGGATGATGACTAATACCTGCTTTACTTCGAACGAAGATCATCGCAACAGGTATTTTTAAACCTAAAACCATCGCATCATGGCCTGCCCCACTCGGTATATATGAAGGTTCAATCGCAAATTCCTTTAACGTTTCCGCCAGTAATTGTTGGTTTTCTTCAGCGATTGGAATCGGCTTTACACGTGTATTTTCCACATGTTTTACAATCACTTCATGATTTTGTGCGACTTCTTTCCCTGTCGCCACGATTCGGTCGATTAATTCATCACGCGTTTCTTCATAAATATCACGAATGTCGACATATAATTCAACTTCACCAGGAATAACGTTAACACCATTTGGCGAAACCTTTAATTTACCAACTGTTGCAACAGCACTATCGTTTATTTGTTCTGGTAACTTACTAACTTTTTGAATAAATTCACTTGCTGCAACTAAAGCATCTTGACGGTTTGGCATCGGGGTATTTCCTGCATGATCTGCCTTACCAATAAATGTGAATTGTAGCCAGCTAGGTCCCGCAATACCTGAAACAACGCCAACAGGAAGACCCTTCTCTTCTAATCGTGCACCTTGTTCAATATGTAATTCAACAAACATTTCCATTTCATCAACATTTCGGGCAGCTGCTTGATAACTTTCAATTGACAACTCGTTACTTGCTAAAACTTCAGCAAAGGTTTGCCCCGCTGTATCTTTCTTTTGTAAAAGTTGTTCCATATCGTAGACGTTCATGATCGCTTCACTACCTGTTAGGCCGCTATTAAAACGAGCACCTTCTTCATCGGCAAAAACGATTATTTCTAAAGGCTTTTCTGGAGTATAGCCAGATGCTTTCCACGCTTCAACAACTTCTAATGCACTAATGACACCAAGGACACCATCAAAATGGCCGCCGTTTGGGACACTATCAACGTGTGATCCTGTTAAAATGGCTGGTAAGTCATCATCTTTTCCAGCTAAGCGGCCGATTACGTTTCCTGCCCCATCAAATTTAACCGTTAAACCTGCTTCTTCCATCCACTTAGCGACAAGTTTTTTCGCAGCTTGTTCTCCTTCTGAGTATCCCGGACGATTTGAACCGAAGTTTTCCGTTAAATTAATTTTTGATAATTGATCGAGACGGTCCGCTATTCGTTTTCCGGAAACAAAGTCTTGATCGTTAGCAAGATCATAGTCAGCTAACAATTTTGTTTTTAATGAAAATTGTTTGTTGTTTTCCATTAACAATTCTCTCCTTGTCTATTAAAATATGTTGTTACTTCAACTATAACATATTTTCTTACAAAGTCTTTTAATTATTTAACGACAAATTTTGTTAATGTTTGTAATGCCTGCTCGAGGTCACTAATAATATCTTCCGCATCTTCTAAACCTGATGATAGTCTAATTAACCCTTTAGAAATACCGAAATCGGCTAAGGAATCTTCGGGAATTGATGAATGTGTCATTGATGCAGGATGTTGTACAAGGGTTTCTGGGTCACCTAAACTAAAGGAAATCATCGCTAAATCTAATTCACTAATAAATTTTTTCCCTGCTTCTACGCCACCCTTTACTTCAAAAGCAACGATACCACCCATTCCATCCATTTGACGTTTAGCTAGCTCATGTTGTGGATGTGATGATAATCCAGGATAGTATACTTTTTCAACATTCGGATGTTGTTCTAAAAATTCAGCGATTGCTTGGGCATTTCGACAATGTTGTTCCATACGTATGCCGAGGGTTTTTAAGCCACGTAAAATTAAAAAAGATTCCCACGCATTAAGGGATTGACCTAAATCTCCCATTAAATTAAATCGCATATTGTCGATCAGTTCTTTTTTTCCACAAATAAATCCGGCAATAACATCTCCGTGACCGTTTAAATATTTTGTCGCACTATGAACGACAACATCTGCCCCTAATTCAAGGGGTCGCTGTAAATATGGTGACATAAATGTATTGTCGATAATAACTGGTAAATCATGCTTTTTAGCGATGTTAGAAACTGCTGCAATATCAATTAATGTTAAACTTGGATTAGATGGTGTTTCAATGTACAATGCTTTTGTATTTTGTTTAATAGCTTGTTCAAGTTCTGTGAAATTATTAAAATCGACAAAGTCATACGTAATGCCAAAGCGTGGGGCTAAGTTTGTTAAAAACTTATGTGTTCCCCCATATACGTCTTTTGTAACAAGTACGTGATCACCTTGTCCTAAAAATGCGAGTAAAGCGATAGAAATAGCCGCCATTCCACTACTTACACCAAGGGCTTCTTCAGCATTTTCTAAACTAGCAATCTTTTTCTCAAGGGTTCGTGTCGTCGGGTTACCATAGCGACCATAATATGTGCCATCGGTTTTACCAGTAACGACATCTACCGCTGAATTTGCATCAGGAAATGAATAAGCAACAGCAGGGACAATCGGTTGAGAAATTGCTCCTGTTTTCTCACACGGTATTTGCTCACTATGAATAACTTTTGTATTAAATTTCCATTGTTCATTCATTTGTTAATCCCCCATTATTTGTTTTATTATTAATCACTTGAATAATTGCTTGTAAACTATTGTTCAAATGATCTTGAATAACACGTATCGCTTTCTCTTTATTTTTTTCTTTCATATATGCCAAAATTAGTTCATGCTCCTCAATCGACTTTTTAAAGCTGTCAAATTGTTTCATTGGCATTAAACGTCGGTAACGATAAATACGGTCATTTAATTGTGATAAAAGATTACTTGCAAGTTTATGTTCGCTTAATTCGTAAATATATTGGTGAAATTGTCCCCCATAATAGAGAGCATCCTCAATATTGTTTTGTTTAACCGTTTCACGAATGAGTAAAAGAATATTTGCTAAGTGATTATAATCATCTTCCGTAGCTCGCTCCATCGCTTCAACGATGACAATTTCTTCAAGCTTCATTCGAACGGTAAAAATTTCTTTTACTTCTATTATTGATATTGGAGATACTTTTAACCGTCCATTATGTTGTCTAATAATGAGCTCTTCCATTTCCAACCGTTGTAAAGCTTCCCGTAAAGGTGTACGACTAATCGATAGTTTCGTTGCGATTTGATCTTCAACGATTGGCGCATCCGGTTTCAACCGACCAGATATAATCATTTGTTTTAATTGAATATAAGCGAAATCACGTGTAGAACGTTTTCTTAACTCTGCAGAATCACCGAGGCGCACTTTACCTCACCCCTTTATTGTATAATTGTATACAATTATACTATTATTTATTTAAATACGTCAATAACGAAGGAAGTGCTTTTATCTCCTCTTTATTTGTAAAAATTTGTTATACTAAGTGAATATGAGATGAAATGAGGGCACATATGAGATCTGTTTATTTTCTATTATTAATTGTCATGATGTTGTGGGGCTTTAATGTCTCTGCCTTAAAAGTTCTTGTTTCAGCCATTGATCCTGTCATGTTAACAGCAGTGCGCATCTTTACAGCAGGAATTACCGTTTTAATAATTACTTATTTTATGGGTTTTTTTCGATTACCACGTAAAAATGAATTGTTTTTAATTATTTATATCGGCTTATTTAACGTAATTGCTCATCATATATTTTTAGCGCTCGGTTTAACACGAACTTCAAGTGTTAATGCTGGCTTAATTTTAGGGATGGGGCCTCTTTTGACGATGATGTTGTCAATCCTTTTATTAAAAGACCAAGTGACCCGTTTACGAGTGACAGGATTCATTCTCGGTTTTCTTGGAGTCGTTATGACAACATTAGGTGGTGCAGCGGGATTTTCAGCCTTGTCTTTAGGAGATGTTTTTGTATTCATCTCGATATTTACCCAAGCAGTGAGCTTTATTTTAATTAGTAAACTCAATCCTAGCTTTGACCCACGTCTATTAACGGGATACATGTTAACAATTGGTTCATTTTTCATCGGTTTAACAAGTGTTGTAACGGAAAGTAACTTTAGCCAGTTAACATCACTGTTTACGTGGAAATTAGGAGCTGTTTTCTTGTTTAGTGCGGTCTTATGTACAGCGTTTGGTCATATGACATACAATTTTGCGATCAAACAAGTTGGACCAGTAGAAACCGCTATTTTTATTAATTTAAATACTTTATTTGCGTTAATTGGTGCAAGTATTTTTCTTGGAGAACCGATCTATAAACACCATATAATTGGTTTTGGATTAATTTTAGCGGGGATTTTTATTGGTTCAGGTGCTTTAGAATACATGTTACTTAAACGAAAACAACGTCAAACATAAAAAAGAGTCATAAAAGCCAACATCATACATGACTTTTATGACTCTATATATTTTAAGGACGCATACGGCGTCTTTTGTTACAATACTTATTGTTTTGATGTTGTGGACCAAAACCCATTCCTGGCGCTGTTGCTCCAGCTACTTGATTTCCGCCCGGTGCTCCGTTATTATACATTTCGATTTCTTCGTACGTGTTTTCAACAGATGTTGTATGTGGATATAAATGTTCATTTTTAATAAGATGATGATTTACTACTGTCGTATGCATTGGATGAATGTGCTTTACAACTTCTTCAGAACATTTATGAACAACATTATTTTGTACGGGGTAAACAATTTCTTTAACCGGTTGCTGACATTGATAAGGTTGCATATGCTGTTTCCCATGAGGTACTTGTCGCCGCTTCATCAATGTTTCTCCCCCTTTCAAACGTTTTCTCTTATAGCCTATGCAAGAAACAATGAGTCTGTCTAAGACAAGTACCTATATTTATGAAATTATTCAATAAGACGTAAACCAACCGCTCCAGAAATAATTAAACTTAAAAATAACATCCGCTTCCAATTCGCTGATTCATTGAAAAAAAGTATTCCAAAAATGACTGCACCTGCTGCCCCCAAACCAGTCCAAACGGCATAAGCTGTCCCGAGCTGAATACTCTGCATCGCCATTGATAAAAAAACGAAACCTAACCCCATTGTAATAACGATCATTGCTAACCAACCGAACGTTTTTTTGCGAACGTATACATTTATACTCATAACACCAAATATTTCTCCAAAACTAGCAATAAATAAATAAAGCCATGCCATCGATTACTCGCCTCCACTTTCATGTTGGACAACTTCTTCTGTTTCTTCATCTGTCGTCATCTTGAGGCCAACAACACCTAAAATAATTAAACCGATAAAAATTACTTTAGAAAAAGCGAACTCAGCTTTAAAAATCGTAAAATCAATTATAGCTATCGCTGCTGCGCCTGAACCAGTAAATACAGCATAAACTGTCCCAGCGGGTAATTCTTCACAAGCTTTTATAATAAAATAAAAACTAAAAACGATAGCAACACCTGTTCCTAACCATTCGATAATAGTTTCCGAATATTTCAAACCGATAACCCAAAAAATCTCAACAATTGCAGCAAATAATACATAAAACCAACCCAATCTTATATAAATCTCCTCTCTGAAGTTTTATGATGAGTTATACAAGATACGTCCTAACCCATTTTAGCACATTACAATAACTAATAAAGTTATATCTCTAAGAGATGTCACAGTTTTTTCACAGATAATTCATGAAACTGCAAAATAAAATAGACCTATCAATGTTATAATATGTTTTAAGATGTGAAAAATAAACATTTATACATAGGTGTGTTTTGTATGTTACCAATCGAACGAAAAAAGCAAATCGAAAAACTTATATGTGAACGTGAGCATTTAAAAATTTCCGAGTTAAGTGAGATTTTTAATGTTTCGGAAATGACGATTCATCGCGACCTCACCCCATTGATTGATGAAGGCAAAATAATTAAAACGTTCGGGGGCGTAACGTGTGCACAATCGATTCAAAGACAACAACAAAATACGTGCGTTTATTGCTATCGAGAATATCAAAAACATCTCGCCTATCGCATTGTACTAAATAACGACATAACTGAAATAGCTTGCTGTGCACATTGTGGACTTTTGCGGTATCGTCAAAGGGAAGAACGAGTCGTTCAACTATTAGCGAGGGATTTTTTAAGGCATACGACGATTAATGCTAAAAAGGCCTTTTATGTTTTAAATACATCACTACATATTAATTGCTGCCAACCACAAGTACTCACGTTTGAATGGGAAGATCATGCAAAAAAGTTTACTAAAGGATTTGGTGGCGATATATACCCCTTTCACGAAGCGTTAACTATTATTTATGAACAAATGATTTGATATAAATTAAAACAATTGGATGGAAAGGAGTTTCATTTTGCGTAAAATTTTACTGTTTTCATTGTTATGTTTTGTACTTTTTCTATCGGCGTGTAACAAAGATACCGTCGCAGATTTTTCTTTTACAACACAGGACAATGAAACCCTTAGTTTAGATGATTTAAAAGGGAAATATTGGATTGCTGATTTTATATTTACGAATTGTACGACCGTTTGCTTACCGATGACGGCAAACATGAAGAGCTTACAAGATGCGATCATCGAAAAAGATTTAGATGTTCATCTCGTTTCTTTTTCTGTTGACCCTGATTACGATACTCCAGAAGTGTTACAACAATATGCTGAAAGCTATGATGCCGATTTAACGACATGGTCATTTTTAACAGGATATGAGTTTGATACTATTAAAGAGTTTTCGATTAAATCGTTTAGTTCAATGGTACATGAACCTGTTGAAGGCGATGATCAAGTCATTCACGGGACGCAATTTTTTCTCGTCAATCCAGAGGGTAAAATTATCGAACGATATGATGGTATCCAATCTAGTGAAATTGAAAACATTTTAGCTGATTTAGAAAACTTTTTACAATCAAGTTAGTTTAGTTTTGTTAAACCGATTTATAATGATAGTTATTTTCAAATTAAATAATTTTAACAACATGAAAATTAATCATTTGGAGGGAAATTAATTTGCGAAAAACATTATTAACTATGACTGTCACATTACTCATTTCTTTACTTGTCGCATGTGGGGACGATGAATTACACATTCTTGAAGTAGATTTTGTCGTACCAGAAACAGCTGAAGTTGGCGAAACAATCGAATTAAAAGCAATCGTCTCTTATGGTGATGAAGCTGTAACAGATGCTGATGAAGTCGTATTTGAAGTGTGGGAAAAAAATGATCGTGACAATGGTGAGATGATCGATGCAGTCAACCATGAAGATGGCACATATACGACAGAAGTAACGTTCGATTATGATGGTATTTTTGAAATGTACGCACATACAACTGCCCGCGAGATGCATACAATGCCTCTTAAAGAAATTGTTGTCGGTGAAGGTGGCGAATATGCAGATGATGAAGAGGAAACAGTCTTTCATACAGAAGGATTTGATATGCATTTTGTAGAATTAGACGATGCAAAAGTTGATGAAGACTCTGAATTAATCGTTCACTTACAAATTAATGAAGAACCGTTAGAAGACGCTAAAGTTCGTTATGAAATCTGGAACGATGATATGGGTGATGACCGCGAATGGGTCGACGCTAGCGAAAGTAGTACCGGTGAATATGTAGGAAATTATACCTTTGAAACAGCTGTAACATATTATGTTCAAGTCCATGTAGAAGATGATGAAGATCTTCACGAGCATGATGTGTATGAAATAAACGTTAAACAATAATACATTGTTCCCTATCCCTTAGCTTTTACGTACAAAGCTAGGGGATTTTTTAAAGCAAATACTTATAAACAATAAATTGTTTTTAACGTTTAACATTTTACAATATCGGCTAAGCTTACTATTATACATTTTTGCTAAGAATATATTGTTTGACCTTTACTGACCTTTAAGCTATGATTAAAATACATGATGAAATGTAATTAAAAGGAGGAGTTTTTCTATGCATTTAATTCCAACAGTCGTTGAACAAACGAATCGCGGTGAACGTGCTTACGATATTTATTCACGTTTATTAAAAGACCGAATTATTATGTTAGGTAGTGCGATTGATGATAGTGTTGCTAACTCAATAGTTGCTCAACTTTTATTTTTAGAAGCTGAAGATCCTGATAAAGATATTCATATTTACATTAACTCACCGGGTGGTTCAATTACGGCGGGTATGGCTATTTTCGATACGATGCAATTTATTAAGCCTGATGTTTCAACTATATGTACAGGTATGGCTGCATCCATGGGAGCATTTTTACTTGCAGCAGGTACAGAAGGTAAACGTTTCGCTTTACCGAATAGTGAAATTATGATCCACCAACCATTAGGTGGTGCGCAAGGACAAGCAACAGATATTGAAATTCATGCGAAACGAATTATTCGCATGCGTGAAAAAATTAACGAAATATTATCTGAGCGTACTGGTCAGCCAATTGATGTTATAGAAGCCGATACTGACCGTGACAACTTTATGAGCGCAAAAGAAGCTGTCGAATATGGGTTAGTTGATAAAGTTCTCGAACGACAAGAAGATAAATAAATAAGGATCGTGGAAAATCGTTGATATGAACCCTCAGGAGTCGTGTCAACGATTTTCTTTTTCGATCGTACTGTTATAAACGAGCAAACTTTTATTAAGGCGATGTTACAAAAGTTACAAGATGACTCATCGCTGCTTCAGCATCATCACCTTCAACAATTAACTTAACTGTCTCTCCTTTAGTAATCGCTAAACTCATAATCCCCATAATACTTTTAGCATTTACTTGTTTGCCGTCTTTTTCTAAGATGATATGTGATTGAAAGCGGTTAGCTTCTTGAACGAATTGGGCAGCTGGGCGTGCTTGTAATCCTGAATCCAATTGGATCGTTACTGACTTTTCAACCATTTTAATCAACTCCTTAAATATTAGAAGTCAATAACATCATGTATTTGCCGTTAGTTGTCAATAAAAGTAAATTTATTTCACATTATAACATGACTCAATCAAGGAAGGAAACTTTCAAGTCGAAATATATTGTCCGTTTTTTATTTTTTTAGCTATTTCATCAATTTTTTTCAAGCGATGATTAACTCCTGATTTTGATATTGGACCCTTTGCAATGAGCTCCCCTAACTCTTTTAATGTCGCTTCTTGGTGCTTTAAACGAACGTATGCTATTTCTTGTAAACGCTCAGGTAAAGCATCTAAACCAATCGTCTCATCAATATATTTAATACTTTCAATATGACGAAAAGCTGCCCCGATCGTTTTGTTTAAATTGGCTGTTTCACAATTAACTAAACGATTAACGGAATTACGCATATCGCGAACAATTCGAACGTCTTCGAATTTGAAGAGAGCATTATGTGCGCCAATAATAATGAGAAATTCAGTTATTTTCTCAGCTTCTTTAATATAAGTAATAAAACCATTTCTCCGTTTTAAAACCCGGGCTTTTAATTCAAATTCATTTAATAGATCACAAAGTGCATCATTATGTTGCTCTACATAGTTAAATATTTCCAAATGATACGATGATGTTTCCGGATTATTTATTGATCCACCTGCTAAAAATGCGCCACGTAAATAAGTTTTTTTACAACATTGCTTTTGTAAAAACTTGTTTGACATTTCGTAAGTTAACGTTCCATCATTAGCCATAATGTCTAACTGTCGAAGAAATGACTCAACATCTTCTACTAAACGTACAATATAAACATTATTTTTCTTTAATGTCATTTTTTTGCGAACTAATAATTCGATATGATGTTTATACATCAAGCGAATGAGTTTATAAATCCGGCGGGCAATCGCCGCATTTTCCGTTTGTATATCTAATGTTGTCTGATGTTTAGATGATGATAGTACACCATTCATCCGAATTAGTGCGACTAATTCAGCAACGGCGCAGCAAGTGTCATTTTCAATTGTCGTAAGTTCCTTTTTTATATCTGAAGCAAAAGACATTTATTTGACCACCTTTATTTTAAACTATTAAATAACCGTTTAATCGATTAACGAATATAATAAATTCGCAATTTTATTTGTATCATGACGTAAAAACCGTTTCGAAGGATCGATAATATCCCCTTCGATTACTTCTAAACCTAGATCGATTAACCGCTCTTTATCGAGAACGACAGGCTCTGATTGTTCTTCAGCATATAAACTTCGCATCGTTTCACTTATTGTTTCATTATGTACGATAATTGATTCAACAATATCCGTTCCAATGTGATCGATAATCGCTTGTACATGATCGGCTGCTGTATAATGAGTTGTTTCTCCAACTTGTGTCATAACATTGCAAACGTAAACAACTTTGCCCCGTGTTCTTTTTAATGTTTCCGCTACTTTTGGAATGATTAAATTTGGTAAAATACTCGTATATAAACTTCCGGGTGATATGACGATTAAATGAGCTTTTTCCAACGCTTCTACCGCATGGGGTAAAGGCTCAACAGGTTGTGGACTTAAATATACAGATTTAATCGGTAGTGGGTGGTGGGGAATATTTGATTCACCTGAAACGATTGTGCCATCACTCATTTTAGCATGTAATGATAAATTCTCATTTGAAATTGGAAAAATTTGACCTTTAACATTTAAAACCCGAGATATTTCTTGGATACCTGTATAAAAATCTCCGGTAATCGATGTTAGAGCGACTAATAGTAAATTCCCTAATGAATGCCCTGACAAGCCATTTCCTTCAGTAAAACGATGTTGAAACAAACGAAGTAACATCGGTTCTGCATCAGATAAAGCAGCAATTACATTACGAATATCACCGGGTGCCGGTATTTTTATTTCACTGCGAATACGTCCAGTACTTCCACCGTCATCTGACACATTGACAAGAGCGGATAAATTAATCGGTAAGTTTTTTAAACCCCGTAATAAAACAGGCATCCCTGTCCCCCCACCGATAACGACAACGTTTCGTTTTTTATTAGCCATCACTTATACCCCTTTCTTTTATCGATATCGCGATGGCTAGCATGTGTCATATAATTCGTTGCTAATTGTTTTGCAAGACGCTCTGTTAAAGCGACGGAACGATGTTGTCCTCCGGTACAGCCTATTGCCACAACGAGTTGAGTTTTTCCTTCTTCTTCATACTTTGGTAATAAAAACTCCAATAAATCAACTAATTTTTCATAAAATATTTCCGTTTCTGGCCATTTCATCACATAGGATGAGACATCAGGATTTAATCCTGTTAATGGTTGTAAATGTGGAACATAATGTGGATTTGGTAAAAATCGGACATCAAATACTAAATCAGCATCGAGAAGAATACCATGTTTAAAACCGAACGAGACAAAATGAACGGAAAAAACATTTTTATCATCTGTCGAATACAACTTAATTATTTTTTCCCGTAACTGCTTTGGACTTAGACGGGTTGTATCAATTGTCTTTTTTACACGACCACGTAACTCACTTAATATTTCCCGTTCTTTTTTAATCCCTTCTAATGGAAGTCCACCGTTCGCTAATGGGTGAGAACGTCGAGTTTCTTTATAACGGCTAAGTAAAGTCTCATTACTAGCGTCCAAATATATAATTTGCTCTTGTAACCAATCTTCATGGGCTAATTGGTCAAGGGCATCGAACATCGAATCGAAAAACTCACGACCCCGTAAATCCATGACGAGAGCAATCTTTTTAATTTCGTTTGTTGAATCCTTTAAAAGACTTAAAAATTTTGGAACGAGTGATGGCGGTAAATTGTCGATACAAAAATATCCTAAATCTTCAAAGCTTTGGCTAGCAACTGTTTTTCCTGCACCGGACATACCGGTAATAATGACTAATTGCGTTCGTTCATTACTATTTGGCATACCTTTCTCTCCCTGCAAAAAAAATCCATTAATATATCCGTACATAGTTAACTTTATCAATATTCTTTTATATTATAACATTTATTGAGAACAAAAAAACAGCTTTAAAAGATTAATATAAAAACTATATTTAAACAAAAAAACACAGGTGGACGTACACCTGTGTTATAGAGATATATTGTTAAAAAAGGGGGTCTCTAATTAATTACCATTATACCCCCTATATATTTCTCTAGTGTTACAGCTTAATTAAAATGTAATTACGAATAATTGTTTATCTTTAAAAGTTTACGCCTTTGCTGTTTCAGCAAGGGTTTCAATATATTTTTGAGCTGTTTCAGCAGCAATACTTCCATCACCTGTAGCAGTGACAATTTGACGTAAATCTTTTACACGAATATCTCCCGCAGCAAAAACACCAGGAACATTCGTTTCCATATTTTCATTCGTTGGAATATATCCTTCATCATCGACAATACCTAATGATTTAAACGGTTCACTTAATGGATCCATACCGATATAAACGAAGACGCCACCTATTTCGTGATCATAGGTTTCACCAGTTTTAACATTTTTTAATGTTACACTACCTACTTTACCATCGACTTCATTAACTTTTTCGGCAACGGTATCCCAAATAAATTCCATTTTTTCATTTTTAAAGGCACGCTCTTGTAAAATCTTTTGAGCACGTAACTTATCACGACGGTGAACGACAGTAACTTTACTGGCAAACCGTGTTAAATACATACCTTCTTCAACAGCTGAGTCTCCTCCACCGATGACGAGTAATTCTTGATCGCGGAAAAATGCTCCATCACAAACGGCACAGTAAGATACACCACGTCCGGTTAATTCTTCTTCACCAGGAATGCCGAGCTTTTTATATTGTGCTCCTGCGGTAATAATGAGTGCTTTTGTTTTAAATTCTTTATCACCTGCAAAAACAGTTTTGTAATCTCCGTGATCTTCGACATTTTTCACATCACCATAGGCATATTCTGCACCGAACTTTTTAGCATGTTCAAACATTTTATTCGCTAATTCTGCACCTAAAATATGATCAAAACCAGGATAGTTTTCTACTTCTTCCGTATCAGCCATCTGTCCACCTGGCACACCACGTTCAAGTAAAAGTGTATCTAAATTTGCACGTGATGCATAAACAGCCGCTGTCATACCAGCAGGCCCTGCTCCAACAATAATAACATCATAAACATGTTCTTTAGACATAAAAAAACGCCTCTTTCCTATATATTATTAAATTGATCAATTTTTAACAATTTTATTCAGCAATTATTAGTAACAATAACTGGTTCATTCATCTTCTACCTTATAGGAATTTACCGCTTTCGTCTAATTATTTGCTTACAAAACCTACCTGATTAAAACAGTTGACAAACCAAATCGTAGCAATGTTCATAAGACTTTTAATATGTATATAAAAACAATCAAAGTTCATAAAAATGTTAAAGATTTGTAAACTAATTAATGTCGTTTGTTTTCTCTGCTTGCCTTGCTTCCATTTCTTCTTTCGTATAAATAACTCGCATCGGATTACCGCCGACAAAAGCCCCCGCAGGAACATCTTTATGAACGACTGTACCGGCTGCAACGATTGCACGATCGCCAATAATAATTCCAGGTAAAATTGTCGTGTTCGCTCCTATCATCACTTCATCACCGATAACAACTTCACCAATTCGGTATTCATCGATTAAATATTCGTGCGCTAATATTGTCGTGTTGTAACCGATAATACTATTTTTACCGACTGCAATTTTTTCTGGAAACATAATATCTGGCATAACCATTAATGCAAAAGCTGTTTGTTCTCCAACTGACATACGTAAAAATGTCCGGTATAACCAATTTTTTAACGATAAAAAAGGTGTATAACGTGAAATTTGGATAACGATAAAATTTTTAACGACTTTCCAAAAGGAAACTGTCTGATAAATTTGCCATAAGGAATTACTTTTTGTCACTTGATAACGTTTCGTTCGTCGCATAAACTATACACCTTCTTACATTCGTTAAACAATTTTTAATAAATCTGACATGTCGTATAACATATATGTCGGCTCGTAGGAACTAAAATATTCTGGACCATGGCGTGACCAAGCTACTCCGGCAGTCAATGTGCCTGCTCTTTGACCAGCAATAATGTCATGATAATTATCACCGATCATAATCGCCTGTTCTGGCTCACTGTTTAGTTCATGTAAAGCTTTTTGAACAGGTTCTGGATGTGGTTTTGGATTTGTAACGTCACTTAGTGTAATGATTGTTTTAAAATAAGGTGTTAAACCAGTAATGTCAAGCCCAATTAGTGCTGAGTCTCTAAGCTTTGTCGTGACAATTGCCAAATCGTAATTGTTTTCCACTAACTTTTCAACGGTTTCAAGTACATTCGGAAATAGACGAACATATTGTTCATGATGTGACAAATTATGTTCACGATACGTCGTTAACATTTCATCAACATAATCTGGATTGACCTTTTTAAACGTATCAATTAGTGGTGGTCCGTTGTACGTACTTAATTCTTCTAACGTATAAGGTATACCAAACGTTTCAAAAGTATGTTTAAATGACTCGATAATTAATTCATTCGTATCAATAAGCGTTCCATCTAAATCAAAGAGAATCGTATGAATGCCCACGGCGGATGTCCTTTCTTTTTTCAAATTGTCGCCAAATAACTGAGATGATCATCGTTAAAACAAATGCTGTTATTAGTCGAATAAACAACAGTGGTAGAACAGGTATGCCTAATGGAATAAAAATAACTGTATCTTCAATAACTGCATGACAAGAAACGAGAAAAATAAGTGCTAAAATCATATCTTTTTTTGAGACACCATCTTCCCGCATCGCTTGAATCATTAAACCAGCACCAAAGGCAAGCCCAACGGTTAAGCCAGCGACTAACGTCATTGATGCATTTTTTTCCATACCTAATATACGTGTCATTGGAGTTAAAAGTTTTGAGATTTTATCTAAGAAGCCTAATTCACGTAAATATTGCATAACCATCATAAGAATGATGACGATAATAGCTAATTGAATGACTGCCATAAAGGCTTTATAAAACCCTTGAATGACTATTTGACTCCATCCTGTAACTACTTCTTCTGGTGATTGAATAAAACCGTATTGGGCCATTTGTGAGCCACCACGCCAAAGCCAATTAATGAGTAAACCAGAAATTAAAGCAAGGCCAATACGTACCCCAGAAATAAGCCACCAACTTACACCGACACGGGCAGCAACTGCAGATTCGATAAATAAGTTATGAGAAAACGATAACATCATCGCCATTATAAAAACTTCTTTAACAGTAAAATCAAATGTGACAATCGCTCCAATAGCTGCATATAAATTAAGAGCGTTACCTAAAACGAGAGGAACCGCTGCTTCACCTGGTAAGCCTAATATGCCCATAATTGGCGTTAACCATTTGGTCACCCATGGTAAAATAGGTGTGTGTTGTAAAATGGTGACAAGTAATGTTATTGGGAAAATCACTTTCCCCAAAGTCCATGTTATATTTACGCCATTAAGAAAACCACGTTGCAATATGTTCAACAACAACTTCCCTCATTTCCTCTTGTTTGCCTTTATTTAATTTTTTTACCATTATACCGTCGATTAACAATACCGCTACGACGTCGATAAACAATAATTGCAATCGCACCAATAATTAATAAGATTGATAAAAATTGCGCAGTTCGTAACCCTTCAACAATGTATAAACTATCTAACCGTAAGCCTTCGATGAAAAAGCGACCGATTGAATAAGTTATAACATATGATAAAAAGATTTCTCCCCGATACGGATTCACTTTTCGTAAATATAAAAGTAATCCAAAAACGAGTAAATTCCAAACCGATTCATATAAAAACGTTGGATGATGATAAACACCATTAATACACATTTGATTCATAATGAAATCGGGTAAATATTGATGGAATTTTTCATAAGTAGATGCAACAATTGGCCCACCGTAGGCTTCTTGGTTCATAAAATTACCCCAACGGCCAATGGCTTGTCCTAATATTAAACTCGGTGCGACAATATCAGCAATTTGCCAAAAGGATAATTTTCGAACACGCGTATAAATGATCGCCGTTAATACAGAACCAATTAATGCACCATGGATTGCAATGCCGCCTTCCCAAACAGCAAAAACTTTCCAAAACGGTTCATTTGCATATCGTGCTTTCCATTCGAAAACGACATAATATATACGCGCAAAAATAATTGCTACAGGAATGGCGAAAACGACTAAATCGACGATATAATCTTTATTTAACCCGAGTCGATCTGCTTCCCGCGTCGCTATAAACAATCCAAGAAACGCACCTAGAGCAATGATGACACCATACCAATATATTGAGATAGGTCCCAATTCTAAAAACACTCGATCATAAGGAGTGGCACTACACGTCAAAAAAATCAACTCCTATTCTTCACTATCACTATATCCATTATTAATAACCATTGTTAAACGCTCGGAAAACTCTTGGGCAGTGTGAACACCCATCTCTTTTAGCCGATAATTCATAGCCGCTGTTTCTAAAATAACTGCTAAGTTTCGTCCCGGACGTACAGGAACAATCGCTCGCGGTAAATGAATGTCCATAATTTGTATCGTTTCCTCATCTAATCCAAGACGCTCATATTGTTTCATGTCTTCCCAAAATTCTAAATGTACAACAAGAGATATTTGTTTTTGATCAATAATCGCCGAAGCACCGAAAAGCGACATCGCATTAATAATCCCTAAACCACGAATTTCTAAATGATTTTTAATTAAATCAGGAGCGCTTCCTATTAAATGCATATTATCTTCTTTCCTAATATGAACACTGTCATCAGCGATTAACCGGTGACCACGCTTGATCAATTCAAGGGCTACTTCACTTTTCCCAATGCCACTTTTTCCAGTTATAAGTAAACCGATACCATATATATCAACTAATACACCGTGCATCGTAATCGTCGGAGATAACTGTGCTTCTAAATAGTCTGTTAGTCGACTAATTAGCCGGGTAGTTGATAACTCAGATTGAATAATCGGTACGTTATGTTTATTTGCGTACTTAATAAATAACTCTGGGACGTCAATTCCATAGGAAAAAATAATTCCCGGCGTTTCATCCGTGAACAGTTGTTGAATTCTTTTGTCTTTTTCATTATCTGTTAAGTTTAAATAAAACATAAGTTCCTTTTGGCCGATTACTTGAAGGCGATCCTTAGGATAAAATTGGAAATGACCAGCTAATTCTATGCCTGGTCGTGATATTTCGCTCGTATAGATTTGTCTAGAAATTCCTCCATGGCCAGCGACTAAATTCACATTAAACATCTTTAGCAAATCTTTCGTTTTAACATAAGTCAATGAAGTTTCCCTCCGTGAAGACATTATGTGTCATCTTTAACTGTTTTACATTGTATCATATTTTTTCTAATAACGCTTTTTGAAAAACATATATTTTAAAGTGGCTTATATTTTCTTGTAGCTGCCACAGCGTTTTTCCACCCAGCATATAATTGTTCACGTTTTTCTACTGGATATGTGTTTGTAAATGTTTGCTCCTTTTGCCACTGTGAAGCTATTTCATCTTTATTTTCCCAATAACCTATTGCTAAGCCTGCCAAATATGCTGCTCCTAAAGCTGTCGTTTCTTGAATCATTGCTCGCTCAACAGAAACATTTAACAAGTCACTTTGAAATTGCATTAAGAAGTCATTGCTCGCTGCACCTCCATCAACGCGTAACGTTTTTAAAGGTAAATTAGCCTCCTTTGTCATCACTTCAACGATATCTTTCGTTTGGTAAGCGATTGACTCTAATGTTGCTCGGACGATATGTGCGCGTTCAACTCCACGGGTTAAACCGAAAATCGCTCCCCGGGCTTCACTGTCCCAATAGGGTGTACCTAAACCGACAAATGCTGGCACGACATACACACCTTCAGTTGAATTTACTTCTAACGCATAATTTTCACTTTCTTGTGCCGTATTAATGATTTGTAATCCATCTCTTAACCATTGAACGGCTGAACCAGCGATAAACACACTACCTTCAAGGGCATACGTTATTTTCCCATCAATTCCCCACCCAATCGTCGTCAATAAACCAGCAGATGATTGAATAGCCTTTTCGCCCGTATTCATAAGCATAAAACAACCTGTGCCGTATGTGTTTTTCATCATACCTTCATGAAAACATGCTTGACCGAACAAGGCTGCCTGTTGGTCTCCTGCAATACCAGCAATAGGAATTTCATGACCGAAAAAATGATAATCGACGGTATACCCATAAATTTCTGAAGATTGCTTTACTTTTGGCAGCATTTGTTTTGGAACAGATAAAATTTCTAACAATTCATCATCCCATGTTAACGTATGTATATTGAACATTAATGTCCGTGATGCATTTGAATAATCTGTAACATGAAGTTTGCCACCCGATAAATTGTATACGAGCCACGTATCAATCGTTCCGAACAATAAGTCGCCATTTTCCGCCATTTTTCGAGCGCCGGCGACGTGATCAAGAATCCATTTTACTTTCGTCCCACTAAAATAGGGATCGATTAAAAGACCTGTCTTTTCTTTAAAACGTTCATTGTAACCGGCATCTTTTAACGTTTGACAAATGTCTTCAGTTTGTCGAGATTGCCAAACGATAGCACGATAGATCGGCTCTCCCGTATGTTTATTCCAGACGACTGTTGTTTCTCGTTGATTCGTTATACCAATACTAGCAATTTGCTCAGGTTTAATCGATGTTTTACGTAACACTTCAGCGATACACGATAATGTCGCCGTCCAAATTTCTGCTGCATCATGTTCTACCCAGCCGGGTTTAGGAAAATATTGTTCAAATTCACGCTGAGCAATACCGACAATTTTGCCGTCTTTATTAACAATTATTGCTCTTGAACTTGTTGTTCCTTGATCTAAGGATAAAATATACTGCTCATTCATAAAATCCCCGCCTTTAAATAAATATATGAATAAAAAGAGATCCACATGCCGTTTACTTTTTCGCTAAGCTGTGGATCTGTTATGTTAATTATTTAAGTATTCGTTGCATCATTGAATTTAAGACAGCCATTAAAATGGCCGCTAAAATTGCCATACCGAATCCATCGATAACAAAGGATGCTCCAAGAAGTGATTGAACGATCATTAGCGTAATCGCTTGAACGACAAAGAGAAAGAAGCCAAATGTAAAAATTGTTATCGGTAACGTTAGCACGATAAGTATCGGTTTAACCATAAAATTTAGCATTGATAAAATAACGCTTGCTAAAAGTGCTACCCCAAAACTATCAATGTAAAATGAATCAAATAAAAAGTGAATAATATAAAGTGATAGTGCGTTTAGAAATACCGATGTAAACCAACGAACAAACATTAATATACCTCCGGGTCTAGTGGAATAACAAATATAGCAATTAAATAAAACACGCTAAAGCTACCAACACTAAAGAAGAGACCCGCGACAAACAAGAGTCGAACAAAGGTTGGATCAATATTAAAATATTCTGCAATACCACCAAGGACTCCTGCTAACATTCGTTCTCGGTTTGAGCGATAAAGTCGTTTCATGTCGTTCACCTTCTTTGCTTTTTTAAACTTACCGCCTTATTCTTGATCAAAATCCCAAATGAAAAACTGCTCTTTTCCTAACCTTTGCAGTAGACGTTCTTTTTCCTCTTCCGCAATGTGTAGGTCACCACTAAGTTTTTTCATCATCCCTTCAGCCTGTGATTTATGTTGAAAGATAGATTGTAACTTTTTATCAAAGTTATCTGTAATATCATGAATGATATCAGGTTCACCCAAATCGTCTTGATAATTCATTTCAATGGCTTGTGCCCAAAGGGTTGGACGTTTATTTTCATCCATTAATCGAACCGCTTCAATCGTCGCTGCTCCAAGTGCATTATGGTCTGGATGGATTGCATAACCTGGATAATGGGTAATGACTAAGCTCGGTTCGATTTCTTCTAAAATAGTTTTAATATGTTCGGCGACCTCTTGACGATCTTCAAATTCAATCGTTTTATCATGATATCCTAACAAACGAATATCAATATCTAAGAAACGTCCCGCATCATACAGTTCTTGTTTGCGAACCTTTGCTAACGTTTCCCGGTTAGCAAACTTAGTTGGTCCCATATTTCTCCCCATTTGTCCTAATGTACCACATAAGTATGTGACGGGAACGTTTTGCTTTCTAAACTTCATAATCGTTCCAGCTGCGCCGAAGGACTCATCGTCTGGGTGTGCATAAATAACGACAACATGTCTTTCCATCACTATAACCCCATTTCATCGTTTATTCGTAAGTGAAAGGTTGTTCACTAATTTGTAAAGCAACTCTAACTCTACCTTCAGAGTCATGCCCCGCTAAAAGAAGTTTGTCTTCGTTATGAATCGTCCAATCAGTTAATCCTTCTGTATATAACCAGCCAAGTGCTGTTTTTAAGCCAACACGGTAGGATTCATTGTTGTCCGTTGTAATTTTAGCATGGGAAAAGGATACTTGTATATTTCTAATATAGACACCTACATTAACGCCATCTCTACCGTGGCTACTTGCATATGCACCATTTGTCGTTTCTGCATGAACGTAGACGTCTTTGCCAATAAAATCATCTAACCATTTTTGTACGGCATGCTGATCAATTGGTTTCACGTATATAACCCCCTATTTTTAGCACGTTTTTTCATTATAAAAGGCATGTTTATCGTATCATAATCGATAAATGAATGGTATTGCTATGCTTGTAAATAGTTATTTAAGTAACCGTTTCAGCTTTTTCTTGTTCAGCTAAAGCCCGCTTTATTCGTTGCCGGTCACGTTGTAAAATTTCTTTTAAATATTTTCCAGTATATGAAGTTTCATGGGCAGCAATTTGTTCAGGTGTTCCTGTTGCAACTATTTCACCGCCGCCATCACCGCCTTCTGGACCTAAATCGATAATATGATCAGCTGCTTTAATAATATCTAAATTATGTTCAATGACGACGACGGAATCTCCATTGTCGACGAGACGTTGTAAAACAGCTAAAAGTCGTTTAATATCATCGGAATGTAATCCTGTTGTCGGTTCATCTAAAATGTAAAATGTCTTCCCGTTTGATCGTTTGTGGAGTTCACTCGCTAGTTTTACCCGTTGCGCTTCCCCACCGGATAATGTCGGTGCTGATTGGCCAAGTTTAATGTAACCAAGGCCGACATCATAAATCGTCTGTAGTTTTCGTTTAATCCGTGGGATGTTTTTGAAAAACTGTAAAGCCTCTTCAATGCGCATGTCGAGCACATCAGCAATATTTTTCCCTTTATATTGTACGTCTAGCGTTTCCCGATTGTACCTTGTCCCTTTACACACTTCACAAGGCACGTAAACATCAGGTAAGAAGTGCATTTCTATTTTTATAATTCCATCACCACGACAAGCTTCACAACGGCCCCCTTTAACATTAAAACTAAAACGGCCTTTTTTATAGCCACGCATTTTTGCTTCATTCGTTTGTGCGAAAACATCGCGAATATCATCGAAGACTTTCGTATATGTTGCTGGATTTGAACGTGGCGTACGACCAATTGGTGACTGGTCAATCGCTATTACTTTTTCGATATGTTCTAACCCTTCAATTGATTTATGTTTACCCGGGCGATGTTTACCACGGTATAAATGTTGTGCTAATCCTTTATGCAAAATTTCATTAACGAGTGTACTTTTTCCTGAGCCAGATACACCTGTTACAACAGTAAATAGACCAATGGGAAATTGAGCAGTAATATTTTTTAAGTTATTTTCTGCTGCACCGATTACTTTTATAGCCCGTTTGTCTCGTTTACGGCGTTCTAAAGGAAAAGGAACAAACTTTCTCCCTGATAAATATTGTCCGGTTAATGACGTCTTATGTTCCATTACCTTTTTCGGTGGACCACTGACGACTATTTCTCCACCGTGTTCGCCCGCGCCCGGCCCAATGTCAACGATCCAATCAGCCGCTAACATCGTGTCTTCATCATGTTCAACGACGATTAACGTATTATCTAAATCCCGCATTTGTTTTAACGTACTTATAAGTCGGTTATTATCCCGTTGATGTAATCCGATAGATGGTTCATCTAAAACATAAAGAACCCCGGTTAAAGCTGAGCCAATTTGTGTCGCTAAACGAATGCGTTGCGCTTCACCACCGGATAAAGTACCTGAAGCTCGTGATAATGTTAAATAATCAAGCCCAACATTAATGAGAAAGGTTAGACGATCGTCAATTTCTTTTAAAATCATTGCTGCCACATGCGTTTCTTTTTCCGTTAAATTAAGTTTCGCGAAAAAGTCCCGGGCTTCTACGATCGAATAGTCCGTTACTTCGCTTATGTGCATATCATTAATTTTTACTGCTAAAGCTTTTTCGTTTAAACGATAACCATCACATGCTGGACAGGCTTTTTGCGCCATATATTTTTCTAATGTCTCTCGGGTAAAATTAGAAGACGTATGATGGTAACGCCGATTAATATTCGGGACGACTCCTTCAAACATAATCATTTGGTCTCGGACACGACCATAATCATTTTTATAGTAAAAACGGATTTTCTCATGACCGCTACCGTAAAGAATAATATTTAATTGGTCTTTCGGTAACTCTTTAATCGGAACATTCATATTTATTTCGTAATGGTCGCAAACACTTTTAAGTAATTGCGGATAATATTGTGAGCTAATAGGTTCCCAAGCAGCGATTGCATGTTCATTTAATGTTTTGTCCCAGTTGGGAATGACTAAATCTAAATCGACCTCTAAATTTGTCCCTAATCCATCACACGTTTCACAAGCACCAAAAGGACTATTAAAAGAAAATAAGCGTGGTTCAAGTTCACTTATTGAAAAGCCGCATTCAGGACATGCATGGTTTTCACTAAATAACAATTCCTCTTCACCAATCACATCAACGATGACATTACCATCGCCTAACGGTAAAGCCGTTTCGATTGAGTCGCTTAATCGTGTAGCAACGTCATCACGAAGAATGATACGGTCAACGACGACTTCGATAGAATGTTTTTTATTTTTATCTAATTGAATGTCATCGGTTACTTCATACATTTCCCCATTGATTCGAATACGGACGAACCCTTCTTGTTTTAAATGGTTTAACACTTGTGTATGTTCACCTTTACGTCCAGAAACGACAGGCGCTAAAATTTGCAAACGTGTACGTTCAGGATATTGTAAAATACGATCAACCATTTGTTGTACCGTTTGTGAACTTATTTCAGTCCCATGAATTGGACATGTTGGCCGACCGACACGCGCATATAATAAACGTAAATAATCATAAATTTCGGTTACAGTACCGACCGTTGAACGTGGGTTACGACTTGTCGTTTTTTGATCAATTGATATCGCCGGTGATAAACCTTCAATCGCATCGACATCAGGCTTATCCATTTGTCCGAGAAATTGTCGCGCATAGGCGGACAATGATTCGACATAACGTCGCTGCCCTTCCGCATAAATTGTATCGAAGGCTAATGATGACTTTCCTGAACCTGATAAGCCTGTTACTACGACTAACTTATTTTTCGGTATTTTAATATTAATATCTTTTAAATTATGTTCTCTTGCGCCTTGAATCGTAATTGCTTTACTAGGCATGAACATGACATCCTTTCGCGTCCTTATAATGATTCTTCCGCTTGTAATTCGAAAATAATATCTCTTAATTCTGTTGCCCGTTCAAAGTCAAGCACTTTTGCCGCTTCTTTCATTTCTTTTTCCATCTGTTCGATAACTGCTTGCTTTTTGTCCTGTGGAAGTTTAGCAATTTCTGATAGTTTATCAACGTATTGTTCATCGTCTTCGGCAACATATGTCGCGCGAATAACATCCCTTACCTCTTTTTTAACCGTCTGTGGGGTTATATTATGTTTTTCATTGTAAGCTTGTTGAATTTTACGTCGACGTTCAGTTTCGTCAATTGCTACTTGCATCGAATCTGTTATCCGATCAGCATACATAATTACTTGTCCATTGGCATTACGGGCTGCTCGTCCCATCGTTTGGATAAGCGAACGTTCAGAACGGAGAAAACCTTCTTTATCGGCATCAAAAATAGCGACTAAAGAGACTTCAGGTATATCTAATCCTTCTCTTAATAAGTTAATTCCAATGAGCACATCATATTTACCAATACGCAAGTCACGAATAATTTCAATTCGTTCAAGGGTGTCGATTTCCGAATGTAAATAAGCAACTTTCATACCGAGATCTCGTAAATAATCTGTTAAATCCTCCGACATTTTAATCGTTAATGTCGTCACTAACACTCGTTCATTACGGTCGATCCGCTTATTAATTTCTTTAATTAAATGGTCAATTTGTCCTTCAGTTGGACGAACAGACACTTCAGGGTCAAGTAAACCTGTTGGACGTATAATTTGCTCAATCATTTTAGGTGTATGTTCAATTTCATAAGGTCCGGGCGTAGCTGATATATATAAATATTGATCAGCCTTTTGCTCGAACTCCGAAAACATTAATGGCCGGTTATCTAATGCTGATGGTAATCTAAATCCATGGTCGACTAACATTTGTTTACGAGCCCTGTCACCATTAAACATTCCGCGAATTTGTGGAATCGTCACATGCGATTCGTCGAGAACAATTAAAAAATCATCTGGGAAATAATCAAGTAACGTATAGGGTGTTGAGCCAGGCGGCCGATTAGCTAAATGTCTTGAGTAGTTTTCAATGCCCGAACAAAAACCCATCTCTTCCATCATTTCAATATCGTAATTCGTTCGTTGTTCTAAACGTTGGGCTTCAAGTAATTTATTTTCTTTTCTTAAGTAAGCGAGTTGTTCTTCAAGTTCTACTTTTATATCTTCAATTGCCCGTCGTAAATTTTCTTCCCCTGTAACATAGTGAGAAGCAGGGAAAATTGCAACATGTTCCCGATCACCAATAATTTCACCTGTCAAAATATCGACTTCTCGAATGCGATCAATTTCATCACCAAAAAATTCAACACGGATCCCGTGGGACTCCCGGGAAGCAGGTATAACTTCTACAGAATCACCACGTACCCGAAAAGTTCCCCGTTGAAAATCGATATCATTACGGGCATACTGAATACGTACAAGATCACGCAACAAATCATCACGATCTTTAATCATACCTAACCGTAAAGAAATCATATGATTTTCATAATCAATTGGGGAACCAAGTCCATAAATACACGATACACTTGCAACGATTAACACATCACGCCGTTCAAAGAGTGAAGCTGTTGCTGAGTGACGTAATTTATCAATTTCATCATTTATACTCGCATCTTTTTCAATGTACGTATCTGTTGAAGGGACATATGCTTCCGGTTGATAATAATCATAAAAGCTAACAAAATATTCAACAGCATTGTTCGGAAAATATTCTTTGAACTCACTATACAATTGACCTGCAAGTGTTTTATTATGTGCCATAACTAAAGTTGGCCGATTTATTTCTTCGATGACATTCGATACGGTAAAAGTTTTTCCCGTACCAGTTGCGCCGAGCAATGTTTGGTGTCTTTGTCCGGAATTTAATTGCTTGACGAGCTGTTCGATCGCTTTTGGCTGGTCTCCACGTGGTTCATAATTAGCAAAAAGTTCAAAACATCCACTCACACAAAATCCTCCATTTCGCACACTCATTCAGTCGTTTTCCAAGACTAGTATCTCTTATTAGTGTAACAAAAAGCGAACAAATATTCGATGGATTTGCCTATCTCTAAATTTTAAAAAACTATTATACGTATGTTTTAGTCATTTATTTAAAAAGTAGTATTAACTTGATTTTTCATAATATCGGTTTCGGGGAAATATTATCCCAAGTTTATGGTCATCATCTTCGTAAAAAGCTCCTTGAATAAAACGAACTTCACCCGCATCATCGACGACATCCAGGCGGAAAAATGCCCCACTTTCCTGCAAGGCCTCGTAAAATTCATCGGGTGTTTTTACAGGAATTCCATTAACTTTAGTAATAATTTCACCGACTAATAGTTCCGTTTTTTCAGCTGGTGACCCCGGGATAATGCTCAACACTCTTAATCCTTCATTTAATGATGTAAAATAAGGGACATTTCCTTCATCCTTTTCCCGTAACTTGAATACGATAAATTCACGCCCTGCAATTGCGATTAAAATACCTACAAGGGACAACCATGATAAATAAATACTACCAATACCTAAACTTAAAACGATAATAGATAAAATAATAATTGACCGGGCTAACTTTTGTGCAGCTACATTTGGTAAAGAACTTTTTATACGATGATCAAAGCCCATGACAAAGGGAACAATAATAATACTATAAGAATTAAAACCTAAGTTTACATACGGCCAATAGGGAAAAAACGGCTCGATTAATCCGTGCGGTACTAAAAGAAACAAAGGCAAAACACTTATTTTACGTAATTGTTTTTCTCCAATCCAAACACCACGTTTACTTTTTGTTAAACTTGGATAGGCATTATTTCGTTTAATACGTTTTAATAAAATCGCTTCCCCAATTAAGAGAAGTCCTAGTAAAATAACGAGTCCACTAAAATTATTGACAGAAAACAAAGTTTTTGGAAGAAATGTTTGATAAGGTAAAAGTAATGGGAGTAAAATGATTAGTAAAAAAGTTGTACCAATCGTATAGCTAGCAGATAATAATGTATATTTACACGTAATACTTAATAAAATAATGACGATATTTATTAAATAAATTGTTTCATAAGTAAATACAAAGCCAAAACTAATCATAATAATTGAAACAACGGCACCAAAAACGAAGGAAAAAACTAAAGTATCGCGCCACTCTTTTTGCCAATCAAAAATTTTATAACCGAAATTTAATCGTTCACGTTCAATCCGTTCATAGGCAGAAACGATGATTAAAAATATTGCCCAATATAAAATAGGTTGCGTAAACAATAACTGAATCGTTTTCCAGCTTTCTTGCAAAATAATATTTCCCATTTATATCACCTACTAGCTTTGGTCTTTTTATAGTAATGTTTATCCTTTATCTTATAATAGGCAAAAGCTGTTCCAGTAAAAATGATATTTATCTTGCAACTTGCTTAATAAATCATTTAATGGAACAGCATTTAACTTATTTATAAAGTGATTTAATTGCCTCATCTAATTGGATGTCATCTTCACCTGCACGAATTTTTTCCACAACATTTCGCTCAATTAATTCTGCTGTTCGTTCGTCAACTTCACCCGTTACTGGTAATTCATTATCTTTTTGAAACTCTTGTACGGCTGCAACTGTCGCTTGATCAAATTTACCATCTTTACCACCTGTATCATATCCGAGTCCTGTGAGCATTACTTGTATATTTTCAACGGCTTCACCCGAATCATTTATAGACAGTGGCTCATCAGTACGAATTGGATGGGAATAGTAATAATCTGGCTGCTCTACTTCGATTGTCGGTTGTACACCTTTTTCATGAATCCAAGTTCCTTTCGGTGATAACCATTTGTAAAACGTTAATTTTAAGGTCGTTCCATCACCTAAAGGTACAGCCTGTTGCACAGTGCCTTTCCCATGGCTTGCTTGACCAATTACTTCATAACCAATTTCCCTTAAAGCAACAGCGAGTATTTCTGATGCTGAAGCACTACCACTATCAATTAATACAGAAATTGGATAGTCCTTTTTTTCATCTAAATCGGAATAAAATGGTTGTCTATTACCTTGTTGATCCTCTGTTTGGACATAAGGTAAATCTTTCGGAACAAAATGTTTTAAAATATCTTCTACAGAGTTTAACAATCCACCGGGATTTCCGCGTACATCGATAACTAAACCGTCAATATTAGCTGCTTCCATTTCATCGAGCGCTGTGACAAAGTCAGCAGCAGTCGTTTCGGAAAACGATGTAATTTCAATAATTCCTGTCTGTTTTCCAGCAACGTCTAACGTTTCTGCATGCACAGTTTCAATCGGTATTTCATCACGAACAACAGTTACCTCAAAAGATTCGGAAACTCCAGGTCGAGATATTTCTAAAACAACTTCTGTCCCTTTTTCTCCGCGAATACGTTCAACAGCTTCATTTAAATCTAACCCTTCAATACTTTCTTGATCAATTTTTATAATTTGATCGTTCGGTCGCAATCCTGCCTTTTCTGCGGGTGATTCTTTAATCGGTGCGACAATTGTTACTACTCCATCGATTAAACTTACTTCTGCACCAATTCCTTCGAAGGATGATTCAATTTGTTCATTAAATCTTTCCATCACTTCTACATCCATATATGAACTATAAGGATCTTCGAGAATTTCTAACATTCCTTGAATCGCACCTTCAATAAGTTCTTCATCATCCACCTCTTCAAGGTAATGTTCTTTTATAAGGTTATAGGCTTGAGCGACTTTTGCTAAATGTTCAGGTGTGTCAACAACTACTTTTTCTTGTGAACCATTTCCACTCTGTTGCATTCCTTGGTCCGATTTAGCCAGTTGTCCGCCAGCATAAGCTCCTGTAAATCCTAAAATAATTGATGCAAAAAAAAGCAAAACGATCGTGTGCTTTTTTACATTCATTTTTTCACCCCGTTGTTGAATATATAATGCCAACTATATATATTTTACACTTAAACACCGTTAAAATCTTGAATAAAATAAGTGTTTGTTTCATTTGAAAAAGACATCACAAGCATTGTTGTGATGTCTTTAATCTTATCGATAATTAAGATTTAATGCAAGAAAATTTTCCTTAAAAGAATTGCATCGGATTTATGCCGCCTCTATATTCCCATGCTCCATTATGAGTTTCAAAATGGAGGTGGGCCCCAAAGGAGTTACCCGTATTTCCAACTTTACCAATCATTTCTCCTTTGGCTACAGTCGCTCCTAAAGATACAAGATTTTGACTTAAATGGGCATAAACCGTTGTCAAATCTAATTCCGAATGGTAAACGTAAATGACGTTTCCGTAGCTTGGTGAATAGTTTGAACGTGTGACGACACCTGATGCCGCAGCATATACCGGAACTCCAGTTGCTGCAGGTATGTCTATCCCATGATGAAAACTACCACCATTAAAACTACGCCATCCATACGGAGACCCTAAACCATGTCCTGGTACGGGCCATGATAAAGTACCGTTCCCCGTTATAACAGGGTCACTATTATTGTTATTCGAAGTTTGTTTTCGTTGCTCTTCCGCTCTTCTACGTTCTTCTTCTTCTTTTCTTCTTTGCTCTTCTTTTAATTGGTTTAATTTTGTCTGTTCTTTTTGTCTTAATTCATTAATAATTTTCTCTTGATCTTGTAAAGTCTTTTCTTCCTCTTGTAAACTCATTTTATATTCTTCAAGTTCTTCATATTTTTCTTTTAATTGCTCAGAAATTTTCTCTTTTTCTGCCATTTGTTTATTAAGGCTTGCTCTTAAACTTTCTAATTCTTCCTTTTGATTTTCTAATTTTTCTTTTTGAGCTTCGACGTTAACTTTATGTTCTCCAACTTCGATCATTTTTTGCTCTAAATCAGCCTTATCAGCTGCTTGTTCTTCCATAATTGTCTTATCTTGATCCATTATGATGTTTACGGCACTGGCACGACTAATAAAATCACCGAAACTTTTTGACTCAAGAATAACTTCTATGTAACTAATTAAACCACCATTTTGTTGGATAGCTCTTAACCGTTCTTTGAGCAATTCATCGCGCTTTTCAATGCGGTCTTCTAAATAAACAATGTCTTTTTCCAACGCCTTAATCGTTTTGTTTAATTCGTCAATTTCATCATTCGTCTTAGCGATTTCCGCTTCTTTACTTTGTATATTGTTAGTCGTTTCAACAAGTTGGTCATTAATTGCGTCAAGTTCTTTTTCCACGAAACTTTGCTCTTTTAAATTGTCATCTAACTTTTCTTCAGTACTTTTTTTATCCGTATCAACTGATTGTCGTTGTTTTTTTATTTCTGATTGTTCTTTCTCTAAATCTTTTATTTTTGAATTTATTTCATCAACTGATTTCGCTGATACTGGCAAACTACCAAAGGATAAAAATATAATTGTAAGTATAATAGTAAATGTGTAAAATACTCTTTTGTTCATCGACATCCTCGCTCCCTTCTTCATTGTTACTTAACAATTTTTTATCTTTTAGACCTTTAAAAACTTACGAATACTCATGACACTTCCCCACATACCGATAAATACACCAATTCCTAAAATAAGTGCGGCTAATTGCCATGCAAAAGGAGTGAATGGTAATAAATCTATGAAACTAAAAGTAATTTTCGAGCTAACATATATATCTAAATAATAGTAACCGAACATGACAATGATAATTGGAATAACAGCTCCAAAAGCCCCTAAAAACATACCTTCAATGAGAAAAGGCCAACGAATGAAACTGTTTGTTGCTCCGACAAGTCTCATAATCCCAATTTCCGTACTTCTTGCCATAATTGTTAATTTAATTGTATTAGAAATTAAGAAAATAGCTGTTAAAACGAGTCCAATAATTAAAGCTAAACCGATATAACGGGCATACTGATTAAATGTAAAAAGCTTGTCCACATAATCTTGACCATAATTAACTTCTTGTACATAGTTCAGCTCTTTGACTGTCATTGCGATTGTTTCTACATCTTTTGGCTTTTCACTCTGTACAATATATACATGGTTTAAAGGGTTTTCTTGTTCAAATAGTAGCCAAGCTTCACCGGACTCTCCCATACTAGCAACAAGACTTTGTAATTCCTCATCATTCGATGCAAAACGTACAGATTCAACATTCGGTATCGCATCAATTTGGGTGCCTAATGTTTGAATGTCAACTTCATCTGCTGAACGATCAATTAAAACTTTTATTTCAACATCATCTTCAATGTTTTTTGCAATTTGGTTTAAATTTAATACGAGCGCTAAAAAAACACCGACTAACAACAATGTCATCGTGACCGCCAAAATGGAAGCTACAGTCATCCATCCGTTACGGAATATATTTTTAAGCCCTTCGAAAAAGTGGCGTCGTAAAGTTCTAAGCTTCATAGCCGTATTCACCTCGATGGTCATCACGTGTAACAACACCGTTTTCGATAGCTATAACACGTCTTTTAATCGTATTGACGATTTCTTTACTATGTGTCGCCATAATAATCGTCGTTCCACGTTCATTAATTTCTTCAAAAATATTCATAATTTCCCAGGAGGTATCTGGATCTAAATTTCCTGTTGGTTCATCAGCAATAACGATGACTGGACGATTAACAATTGCCCGAGCAATCGCTACCCTTTGCTGTTCACCGCCAGACAACTCTGCTGGAATAAATCGTGCTTTATGTTTTAAACCGACAAGCTCTAAAACTTCCATTACCCGCGTTCGAATATGACGTGGTGGAGCTTCAATAACTTCTAATGCATAAGCAATATTTTCGTAAACCGTTAGTTTAGGAAGTAATTTAAAGTCTTGGAAAATAATTCCTATGTCACGACGGAAATACGGGACGTTCTTTTCTTTCAATTCGTTTAAATTTTTTTCATTAATAATTATTTTACCTGAACTCGCTTTTTCTTCACGATAAATAAGTTTTACAAACGTCGATTTTCCCGCTCCACTTGGGCCGACGAGATAAACGAACTCTCCTTGTTTAATATGCACCGAAACACCATTTAAAGCAGTTACTCCATTTTCATATGTTTTCTTTATATTTTCCATTAAAATCATAAATTGATCACCTTTTGTTTTTCGATTACTATTTAAAGTTATGAAAATATCGATTAAGCATAAAGTCATATGTAGTTACTTTTTAATGATCTGTTTAATAACTATATTCTCATAGGCCAAATTCGACAATAGCAAACTCTATTTTTTGTTATAAATAAACAAATAGTAGCTTGGACTAGTTTCCAAAGTCATATGTAGATTTAAAAAATATGTAATTTGATTAAAAGTTTCTCCCGTATGTTCAAATATTAATTAACTAAAATTGATACAGTTACATAAAAATTTTGCAGTTTCTTGACATTATATTTATTATAACATCTTTTACGCAAAAAAATTGCTAAAAAAATATTACATTTATGTTTCATTTTTCCTTTTTCTTTTGATTTTTGTAATAATGTATCCTTTTAATACGTTTATTGGGGATTATTGGGAGAGTGCTTTTCATAATTGTTGGCAAATCAGTTATAAAAAAATTAATTAATCTAAACAATTATCGTGATTTTATCTTAAAAATAAAAAAGCTTATCCTCATTAAAAGGATAAGCTATAAGTATGTGGAATACTTTATTTCGTTGCGAGCCATTCAGCGATTGCTGTTCTGTCTTCATCAGTTACACTTTTCATTGCTGGCATGCTACCAGTTCCATTTTCAATAATATCTTCAATGTCTTCAACGGAATAGTTTGAGCCAACACCTTCTAATG